>JBBQNT010000358.1:0-3525 GCA_038330215.1 Gemmatimonadales bacterium
GCTCGACATGCTCCAGGCCATGAACACTGGTCACGAAGGATCGCTCACCACTGTGCACGCCAATACACCGCGCGATGCCGTGTCGCGACTCGAAACCATGATTCTCTTTGCCGGCACGAGCCTTCCGGACAAGGCCATGCGCGAACAGATCTCCTCGGCGCTCGATGTCATCATTCAGGTGAGCCGCCTGTCGGACGGTTCGCGCCGCGTCACGAGCGTGACCGAACTCACCGGCATGGAAGGCGACATTGTGCAGATGCAGGAGATCTATCGCTTCCGCCGCGTTGGCATTTCGCCCGAGGGCAAGGTGATTGGGCAGTTCGAGGCCACGGGTGTGCGTCCGCGCTTCGCCGAACGTCTCAAGATTGCCGGCATCGACCTGCCCGCGCGTCTTTTCCTCGAAGCCAAGGGAAGCTGAGTGATGGGCGATTCGATCCTGATCATTTCGATTGCGACAGCAGCCAGCGTGCTGCTGCTCGTGGTCGGTGTGTATCTCTTCTTCAACCGGCAGCGCATTGCCCGCGAACGCGAACTGCGCGATCGTCTGGGCAGCCTCACGGGGCTGAGCCGCAACACCGACTCCGTCGCCATTTTGCGAGGCGAGGAATCGAGCGAAAGCGTGCTCGACGCCGTGCTGAAAGGATCATCGTTTACGCAGCGGCTCGAGGAGTCCACGGCGCGCAGCGGCCTCGGCTGGAGCGCGGGCGAGTTTGCCGGATTCGTATTGCTCGGTCTCATGGCCGGCGTGCTGGCCGCGTTTGTGTTCGAGCCGCTGGTCGCGCTTTCCATCGGCGTGGTGGGCATGACGATTCCCTTCCTTGTGGTGTCGCGGAAGAAGGCAAAGCGCGAAAAGCAGATCGAAGAGCAGTTGCCCGAGGCTGTGGACATGCTGGTCAACTCGCTGCGTGCCGGCTATTCGCTGCAGGCGGGCATGAGTTTTGTCGGCAATGAGCTGCCCATTCCGCTCGGTCCGGAGTTCTCGCGCTTTTACGATGAGCAGCGTCTCGGCATAGATACCAGGCAGGCGCTCGACAACCTGCAGAACCGGCTGGGCACGCTTGACTCCCGCATGTTCGTACTGGCCATCCTGATTCAGCGAGAGACGGGCGGCAATCTCTCGGAGATCCTCGGCAACATCTCCACCGTAATTCGTGATCGCATCACGTTCCGCAGTCAGGTTGACATCCTGACCGCCGAGTCCAAGCTGTCAGCGTTTGTGCTCGCGGCAATTCCCATCGGTATGTACTTCTTTCTCCGCTTTGTCAGTCCCGACTATGCGGCCCAGCTCACGGACACCGAACTCGGTCGCAACCTGCTGCTATACGGTGTTGTATCGCTGATCGTGGGCTTCTTCTGGCTGCGCGCCGTTGCGCACATCGAGGTCTGATCGATGCAAGCTGCGCTATTCGGTCTCCCCCTTCCGCTGGTCCTGGCCATTTTCGTGGGTGTGGCTGCCGTAGGTGTTGCCGCCATTGCGATTCTGGGCGAGCGACAGCGCCGCGCCGTGCTGCGCCGCGCCACTGGTGGTTTGGATATTCCAAGCGCCTTACGCGACAATCAACGTGGCATCGGCAGCCGCATCGTAGATTGGCTCGCTGCTCGCGTGCCCGCTCAGGTTGGCGGTGGCACCACAAGCACCAGCCAGTTGGTGCAGGCGGGATTTGATGGTGACGTTGCGCCGGCCGTGTTTGGACTCGTGCGTGTGGTGAGTGCGGTTGTGTTTCCTATGGCCGGCCTGGCACTCGCGCCCAGAGATGATGCTGTCTATTTCACAATGACGATGGTGCTGGCCGCAACCGTGGGTCTGCTGGGCCCGAGCGCGGCGATCGACCGACTGACCGCACGCAGGCAGGACGTGATCCGCAAGGGTATTCCCGATGCGCTCGACTTGCTGGTGGTGTGCGTGGAGGCCGGCGTCGCGCTCGACGCGGCGGTGCAGCGAGTGGCGCGTGAGCTCAAGCTCGTACATCCCATGCTGGCCGGCGAGCTGGTTGGCATGGCACGTCGCATCTCGGCCGGCATGGCACGGGAGCAGGCGATGCAGTCGTTGTACCTGCGTACGGGCGTCGACGAGCTTCGCGGACTCGCGTCGCACATGGTGCAGAGCGAGAAGTGGGGTACGTCGATTGTGACGGTGTTGCGCGTGTACTCGGAGCAGTTGCGTCGCAAGCGAAAGATGGCAGCGGAGAAGCGCGCCGCGACGGCGTCCACTCGCATGCTGCCGCCACTCGCGATCTTCATTTTCCCCACGATTTTTATTGTACTGCTCGGACCCGCGATGATGCGGATCCTTGACATGTTTGCACAAATGTAGAATGACGGTGTTGCAACGCCCCACCAATCGGAGGCCGTGATGAAGAACAAGAACGTGCGTACAGGCAGCAGGACGAACCGGAAGTCGCGCCGAGGCTCAACCTTGGTATTTGTAGCGATCCTGATGACCGTGGCCATGATGTTCGCTGGCTTCGGCATCGACTTCAGCCGCATGTATACATACAAGGCGCAGCTGAAAGTGCTCGCGGATGCTGCGTCGCTTTCAGGCGTGATGGACCTCAAGAATGGCGCTACGGAAGCGAACGCCAAGACGCGTGCTGTCGCCCTCCGGACCAACAACAAGGTCGACGGAGCGCAGTTGGCCACGTTGCCGGCCGACAGCGTCATACCGTGTACGTGGACCGGGTCGATGCCCTGCGTGCCCGCTACGTGGAGCAATGCGAATGCCGTGCGCGCCGCGCCGACATACCTGGCAGACTGGTCGATCGCTCGCGTGTTCGGAGTCACGAACAGAAATCTCCATGAGACGTCGGTCGCCGCGCTGGGCTCGTATGTATCTTCTGCCTGCCTCGCACCTATCGCGATTCCGTATAGCAATCTGTTGCGTGCACTGAATCCGCTCAACACGGATACGTCATATGTCCTGACTCAGGCCGATATCGCCACGCTCGCGGCGAACAATACGGAAATCCAGCTTACCGGCACGCAGGATGGAGACGGTGATATGCTATCGCCGGGCTGGTTTGCGCTCATCAATATCGGCACCGGCAACGGAAGCAACCAGGACGTGCGTAACGCGCTCGACAACGCGCTCGACGGATGCCAGACGGGGCTTGTCGTCAACACCGGCGACTGGCTGGATGTCGTGCCGGGTACCGGTGGGTACAACTCGAATCAGCAGCGGTGGCGTGATCTGTGCGACGGCACGAACCAGATGACCAACTGTACGCGCACTCTCCAGATTCCTGTCGTCAACTCGTGGAACGGTTCGAGCGGTACAGGTGCAGCGTGGCGAGTTGTTTACGTCGCGGCTATTCGAATCACGCGTATCATATTCCCGACTGGCGCGTCCAGCCCCGCAGAGGTGCACGGTTACTTCACCGTAGACAACCAGGGCGGAGGATCGGGCTTTTCTACCATTCCGGGTCCAGTGCAAGGAATTGCGATAGTACACTAGCATGCTCCCCCTAGGAACCGTCCTCACGACAGTCGCTCCCGGCCAGTGGATGGTCGCGCGCACACCCGACGCGA
>JBBQNT010000359.1:0-3521 GCA_038330215.1 Gemmatimonadales bacterium
ATGATGTTTTGCGGGTCTATTTCACCTTTACTCCCAGAGGAGGGCGCTAGCGTGATGCACGCGCGTCCTCATTCGTTCGTTCGGCGCGCTGCGGTGCGTGCTGCGGTGCGTGCTGCTGTCGCCGTCGCCGTGATCGCTACGGTGCTGTCGCCGTTCGCCACGCCTGCGTTCGCGCAGGACCGCCCGGCCGGCGTGAGCCTGAGCCTCGAGTACGAGCCCGGCCGCAAGATCGCGCTCATGGTGCTGCCAATCAGTGGTTCGGGCGGCGACTCGATCAAGACCATCATCGAGCGCGATCTCGATTTCAGCGACCGGTTCCAGCGTGTGCCGTCAGTTGCGTCACCGGCGCCCGGTCAGCCGCTGAACTATGCACTGGCGGCCGCAGCGGGCGCGGCTGGCGTGGTGCAGGGACAGCTGCTGCCGTCGGGCTGGTTGCGCGTGCTGCTGCACGATGTGGCCTCCAGGAAGGTGTACCAGCAGAACGACTTCCCCCTGCCGACCTCGGTGAACACCGACAACTGGCGCATGGGCGTACACCGCATCTCGGACCAGATCGAGCAGTGGATCACGGGGCAGCCGGGCATCGCCGCTACGCGCATCGCCTTCACGCGCGACGAGCGGGTGTGGGTGGTGGACAGCGATGGTGCCAACCCCCGACCCGTCACGCCGCGCGGTCTGTCGCCAAAGTGGCATCCATCCGGCCGGTACGTGGTCTACCACTCATTCGACGAAGACCGCATTCGCTTGTACGTCACCGATGTCATCACGGGCGCGCAGCGGTCTCTTACCAATGAGAAAGGCGCGAATGATCTGACGCCCGCGATTTCGCCGGACGGTCGATCCGTCGCCTTCAGTCGCAGCGTGGAAGCCACCGCAGGGCAAACGGATCTGTTCGTCATGCCATTCGACGGAGGGCGCCCCACGCGCATTTCAGTGGCTCGCGGCAGCATCAATCTCGCGCCGAGCTGGAGCCCTGACAGTCGGCGGCTGACGTTCAGTTCAGACCGCAGCGGGCGCAATGAGATATATATTGCTGATGCTGACGGAACGAATGTGTCCGTGCTGTCGGCGGATGCGTATGGCGAGCGGAACGTGCGCGCGGACCCACGGTGGTCGCCGGACGGCCGCTTCGTGGCGTTTTCGTCGGAAGTGGGTGGTACGCAGCAGATCCTCACGCTCAATCTTCGTGATCGTGCGGTGGCGCGACTCACCAGCGATGGTCGCAACCAGACGCCCGCATGGGCACCGGACGGACGCCATGTGGCGTTTGCCTCGACTCGCGGCGGATCGGAGCAGTTGTGGGTTGTCGACATCGAAAGCGGTCGCATGCGGCAGTTGACGCGCGGCAGCCGCGCACGATTCGCCGACTGGTCGCCGCGCCTCACGAGCACCCCGTAGTGGAAGTGCCGACGTACCAAGTTCTTGTTTCGTGATTTTCCTACACTAACCTCTGATTCCGTTCACAGGAGACGTCTCTGATGACCCGAATGAATCGTTTGGCCGTACTGCTGATCGCGCTCCCGCTGGCCGTGTCGGCCTGCAAGAAGAAGCCCGCCCCGGTCGTTCCCGAGCCGCAGCCGCAGACGCCGCCCATGGCGGTGAATCCGCCGGTTGTTGCTCCGGTGGACAACCGCGCTGCGGTCGCGGATTCGATTCGCCGCGCCACCGAGGCTGCGCGCGCCACGATGCTGCAGACCATTTACTTCGAGTACAACAGCGACGAGCTGCGGTCCGACGCGCGTGCCACGCTCGACGACAAGCTGCGCGTGCTCAACGCGAATCCGCAGGCGCGCATTCGCATTGAAGGACACACCGACGAACGCGGCAGCGATCAGTACAACCTTGCCCTCGGCCGCCGCCGCGCTGACCAGGCCAAGCGGTACCTTGCTGATCGTGGCATCGACGCCTCGCGCATCGAGACGATGAGCTTCGGTCGTGAGCGCCCCGCCGCGTCGGGATCGAACGAAGAAGCGTGGGCCCAGAATCGCCGCGGCGAGTTCGTGATCACCGCCGGCGGCGCCGAGCTGCGCGCGCCGTGAGCATCATCGGCGCGGTGTTCGGGCGTCAGCGACGCGGCGCCATGTGGCTGAGCATTCCCGTGCTGCTGTTCGGCAGCACGGGCTGTTTTGCCACGCGCGGTGATGTGCGCGTGTTGCAGAGCGACATCAACACGGTGCGCACCGAAGCGCAGCGCAGTGCGCAGGCGCAGGCGCAGGCGCTCGCGGAAACCGCGCGCATCCTCCAGAACGTCACCGATTCGCTGGCGCGTCTTTCGGCGCGTCAACTGGCATTTGAGGGTGACAGTCGCGGCGAGTTCCGGCGCATCAACGAGCAGCTCATTCAAGTACAGGAACTGCTTGGTCAGAGTGCGTCCAACATTCGCTCGCTGCGCGCGGAGATGGAGTCGGCGGCGCGTCTTTCCGGAATCATCACGCTGCCTCCAGGTGCGCTGCCGCCGGCCAGCACGACCACGCCGTCGGCTATCGGCAATGTGGTGCCAAACCCAGGTCTGCCCGGCCCCAACCAGCTGTATCAGGACGGACTCGATCACAACCGTCGCGGCAGCTACGAGTCGGCGCGTATTTCCTTCGGCGACCTGCTGCTGAACTATCCCGGTGCCGACATCGCCTCGGAGGCGCAGTTCTGGATCGCGGAGACGTATGCTGCCGAAGGCAAGCGGCCCGCGGCCGAGACGGCCTACGCGGCGGTGGTGAGCAAATATCCGGAGTCTGATCGTGCGCCGCAGGCGCTGTTCAAGCGCGCGCTCATGCTCATCGAGCAGGGCAACGCGGCGGCAGCCAAGCCGCTGCTCGAGCAGGTGATCTCGCGGTATCCGCGGTCCGACGCCGCGAATCTCGCCAAGGAGCGGCTGGCGGCGATTCCCTGAAACGGGACGCCCCAGTCGACGCAACAATCGTGACTTCCGATGCACCGAAGTCCTTGCAGGAAGAAATGCCGTTCCTCGATCATCTCGAGGAACTGCGTTGGCGACTGTTCAAGGTGCTGCTGGCGCTCGCCATCGGCTTTGCCATCGCGTTCGGCCTGCTCTCCACCGAGACGCTCGGGCTGCTGAGCTACATGCAGCGACCGCTGCAGGACACGATCTCGCAGCAACTCGTGTATACGAGTCCCACCGATCCGTTCAACGTCGTCATCTCGGCGTCGCTCGGACTCGGCTTGTTCATGGCGTTGCCCGTCATCTTCTACCAGATCTGGGCGTTCCTTGCGCCTGCGCTGTACCAGAACGAGAAGCGGGTGGTGATTCCCGTCCTGGCGGGCGGTGCGGTGCTCTTCGGCTGCGGCGTTGCGCTCGCGTTCTACTTCGTGCTTCCCGTTACGCTCAAGTTTCTCGTGGGATTCCAGACCGAGGCCTTCACGCCCATGCTCGAAGTGCGTCGCTACTTCGGCTTCGTGTTCGGCATGTGCCTCGCGTTCGGTGCGGCGTTCGAGCTGCCCATCGTGATTCTTGCGCTCACTGCCGTCGGTCTCGTCACTCCCCAGATGCTGAAGAAGTTCCGCCG
>JBBQNT010000360.1:0-3506 GCA_038330215.1 Gemmatimonadales bacterium
CCTTGGCACGGTTGGCACCTTCAGCCTCCGAGCGTGCTCGGACGAGCGCACGCATCGCTTGTCCCGCATCATCGAGGGCGTGCTGCAGCTCGCGCAGCTCCCGCATGGTCAAGCTCGTCGAGCCGGGCGTGTCGTCGCCGCGCTGTGCCCCGTCAGTCGGCGCGGGCTGCTTGTCGGAGGGCGGCAGACTCGGAGCCTCGGGCTGCGTCTGCTGCAGTGACGAGCTGTAGTTGCCGCGCCGGATCGCGCGCGCCTGAGCCGCGAGCAGTGCCACGGGCTCGCTGATGCGACGCGCGAGCCGCCGAGCGAGCAGCAGCGCCAGTGCCAGAGAGACGCCCACACCCAGCAAGCCGAAGACGAGCGCGCGCCAGGCGCCGGCCTCGACGCTCTTGGCAGGGACGCCAATGCCAACGGACCAGCCGCTGAACGCCGAGTGTCGCCAGGTTACGTAGGAGGGCGTGTCTTCCAGCGTGGTGCCGCGGTAGGCTCCTTGGGCCGCGCCGGAGGTCAGGGCGGCGCGAAACGCCGGCGCCACCGTCACCCCGACCTGCACCTTTCCCTGGTACTGGCGGGCCACCTGCCGGAGTCGGCGGTCGACCACCGACACGACCCAGTCGTCGGGCATGCCCTGTTCGCGCAGGATGCGCGAGATGGCTATTGGGTCGACCACCGCGGTGAGCACGTAGGCCAGCCGGCCTTCGCGCAGCACCGGCACGCGAACCGGAAATGCCTGTCGCAGACCGCGCGGGTCCCCCGACAGGCTGCCGATGGCCGGCTGCACCGTGCGCAGCACCGCCTCGAAGCTGGCGGTCTCGTCGATGGGCAGCAGCTCGGCGCCATAAGGGCGCGTCGCATCTACCAGCTGCAAGCCGTCGGCGTCGGCCAGAATCACCGTCGCCCAGTCGGGGTGCAAACTCCTGACCCGCAGGGCGAGGCCGTGGAAAAGCTCCAGCTCGACGTCCACGAGCACTTGGCTCTCCGCCAGCGTGCGCAGCGCGGCAACCGTGGATCGCAACTCGGCGTCGATGGCGCTCGTGATCGCGACAACGCGGTCGTGCATGCCGCGCTCAAAGGTCTGGCGCTCCTGCCGGGCTTGCACCACGGCCAGTCCGGCGGCGAACAGCACCACCGGCAGCAGCGTGCCGAGCGCCAGCAGAACCAAATGATTACGGATGCTCGCCGAACGCGTTCTGAAGAAGTACACGGCCATGGGGTGTTGTGCTTCGTGGACCCGCGCAGAAATCGGTTCGCTCCTCTCGCTGCAGATGGCCGCACGCCGACAGCAAGAGCCAGCCGTTAAGAGCCCAATATAACAACGACATGGCTGGCTTGACGAAGTCGAGCCCGTTGGCTCATTAACACAGCTGCGGACGAAGCATCGACGGCGCTGTTTTTAGTCGGCGAATGACCTTCTCCTCGGTCGGCTAGGGATCGCCGCGTGCGCCGAGTTCGAGCTTCACCCGCGGTGTGATACAGGCCCATGCCCTCATATCCAGCGTCGGGCAGTGCGGTCGGATAGCGGAAGTTCACGCTCTGCGCGTCAGCGGCGTCGATCTCCAGCGGCCAGTCGCCATCGGTCGGATCACCGAGTTGCTCAGCGATGGCAGCGTGAAGCGCCGGCCGCAACTTCACGGCGATATGCACCCCGACGTCGCTCACCAGGTCTTTGATGAGTTGATCCGCGCTCTTCCGGCTGATTCCGTCCTTCTGAGGATCACGGTCGTCGCTGTAGCCGAAGTCGGCGCGATCGAACGACAGATCGATAGCTTCGGAGAAGCGCCGGTCTCGCCAAAGAGAGCCGCCCGATCGGCGGCAGGAAGAAGCGCGACATTGTCCATCGATGTCGCCTGACGCTGCATTGGCGATTGTGATGAGCGTCGGGCGCATCCAGGCGGGTGCCTGGACCGCGGTGGATGCGAGCATTTGCTTGTCGCGCGCCGACAGACAACGCGCGGCGATGTGTGCGACGACGGCGGCACGCACCGGCCCCAGATGACGAAGGGCCTGGACGAAAGTGCCGGCCGCGCTGCCCGGCGCAATCAGATGCTTCGGTGAGGCGTGACGCAAATGGACCACACGCTTGCCCAGCACGACGCGACGGGACGGTCCGTCTGTCAGATTGTGGAGTAATCCGCCACTGCCGCGCGCTGCGCTCGCCTAACGCGGCGTCTGCAACGGCCACGCTTCCACGCTCACGGAATCCACCGCGCCACCCTTTGAGAAGAGTGCCAGACCGTTGCTCGAGGCGTGAGGAAACATCAGGCTCGTGAGAACCGTCGCGCCGTCATCCGCGAAAAGTTCTACCGAAGAACGGTCCACGATGAGGCGAAACGTAATCGGTGCGGCGCTTTTCAACGCCGCCGCGTACCGTGTCCTGAACGCTGGATGGAAATCGTGGGTCGGCACGGGTCGGCGATCAATGGCGATGGTGCCGGCATCCACGTCGTAGGAGACAAGTACGTGCTGCGCCTCGGAGTAGCGAAGCAGAACGCCGACCTCATGAGCATCACCCGGTTCGATGTGTACACGCAGCTCATACGCATCGCCGTCTCCGGACGCGAAGCCGCTCAGCGGCGTCACATCGCGAATGTGTGTACGCGAAAAGGTGAAACGCTGCTTGCGACCACGAAAACGCTCAAGCGACGCAACGGTCCGTTGCACCAACCGCGGTGAGCCACCGACCTCGCGCAGTGCCAGCGTGCGCGGGATCGTCATGCTGCCGCGCCACGGCGCGGTGGGTGTCTGACCGGCATACTGCCAGTTACTCATCCAGGCGATCCAGGTGGCGTGAGTGCCGCGAGTCCATGGCTGTGCGCAGTAGAAGTCCGGACCGAAGTCCACCCACTGCGCCGGGAACTCGACAGGCGCGTTGAAGCGCTGTCCGTCAAAAGCACCCACGAAATACTGGGCTCCCGACCCTCCGGCAATGTGTCCTGGATTCATATCGATTTTGAGCATCCAGCGTGACGTACCGGGCGCATTCTCCACCGGCAACTCAAGCAGCACCGGACACTCCCACACCCCACCGGTCGCGCCGCGCGGGCCGAACTCACTCGCCAGCGTCCACTCCCGCAGGTTCGACGACCGATAGATCTGAACCACATGCTCGGTCGCCAGCGCGACCACCATCACCCACGCTTCAGTTGGTGCATGCCAGAACACATACGGATCGCGAAATTCCGTGAGACCGATGTCCAGGACCGGATTAGCGGGGAACTGTGACCAACTTGCGCCACCGTCCTCACTGAACGCGAGCGACTGCGACTGCGCCTTGGTCTCAACATGTGCAGCCGTATAGATCGCGATAAGGCATCGCGGGCCGCGGCACACTCCACTTGAGCCCAGGCTGTCGATCACCACACCGCCAGAAAAGATCAGTGTGCTGTCAGTGCGGTTGATGGCGACGGGTTCTTCTCGCCAAAGCACCAGATCGGTCGAGCTGGCATGACCCCAGCTGATGTTGCCCCAATCGGCACCATCGGGATTGTACTGATAGAACAGGTGAT
>JBBQNT010000361.1:0-3504 GCA_038330215.1 Gemmatimonadales bacterium
CTGAGCCCCGACTGGTTCTACGCGGCAGCCGTGGTCATCTGTGCCGTGGTCGCACTCGCGACTGGCAGCTCGTGGACCACCGCGGGCACTATCGGCGTCGCACTCATCGGCATTGCCACGGTCCAGAACCTGAATCTCGGACTCGCCGCCGGCGCTGTCATATCGGGCGCGTATTTCGGCGACAAGATGTCGCCGCTCTCCGATACCACAAATCTCGCGCCGGCCATGGCGGGCACCGACCTGTTCACGCATATCCGCCACATGGTGTGGACCACCACGCCGAGCATCCTGATCGCCATCTCGCTGTATGCCGGCATCGGCTTCTATCTCGGCGGAGCCAGCGACGCACCGGAGATCGCCGCAATCCAGGCGCAGCTCGACCAGCAGTTCAACATCGGCTGGGTGATGCTGCTGCCGGCCGTCGTCGTCATCGCCCTGGTGGTGCGCAAAGTGCCTGCGTTCCCCGCGCTGCTCATCGGCGCCCTCACGGGCTGTGTGTTCGCCGTCATCTTTCAGCAGGACGCGGTGCTGCGTTTCGTGGGTGAGACAGAGTTCACGCGGCCGCTCGCACTGCTGCGCGGCGCATGGACGGCGCTCTTCGACGGCTACACGCTCCAGTCGGGCAACGCAGCACTCGACGAACTGCTCAGCCGAGGCGGCATGTCGAGCATGCTCAATACCGTGTGGCTCATTCTCTCGGCCATGACCTTCGGCGCCGTCATGGAAACCACCGGCATGTTGCAGCGCATCGCCGCGGCCATCCTCGGCTCAGTGCGTGGTACCGGCAGCCTGATTGCGGCGACGATCGGCACGGCCATCGGCATGAACGTGATTGCGTCTGATCAGTACATCGCCATCGTGCTGCCGGGGCGCATGTTTCGCGCCGAGTTCAAACGTCGCGGCCTACGCGCCAAGAACCTCTCTCGCGCGCTCGAGGACGGCGGCACTCTCACGTCGCCGCTCGTGCCGTGGAACACCTGCGGCGCGTTCATGGCCGGCACGCTCGGCGTGGCCACGCTCACCTACGCGCCGTTCGCATTCTTCAACCTGATCAATCCGCTCATCTCGCTGATCTACGGCTTCACCGGCTTCACCATCGAAAAAATCCCGCCGGGCGAAGTCGAAGACGACGAGTTGGTACTGGGCGACCGCATGGCACCAGCTGCCGCCTGAGTGAGAAGGACGCGTCGACTCGGCGTCGACACCTGACCGCAGGCCCGCTGAACCGCTGCGTCTTGAGCGACATCTCCGCGGTCGCGAGATTGTCTGGATGACTTCACCCAGCTCCGTGCGCGTGGCCGTGGTGCAGGCCGCACCCGCCGCGTTCGATCTCGCGGCCACACTCGATCGTGTGCGCGAACACACGCGCCATGCCGCCGGGCAGGGCGCGCAGCTCGTGCTCTTTCCTGAAGCGTTCGTGAGTGCGTACCCCCGCGGAATCACATTCGGCACGGTCATCGGCAGTCGCACCGCGGAAGGACGTGAGTGGTACCGTCGCTACCACGCGTCGAGCATCTCCGTTCCTGGTCCCGATACATCCGCGCTTGGCGATATCGCGCGCAAGTACTCGGTGCATCTCGTCATCGGCGTTATCGAACGCGACGGTGGCACGCTGTATTGCACGGTGCTGTTCTTCGCACCCGACGGCACGCTGCTCGACAAACATCGCAAGCTCATGCCCACCGCTGCCGAGCGCATTGTGTGGGGACAGGGCGACGGCAGCACCATGCGTGCGGTGCAAACGGATATCGGGGTGCTTGGCGCCGCGATCTGCTGGGAAAACTACATGCCGATGTATCGCATGAGTCTCTATGCACAGGGCGTCGAACTCTATCTCGCGCCAACAGCAGACAGCCGCGAGTCATGGATTGCCACGGTGCGTCACATTGCACTCGAAGGACGTTGTTTCGTACTGTCGGCCAACCAGTTCGCAAGGCGCTCCGACTATCCCGACGACTACCCGCTCGAGACGCTCATGGACGCCGATACCATCCTCACGCGCGGCGGCAGCTGCATCGTGCATCCACTCGGTGAGATCATCGCGGGGCCCGTGTACGACCGCGAGACCGTGCTCGTCGCCGACCTGACGCTCGATGACATCCCGCGCGCCAGCTTCGACTTCGATGTGACCGGACATTATGCACGCCCGGACATCTTCGACCTGCGCGTGGACACACGAGCGCGTCCGGCGGTACAGTTCGGGAACAGCGACGCGCCCGTCAACCGCGATCGCGACGCGTAAGCACGCATTCTCGGCGATCGGGACGACCCGACGCGCCTGACCTCACCGGGGACGGCCCCGTTCAACGGAGCGACGATGGCGTGGTTTGTGCTCTTCTGTGCGGGCATTTTCGAGATCGCATGGGCGGTCGGCCTCAAGTATTCCGAAGGCTTCACGCGGCTGTGGCCGAGCGTCGGCACCGCGGCCGCGCTGATCGCGAGCATGCTGTTGCTCGGCCTGTCGCTGCGCACGCTGCCGCTGGGCACCGCGTACGCGGTGTGGACCGGAATCGGCACGATTGGCACGGCGACGCTCGGCATCGTGCTCTTTCGCGAACCGGCCACCGCGGCGCGCCTGGTGTGCATATCGCTGATTCTCATCGGCATCGTGGGCCTCAAGATCGTGACGCCCAAATAGCCGGGGCTGTGACAGTCGTGCCCGCGCCGGTGCCCTGCGCGCGCGACGTTCGTCCTACTCGCATGCGCGTCACCGAGACTCTGCTCGCGACCGTCGTCATTGCATTGGCCGCCTTCGTGGCGACCCAGTCCGCGACGTTGTCCGCCACACACGACGGCGAGCTTGACGCGACCGCATCGGGCACACTGGCCACTGCGTCGCAACAGGACTCGCAAGTCGGCGAGACGGACACCGTTACACCTGGAGACGGCAGCCCGGACAGCCTCACCGGGCGCCTGCGGCGCATCATGGCATCCGGTCGGTCGCAGGGTCGCCTGGCGTCCGGCACGGAATATGTCGTCGACGTGCCGCGCGACGCCGCCTGGCCCGCCTCAGAGATGCGACGCCGTCTCGCAATGGGTGAGACAGGCACGTACATCGGCGCACTGCTGCGCGCACGTGATTCTGTCGTCACGCGCTGGCCCGACCGACGCACCACGCCGCTGCGAGTGTGGGTGGGCGATGGCGGCGCGCTCGACGGGTGGGACGCGAGCTTTTCCTCGATCGTGCGCGATGCGTTCGACGAATGGAGCCAGAGCGGTATTCCCGTACGCTTCACCTACGTGCGGGACTCAGCGAGCGCCGATGTGCACGTGAGCTTCGTCTCGCAGTTCGCAACGGGTATCAGCGGCCGCACGATCTGGAGCCGCGACAGCACGTGGTGGCTGGTGGGCGGCGACATCGAGCTTGCGATCACGCATCCGCTCGGCGGCTCCGTGAACGTGGATCAGATGCGCGCCATCGCGCTGCATGAAATCGGACACCTGCTCGGACTCGATCACGTGGACGACGCCACCAACATCATGGCGCCACGTGTTCGCGTGCGC
>JBBQNT010000362.1:0-3484 GCA_038330215.1 Gemmatimonadales bacterium
CGCAGTCACCGAGTGGTGACGACCGTCGTGAGGGTGATCACGAGCAGGTGTTGGTCGGTTTCGTTTTGCATCAGGTCCAAAAGGCCGAGCTCCGACTATCAGCAGCACATCACAGTATCTCAGGAGTATTGCAATGCGTACGACCGGCACAGTCAAGTGGTTCAACGATGCGAAGGGTTTTGGCTTCATTACCCCCGCTGACGGACAGAAGGATTGCTTCGTCCACCACTCGGCTATTCAGAGCGAAGGCTTCAAGTCGCTCACCGAAGGCGAGACGGTAGAGTTCGACATCGTCCAGGGCCAGAAGGGTCCGGCCGCTGAGAATGTCTCGCGCTCGGGTCGCTAACCCATTAGCGCCGTCTCGACCTCGCCCACGCGCCGCCTCGGCGGTGCGTGAGTGAGTTTGCGATGCGCCGTGTGATCGGACCTCTGTCCGCCACACGGCGCATTTGCGTACCACGTTCATCTGGGGAACTGCCGTGATTCAGAACGCACCTGAACAGCCCGTCGCCGACATCCGCGATCCCATGTCGCGGCACGCTTTTCTCTCCTCCCACCGTGCGCTCGCCGTCTGCACGCGCGAGTTCTCGCGCCTCTCTGACGAGCTCATCGGTGCCGCCAAGGTGTTCGCGAAGGAGCATGAGCTCGACGTGCCCACCGTGCGCAAGGCGCCGGATCGCTGCATCGTGCAGCTTGGTCCGGTCGCGCTCACCGTGGCGTGGCTCCGGAACGGCAGTGACTCACCGGCCGCCGGCGAGCTGCTGGCCATCGTGTGGCGTGGCATCATCGCCCCGCGCGGTGATCACTTGCCCGAGCGGCTGAGCGCGCGCCATGTGCCGCCAGTGCCGGTGCAGGTGTGGGAAGAGACGCTGGTGCCAAGCGCCACGAGCGAAGCCTCTTGGCACTGGCATCCCGTCGATCTTACCCGCGAAGGCTACGCGTCGCCCGAACTCGCCGCGCGCTGTCTCGAGCAACTGCGTATCGCGCTCGACGCGATGCCTCGCGACACACCGGAAGTACGATCCGCTAGCACGATCAGTTAACACGATCAGTTAACACGACAAGTGAAAACGAACGGGGCGGCGCATCCAGGCGTCGCCCCGTTCGTATTTCCCTCCCGCAGGTCACGCCTGCTGGAGCGCCGCTTCGTCCATCCACATGACTTCCCAGATGTGGCCATCGGGATCGTGGAACGATTGCGAGTTCATGAAGCGGTGATCTATCGCCAGCGTCGTCGGTGAACTGCGGATTGATGCTGCACCCAAGGCCCGTGTAGAACACCTTCGACTTCCCGAGATTCTTCACGGGCAGGTTGATCAATACCATAGTGCTCATGATCGCTCCGTTCACTCGCGGATGAGGGCTTCCGTCACGGTTGCAGCTCGCGCACCGGACGCACTTCGATGCTGCCCACGCGCGACGGCGGAATGCGGCCGGCAATCTGTATGGCCTCATTGAGGTCGCGCGCCTCGATGAGATAGAAGCCAGCTAGCGCTTCCTTCGTCTCGGCAAAGGGACCGTCGGTGACCGAGAGCTTGCCCTGTCGCACGCGCACCGTGGTCGCCGACGCAACCGGCTCGAGCGCCTGTCCGCCGAGCATGTGGCCGGCCTCGGCGAGGCCGACTGAAAACGCCATGCATTCGCTATCCGGCGGGCTCTCCGGCAATGAATGTAGCTTCTCCTCTTCGCAGTACACGAGACATACGTATTTCATCACCAGCTCCGGAACGGGGGTGGGCAACTGCGCTCACCAGGTGGTCGAACAGGATCGTGGGGTTTCGACAGCGCGGGAGGGCGGTTCGTCGCGCGTTGCCGGCGGGCTCCAACAACCGGTCGGTCGCGCGATGCGAGCGGCGCTCAACGGCCGGCAGGCATCGAAGCAAGCCGTCGTTCCAGGTGACGGCGCTCGGGCCCCTGCTGCACGCGCTGCAGCGCGGCGCCGAACGCGCGACGGGCATCGTCGAACCGGCCCAGCCGCAGGTTAAGCTCCGCGCGAGCAGCATGGGCGAGGTGGAAGTCGGCCAGCGCGCCGCGCACCATCAACGCGTCGATGATCTGCAGCCCCTGCTCGGGACCATCCCGCATCGCGATCGCGACTGCCCGGTTGAGCGCCACCACCGGCGAGGGCTGGGCAGCCAGCAGCGCATCGTACAAGCGAACAATCGCCGCCCAGTCCGTTTGCTCCACGCTCGCCGACTCCGCGTGCACTGCGGCGATTGCGGCCTGCACCGAGTAGACGCCCACCTCCTGCGATTCGAACGCGCGCCGCCTTAGTGCGAGACCCTCGTTGATGAACGCACGGTTCCACAGCGAACGGTCCTGGTCCTCGAGCACGACGAGCTCTCCGTCTGGCGAGCTGCGCGCATCGCGACGCGATTCCTGAAGCAGCATGAGCGCGAGCAACCCGCACGCATCCGGTTCCGGTAGCAGCTCCACCAGCAGTCGTCCCAGGCGGATGGCTTCTCGCGAGAGCGGCTCTCGCGTGACCTGCTCGCCGAACGACGCCGAGTAGCCCTCGTTGAACACGAGGTAGATCACTCGCAGCACACCGTCGAGACGCTCCGGCAACTCGGCGGGCGTCGGCACCTGGTACGGAATGCCCGCGTCCCGGATCTTGGCCTTTGCTCGCACTATGCGTTGCGCGAGCGTGGGCGCCGATGTCAGGAACGCACGCGCGATTTCCTCAGTGGTGAGACCGCACACTTCGCGAAGCGTGAGCGCGACCTGCGCCTCGGGCGCAATCGCGGGATGACAGCAGGTGAAGATGAGGCGCAGCCGGTCGTCTTCGACGCGCTCGTCGTCCCACGACTCCATGTCCGCGGGCGTGGACTGCTGCGCGCTGGAGGCGTGGTCGAGCGTGTCGAAGCGCGAATCCCGTCGTAGGCGATCGATCGCCTTGAATCGGCCGGCCGACACCAGCCACGCGCGCGGGTTCGACGGGATGCCGTCACGAGGCCACTGTTCGAGCGCCACACGGAACGCGTCGTGCATCGCTTCTTCGGCGCGGTCGAAATCGCCGAGCGCGCGAATGAGCGTGGCGAGAATGCGCCGCGATTCATTGCGATAGATTCGATCAACCGCCTCGTGCACGGGTTCACCGACCGTGAGGGGCGCGTTCGTTGCGGACATCGGCGGCGGCGGCATCGTGAACTCAGCAAACAACAGGGGAGTGCTGCATGTACGGACTCATCGGAAAGATCACGTGTGTACCCGGTCACCGCGACTCGCTGGTGACGCACCTGCTCGCAGGCACGCGCGACATGCCCGGTTGCCGCAGCTACGTGGTGGCCACCGATCCCGCTGACCCCAATGCCGTGTGGGTCACCGAGGTGTGGGACACAGCGCAGCATCACAAGGACTCGCTGGCGCTGCCGCAGGTGAAGCAGGCGATCGCCGCCGCGCGTCCGATCATCGCTGGCTTCGAGCATTCGTTCGAAACCACACCGGTTGGCGGCGTGGGCTTTTGAGGGTGATGCTGCCGATG
>JBBQNT010000363.1:0-3481 GCA_038330215.1 Gemmatimonadales bacterium
TGTCGGCGCAGCACGCGCTCGAATGCGAGGTGCGACTGTACGACCGACTCTTCACCCAGCCCGACCCGGATGACGTGCCGGACGGTGAGGACTTTCTCTCCACGCTCAATCCGGCGTCGCTCACCGTGATTCCGTACGCCAAGATCGAGCCGACAGTCGCCAACGATCCCGTTGGCACGCGCTACCAGTTCGAGCGTACCGGCTACTTCATGAGCGAGCCGGAAGACAGCACGCCGGAGCGACTGGTATTCAACCGGATCGTGAGCCTGCGTGATTCGTGGGCCAAGGAAGTGAAGAAGAACGGCTGAGCTCGCATGCGCGTTTCCGGATTCCACCAAAGGCGTATGGCGGAATCGATTGCGACGCCGCACTGTATGCATCCGACGCGTGCCTTCGTCGTGTGCGACCGAAGGCAGTTCTTCATTTCAGAGAGGTTTCCTATGCGATCAGCAACACGTGCATTCCGGCTTGCCGCAGTGATTGCGGCCACCGCCGCCAGCCTGACCACGGCGAGCACCGCCTCTGCCCAGAAATGGTATGCCAAGCTGGCGCCCGAGGCGCCCGGCGCTACCGGATCCGGTTTTGCCTTCTTCTCGCTCAGCGGTTCAACGCTGTCCATCAACGCGGACTGGAGCGGGCTGACCGGCACGACCACTGTTGCGCACATACACTGCTGCACGGCGTTGCCGAATACGGGAGTTGTAGGTGTCGCGGTGACGCCGGGCACCCTGACGGAGTTCCCGGACGGAGTGC
Organism: Gemmatimonadales bacterium; assembly: GCA_038330215.1. Classification (GTDB taxonomy): domain Bacteria; phylum Gemmatimonadota; class Gemmatimonadetes; order Gemmatimonadales; family Gemmatimonadaceae; genus JAABRT01. Next base: position 754 of record JBBQNT010000363.1, read on the forward strand.
AATCGGGCAGCTACAACCGGATGTTCGATCTGACCCAGCCCACGACGTTTACCGCCACGTTCGTGGACAACTTCGCTGGTGGCATTCTCGGCGACGCGCAGGCCGCGTTGACGACGGCGTTTGGTAACGACCGCGCGTATCTCAACATTCACTCGAAGGTTTTCGCAGGCGGCGAGATTCGCGGCTTCATCAGGGAGGTGCCGGAACCCTCGGCGCTGCTGCTCACAATGCTCGCAATGGCGTTGCTTGGCGCCGTCGCTATTCGCCGTGGGGTGCACTGAGCCGGGGATTTCGCCGCAGAGTCACGCTGCCGGTCGCTGCGCTACTCGTGCTCCGTTGCGCTACGGGGCACGTCGTAGCGCAGCTCCACAAATCCTGTACCAATCTGCGTCGCCAATACGAGACGGAGCCGTGCACCGGTCGCACGTCGCCTGAGACGAAGCGAATGTCGGCGCCACGTCGGGTAGCTCGTCTCGTTCACATCACCAAGCTGGAAGAGCCAGTCGAGCGAATCATCCTCGGTGGCGATGAAGCCGTCGAGGCTGGTGGTGGTGTAGCACTGCGTCTTCATCGCTCAGTTCGCTGCATCGGGAATGGCGTCACCCCACACCGCCAGCTCGTTCCCGCCGGGCTCGGCGAAATGAAAGCGCCGTCCGCCGGGAAACGAGAAGATCGGCTTGAGAATGCGGCCGCCCGCGCCCTCGACGTTCGCAAGCGTCTCCTCCAGGCGCTCGCTGTACAGGATGACCAGCGCGCTGCCACTGGTCGTGGACGCGGACAGGTCACCGGTGAAGAATCCCCCGTCGAGTCCCTGATCCGAGAACGACGCATAGTCGGGCCCGTAGTCCACGAACTCCCAGCCGAACGCCGATGCGAAGAACGCCTTGGTCGCCGGCAGGTCGTTCGACGAAAACTCGACGTAGTTGATCTTCTCGTGCTTGCTCATGTGACACATGATCCGTCAGCAAGGTGGAATGCAGTCTGGAGGAGAACCCATGTATGCTATGCTGCCCTGCGGTCGTGCGAAAGGCACGCGCCGGCGACCCTCGCACTTGCTGCACTTTCATGTATGTATCCGAGTCGTGTCACCTCGCGCGGTGGCCGGTCGGTGACGCACGTACGCGCTCCAGCAGCGGGATCGCCAACTCCAGCGAATGGAGCACCGCGAACACGCGCCGAGTCACGGACTCGGGCAGCGGCTTCAGATCGGGCACAGCGATGGCACGCATGCCCGCCGCCATCGCGGCCTCGAGTCCGAGGTCGCTGTCCTCGAACGCGATGCATAGAGGCGCCGCGACGCCGAGTCGATTCGCTGCTTCGAGAAAGATGTCCGGCGCCGGCTTGGAGCGCGTGACTTGCTCACCGGTGACTACAATCGGAAACCGATGCGCAAGCCCAGCAAGGGCGAGCTTCGCTGCAGCGCCGGCTTGCAGCGTTGACGTAGCGATCGCGCAGGGAATCGCGGCGCGTTCCAACCAGTCGAGCAATGGCAGCACGCCCGGTTTCCGCAGCTGCTGCGGCGTCATGCCCGCCAGTGCGGATTCATAGTGCTCGGCGTGCCGCGCATAAAGCTCTCCCACCGGGAACGCTGCGCCGAGCGCCGAGAGAAACTCCGCCTCGACTTCCGGGCGGCGGCGACCAATGATGCTGGTCAGCGCCGCGATCGGCAGTTCGACACCCAGGTCCCGGGCGCCCGCGAGCCACGCGCCTCGGGAGAGTCGCTCCGTGTCGAGCAACAGGCCATCCATATCGAAGACGACGCCGTGCAGGTCGGCCCGCGAGAACTCGCGGTCGGTGGTTGCAAGCGCCACCTTTAGCTCAGGCTCAGCACCGTCGGATTGCCGCATGTCATGCGCACCAATGTAGCCTGTTGTTCACCACTCGACCGAGACCCCGCATGTCGAACGCTCCCCGACGCATGGTTCGTCTGTTCGTCCGAAAAGCTCGCTTCGCGATGTCCACGCGCAGACACGATCTCTCCACTCTGCTCGCGCTCATGCTGGTCGCGTTTACTGCTTCAACATTGACGCTTCATGCGCAAGCCGCGCCCGGCCAGGCACGGGCCGTGCTCGTCACTGGCGCCAGCAGTGGCATTGGACGCGCCATCACCGAGCACCTCGCTGCGCGTGGCTACTTCGTGTACGGTGGCGCCCGCAGCGCCAGCGACATCGCCGAGCTGAGTGGCATTCCCAACGTGCAGGGCATACGGCTCGACGTCACCGTACAGGCCGAGATCGACTCTGCGTCCGCGCTCGTCCGCCGGAGCGGTCGCGGTCTGTTCGCAGTTGTGAACAATGCCGGCATCGCCGCGCTGGCGCCGCTCATCGAAATGGCCGATCGCGACATGTCCACACTGCTCGACGTGAATGTGCTCGGCCCGTTCCGCGTGACCAAGTCGTTCGCGCCGCTGATCATCGAATCTCGTGGACGCGTGGTGATGATCAGTTCGATCTCCGGCGTGCTGTCGGGCGCGATGCTTGGCGGCTACAGCATGAGCAAGCATGCCGTCGAAGCATATGGCGATGCGCTGGCGGCGGAGTTGGCACGCTTTGGCGTGGGCGTCAGTCTTGTGGAGCCGGGCAACTTTCGCTCGGAGATCGGACGCACCACCACCGCGCAGCTCGAGCGAACGATCGCCGCCAATCCAGACTCACCGTACATCCCGCAACTGCGCAACATGATTCCGGCGATGGCCGCGTACGATCGATATCCCGCGCCCGTGGCCGTG
>JBBQNT010000364.1:0-3440 GCA_038330215.1 Gemmatimonadales bacterium
TTGATTGTCAGACCCCTGTGGCATACTACAGGTGTCGCCGCCGCCGCCGCACGCGCCATCACCACGGTCACTCATCACTCTCCGCCCACAGGAGCCCGAGATGTCGCCGAGTCCGCCCCGCTCGAGCTGGCCCACCCTCACCCACCGCCTCGCCGACGTTCTCACCGACATCAACGACGGCGACTTCCTCATCATCTCGCGCCGCGATATCAATCACTACGTACAGGTCGCGGGTGCCGGGCCAGCGGGATGGCACGCGGAAGCGGCAAGCAACATGTACATCGAGCCGCCTTCAGCGGTGCTCACCGTGGAGCAGTACGAGCAACTCGAGGCGATGGGATGGCAGCGGGCGAATACCTTGCCCCCGGAGCTCGTGGTCGCCAACGCTGACGCCAACGCACCGCATACCGGCAGCCCGAACTTCCATGCGCGCTGGGCGCCCAATGCGTCAACGCTCGCCATGGCGCGCATGCTCACGAACACCTTGCGTGATGTATATCGCGTTCCGTCGACAAGCGATCTCGTGTACAAGGCATTCGTTGGATGGGGTCCGGAAATCCGGTTTCCTACACTCGGTTTGCCACGCGACAGTGAGAGAGTGGCAGCGCCGGACGGGCAGACGTCCTGAGTCGCAAGCAAACCTCCGTCCGACTGCAAGCACGTCCTCCGATTGACGTCGCGGCCCGCATGACGTCTCTTTGAGCATGCGAAACCTGCTCACCATCTCATCGCTCGCCCTGCTGGCCGGCTGCGCCAGCTCCCGCGTCAGCTCCGCGCCCGTCTCGGCCACCACCGTCGTGCCCACGCAGCTGATCGTGCATGTCACCACGTACGACGCCAAGCTGATCGGCTCCGCCGTGGGTGGTGTGCGTATCACCGTTCGCGAGGTCGGCACCGACCGCGTGCTCGCCACCGGTCTCCACGAAGGCGCAACGGGCGATACGAAGCGCCTCATGGAAACTCCACGCGCCCGCGGAGACCGCCTCTTCACCACCAGCGACGGTGCACGCTTCCAAACCACCATCCCGCTCACCGCAGCCACGCTCGTTGAGATCACCGCGGAGGGACCGCTCGGCTACCCCGACCAGATGGCACGCGCCAGCAAGCGTCTCACGCTCGTACCGGGACGTCATCTCACCGGCGACGGCCTAGTGCTCGAGATGCACGGTTACATCATCGATCTGCTGTCACCGGATTCCGCGCTCGTGGTCTCTGCAAATGCGCGACCCACCGTGCGCGCGCGCGTCCGCATGCTGTGCTCCTGTCCCACCGGTCCCGACGCACTCTGGAAGGTGAATGATGTGCGAGCCCGTCTCATTCGGGACGGCCTCGTACTGCACGACGTGCTACTTCCGTACGCCGGGGTTGCCAGTGAATACGCCGCCGAGCTGCCGGCGGTGCCGGCGGGCCAGTACACGCTCGAAATCATCGCCGCGTCGCCGGACATTGCCACGTTCGGCGTAATGCGACGAACACTCACCGTGCGCTGATCGGATCGGTTCCCGCGGGAGGCAGTACCAGCCGCCCCCCGAATCCTGTCCAGCACCCAACACGTACGTTGAAGCATGCACACGCCACTCGACCCGGCCTCTGACGTTACGCGCAAACGAGACGCACGTGCCTCGTGGTCCAACCTCGCCGCTGACGCACACGGAGTGGTGCCCCTCCATCAGAACGCGTCACCAGACGCCGATCGCAGCGCTGCCTGGCGATCCGATCTTCCTGACGCAGCCCGACTGGTCAGGCATACCGTGTCCGTTGGCGCGCTTGCCTCCGGTGTCATCGAGTACATGGGATGGCAGATCGCGCAACGAGCGGGCGCGCCGAGCAACGTGGTGCCGCTCGGCGAATGGGCGCTTGGCCTGTTGCGCAATCTCGGTGGCGCAGCGGCCATTGGCCTCGCGCTCGCCTGCGTGGTCTTGCTTGTGCCGCGTTTCCGCAAACATCCGCTGCGCGCAGCCTCGGCGGCGTTCGCATTCGGTGTGGCCGCATTCCTGGGGTTCCTGTTCTTTCTGGTCTCGCTGGCGCCGTAGCGTGAACCTGCTTTCACGTGCGAAAGCAACGCCGTAACAAAGGAGACTTGCCGAGTGGATTCCAATTGTCCTTGACAAGGAGGCGAGAATCCGTGAATCTGGAATCATGAAGACTACCGTCGATATTCCTGACGACGAACTGGCGGATGCCATGCGATTTACGCGAGCGCGGACCAAGCGCGAGGCGATCGTGACCGCAATCGCCGAGTTCAACCGGCGTCGACGCATGGCCGAGTTGACGAAGCGTGCGGGAAGCTATACGGATATCATGACCGCCGACGAGCTACAGCGTGCGCGCCGAGGCGAGTAAGTTCGGCGAACGGTCGGTGCTGGTTGATACGTCGTCCTGAATCCACTTCCTGCGCAGGGATGGCGACGCGCAGGCGCGCGATCGCGCCTCGGCGGCTCTTGAGGGGGGCACGGCGCGTTGGTGCGCGATGGTGCGCCTGGAGCTTTGGAACGGCGCGCAGGGCGAGAGGGTGAAAAAGGTGTTGCGCGAGTTTGAACGACTCGTGCCAGAACTCCCTACTACTCCCGACGTCTGGGATACGGCGTTTGAGTTTGCCCGCCGGTGTCGAGCGGCCGGTGTTACAGTACCGGCGACTGACGTGCTTATTTACGCCTGCGCCATTCATCACCGCGCCGAGCTTGAGCACGCCGACGAGGATTTTGTGCAACTGACTCGTGTTCTTCATGGTTGATGCGGAACGTCGCTGCCCTCGAGCAAATGTGGGGTAGATTGCAATGATGCTCAGACCACTCGCCCTCGCGCTCCTCATCGTACTCGCCGTACGACCACTCCCCGCGCAGGCCGCCGCTGGCGACACGCTGCGCGCCGCACTCGCGCAATCGTATCTGCTGGTTGACAGGCTCGTCTCATCGCGCCCGCTCACCGACGACCAGCGCGCATCCGTAAACCGTGCCTTTGATCGCACGACATTTCAGTTCTTCGGCGGCCAGTTCGCCGCCGCCGTTTCAGGTCTCGACTCACTCGCGAAAGCGCTGGGCGCGAGTCCGGCTGACGCACCCACACCGCCGCCCGTTGGCAGCGCGCGCCTTATTGACGGACGCGCTCCGAGTGTGGTGCGAGGTGAGCTGCTCGCGGCGCTCGCGCAGGTCGATTCCAGCGGCGCGCTGCAACAGGCGCACACGTCAGCGGTGGCGCGCGCCGGATTGCTCACCGATGTCGCGTCGCGAACGCGCAGCATCGAGTTGCTGATTCAGCCCCGCACGCACGCGCCAGCGGTCGATCGTGAAGTGAGTGCGCTGCGCCAGGGCCGAAACCCGTACGCCAATCGCTCCGGTGATTGGTGGCGCGAGTTTGTGGTGAGCGCCAATCGTCGCGTACCCGCTCGCGTGATCGCACCGCCCAGTGCGGTTGACCGTGCCACTCCGGCGCCGCTCATC
>JBBQNT010000365.1:0-3392 GCA_038330215.1 Gemmatimonadales bacterium
CGCGACATGCTTGGCTTGGCGTCACCCGGCAACCCATTCCAGCGAGGATGCCATGACCACCAGGAAAATCGCCGACCGACTCGCCAGCCTCTGCCGCGAGGGCAAGAACCACGATGTGATCAACGAGCAATCACGAAGTGCACGGCTGACGGTCGGCTCGGTTGTGCGGCGCGTGCTTCGCTCACCACAAACCGTGCGCGTCGCGCATGATGGAGCAAATCACTGAGCGGCGCCGGTGCAATCACGAGCCGTGGCGTGTCGCGCTGGCTCGCCGCTGAGCCAGGTCGCTCGGTGCTTAGCGTCTGGGCGGCTTTGGGAAACCGTCAACGCGAGTCAAGCTGCGCGTAGCCGGCGCGGTCCCAAGCTCGCGCCATACCAGCACCAACCCGAGCGTCATCAACAGACTCACGCCCACCGCCACCGGTGCTTCCGACGGCGCCGGCAGCGTAGCGAGAGAGCTGCCCACATTCAGCACCACGCCGGCAAGGACGCCGCGCCGTGAGCCTTGTTTCAGTCGCCAACCAATCCACAGGTTGCTCAGCGACCAGAGCGCGAGCGCGCTCAGGACGAGTGCGTATCCGAGCGGTCTCCCGCGTGCGGTATTGGCTGACCACAGTGCATCCGCGACAAACCACACCAACAGCGCGAATCCAAGCACGCCGTTGAAGAGGTACAGCCAGGTGAGAACGCGCCGAAGCGGCGACGCGTCGTCACGTTGGGTCAGGTGCGGGAACATCTTGAATGATGGCAGAGTGTCGGCACCGAGAACCCGATCACAGGCGATCGCCAGCGAGAGCGCAACGATCCGTTGTTGCCAGAACTTATTCAACCGCCGTATCGTATTGTCTATAGCATTGCGGATGGCGTGCGTCGTTTTCCAGCGAGTGGTCCAGTCCGCGTTGACGCTCAATCCGGGGGTATCATGCAAACGGTCTTGTTGCGCGCGTACCGGTTTCGCCACGAGGGCGACATTGACCGGGCAGTGCTCGACGCAGCTGGGATTCGCTGCATTCTCGTTGGCGATGATGCCGGTGGTCTGGGGGCACACATCATGTCGGCGAACCCCATCCGTCTATTCGTCGCAGCAGACGAGGCGTCTGCGGCGCAGGCAGCACTGGCCGATCAGGAATTCGAAGTCGAGCCGTAGCCTGCAGACAGCGGACCCGTCGGCGGTGCGCGCTGTCTGGCAAGCACGAGCGCACTCGCGACATTGTACCTCCGACCAGCACTGCGGTGTATGGTGTCGACATGTCGAATCGCGCGCTGCTGCTTTTCAATCCCGGTGCCCGCCAGGTCGACGACGAATCCGTCGATTTGGCAGAAGCGCTGCGCGCTCGTGGACTCGACGTCATGTACGCTCCGCTCGACGACCCGGCCCGCGTCGGAGATCTCATCCGACAGCACGCGCCGGATGTCAGCCGAGTGATCATTGGCGGCGGCGACGGCACGCTGAGCGCGGCGACCCAGGCTCTCGTCGACACAGGCCTGCCGCTCGGAATCGTGCCACTGGGAACAGCCAACAACGTTGCACGCACGCTTGGCATTCCTGAGGAGATCGGCAACGCACTGGACATCGCGGCTGGCGACTTTCGCCGAGTCATCGATGTTGGTGAAGTAAACGGTCGTTGCTTCCTCACGACCGCCAGTTTCGGTCTGAGTGTCGCGATTACCGAGGAGTTGACGTCGGACATCAAGGCGAGGTGGGGTCGGCTCGCGTACATCGTGTGTGCGGCCCGCGTCGTGAGGCGTGCAAAGCCCGTGCGGGTGACGATTCGCTGGCCGGGCGGCACGCTCGACACGCGCACGGTGCAGGTCGTCGTGGGCAATGGACGTTACTATGGAACCGCGCTGCAAGTTGCCGACGACGCCGCGATCGATGATCACGCACTCGACCTCTATGCCATCGAAGTGCAGCATTGGTGGCGGTTGCTTGCGCTCGGCCCCGCAATCAAGCGCGGAACTCACGGACGGCACCGTACCGTTCACACTGCGCGAGCGTGCGAGTTCGATGTTGTAGCCGCGACGCCGTGCGCCATCGATGCCGATGGTGAACTGATTGGCGAGACGCCGGCGCGGTTTCGGGTGCTTCCGGATGCGCTGACCGTGTTTGCGCCAAGTAGGTGACTATCGGCCTTGGCGAACCGCCAGCAGCAAACGCAGCCGACGGGACACTTGGAAATCCCAAATGCAGAATGCGATGAAAAAGACGGAAGAGTTCGCTGCCGTAGCCGATGCTATGGCCAAGACCGATTTGCATGATGCCAACGGTGGGCGAGCATGGCGTCAATACAGGCCCAATGTCCGACAACGGCGAAGTGCGGTACGAGGGAGCTAACTGATTCTTCGCCCGTGCCAGTTCGACAACGATCGCCGACAATTCCAAGGATGATCGCGTGCAGTTGACCTTCGCTGAGCATGAAGGCCCCAGCTTCATTTCAGTTTGGGGAACCGGCTCGGTGATCAGTGACGTGAGTTTGAAAAAGCAGCTGTGGCACGAGTCGTTGTTGCGGTGGTTTGAGAACGGTTCGGAAGATCCCGAAGTCACTCTCATCAAGGTCACGGCAGACAGGATCCAGACGTGGGGACGTATTGGAGACTGCGTACTCGAATAGCTCGACGCGAGTGCGGCAGAGCGACGCAAACAATTGTGATGCATGCCCCGGCAACGTGCGCCGGGATGACTGATCAGGACGCGGTCAGCGCCGTGCGCACCTTCGCCGCGATTTCCGCCAGTGTGAACGGCTTGGCCAGAAAATTGATTCCTTCGTCCAGCACACCGTGGCCCGCAATGATGTCTGCGGTGTAGCCGGACATGAAGACCGACTTCATGCGAGGCCGGATGTCGAGCAGGCGCCTCCGCAAGTCGAGGCCGTTCATTTCCGGCATGATGACATCGGTGATGAGCAAGTCGATATTTCCCGGATGCTCGGCCGTAATCCGCAGCGCTTCGTTGGGTGTCGATGCAGCGAGCACAACGTAGCCGAGCCGTTCCAGCAGGCGGCTGATGAGCGCCAGCAGCGCCCGTTCATCTTCGACGATGAGGACAGTTTCGCTCCCGGTGGGCACAGTGCGTTCTGGACGCGCGATTTCGCCGGCCTCCGCAACGCCGAGATTGCGCGGAAGGTAAATGCGTAGCGTCGTGCCGTGTCCGGGCTCGCTGTATGCGTGCACAATGCCGTTGTTCTGCCGCACGATACCGTACACCATCGGCAGGCCGAGGCCCGTTCCTTTGCCCAGTGGTTTCGTGGTGAAGAACGGCTCGAAAATGCGGTCCAGCGTGGCGCGGTCCATGCCGTGACCATTGTCCGCCACTGAGAGCCTGACGTACTCGCCCGGCACAAAATCGGCCTGCACGCTGCTGTACTCTTCGTCGATCTCGACACGCTCCGTAG
>JBBQNT010000366.1:0-3378 GCA_038330215.1 Gemmatimonadales bacterium
TCCGGCCAAAAGATGCGGCGACCACCGGCGATAGTTCTGCTGTTGTGCAACGCGGTTCCACCACGGCCCGCCAAACTCCCATTCCGCGAACCACAGCTGGTCCGTGGCGCCGGCCATGTGCTCGAGGTTGAAGATGCCCGCATGCGTGACGAAGGCGGCAAAGCGTCGCGTGTTGCCGTTCATCCAGTTCACCATGTATCCGCCAAACGACGCACCGGCTACGCCAACGCGCGTCGAATCGATCCATGGATAGCGCGCCAACGTGCTGTCGACACCGCGCATCAGATCCAGGTAGACCTTGCCGCCCCAGTCACGTGATACCTCGTCGGAGAAGCGCTGCCCATAGCCGGTGGAGCCGCGCGGGTTGAGCGCCAGCACGGCCATGCCCGCCGATGCGAACATCTGCGCATTCCAACGCTCATTCCACTGGTCCAGCCAGGCGCCCTGCGGGCCACCGTGTACGAGCACCACCAGTGGCCACGTACGAGTGCTGTCGAAGCGAGGCGGACGCAGGACAAACCCGTGTACCCGCGCGTCATTCGCACCGGTGAACTCGATGTCCTGCGCCTGTCGGAGATCGAGCTGTGACAGCAGTCCTTCGTTTTCACGGGTGACCTGACGCGGATTGCGCACACCGTTCGCGCTGTAGCGACCCATGTAGAGATCGGCCGGACGGTGCATCGCGTCGCGCACCCACACCAGCGTGAACGCGCCGTCGTTGCCCGTCTGAAAGGCCAGTGTGGACTGTGTGGAGTTGTTCGTGCGCACCAACCGGTCGGGAGCGCCCTCGAGCGCGCCGTCCTCGCCAATCGTCAGTCGCCACAGCGCCGTGCGCCCCTCGTCCTGCGTTTCCACGATCAGCGACCGATTGTCCGGCGTGAAGTAGAATCGTTCGGCGCTAAAATCCCAGCCCGGTGCAACTTCGCGCGCGGTGCGCGTGCGGCGGTCGTGCAGCATGAGACGCCACCGGTCACCCTCGAATCCAGCGCGCCGCTGCGAGGCGTACGCGATCCAGCGGCCGTCGCGCGAGTACACGGGATGCATATCGGCAGCGCGGTTCGACGCGGTGATCACCACCGGCCTGCCACCGTTTGCAGACACGGTGAATACGTTCAGGTCGGTGGTCCACGCCTGATCCGTGCTCTCCACACGTGCTGTAAACGCGAGTTCCTGTCCGTCATGTGACCATTCGTAGGCTTCGCTGCCACCAAACGGCATGGGCGGCACGTGCATGCGCGCGCTGCCCAAGAGGTCACGCGCATCGGAGCGCGCGAGGTCCACCACGAACAGGTGCGAGCGTGTTCCGTCGTCCCACTGGTCCCAATGCCTGTACAGCAGCTGGCTGTACGTGCGCACGCGCGACGGAGCGCGATCCACGCGAAGCGCCGAATCGGCGTTGCACGCGTCGGTAGCACAGCCCGGATACACACGCGAGGAGAACGCGAGTCGGTCCCCGCCGGGCGCCCACTTGGGTCCCGTAGCGCCGCCCCACAGTCGTGTGAGCGCGCGGCGAGCCGACCCGTCGATCTGTGCGACCCAAAGCTGCCCGAGGTGCACATAGGCGATGCGCCGTCCATCGGGACTGAATCGCGCCTCGGCCGCCGGCGTCGTGTCGTCGGGAAACGCGCGCGCCGGCGCGCTGCCATCGCTCGGCATCAGGTACGTGCGCGCCGTGCGACGATTGGCCGCGAGGTTTGTCGTGCGCACCGTGTACAGCACCAACCGTCCATCGGGCGACACGTGCGGTGCGGACACACCGCGTAGCGCCGAGAAGTCTTCGAACGTCATGGCACGACCCTGCGATCCCGCGATCATGGGAACGCACACACCAAAAGCGACCAACGCGGGAAGTACGAGTGCCCTGACTGTCTTCATGACCTCTATATGTGTGGCTCTATTGTATGGCGGACCGGACGGATCGCGCTGCCATCGCCGCTTCGATCTCCGGAATCTCGCGCGGACTCTTCGTGAGCCATTCCAGTCCGCTATCTGTCACAAGATAGTCGTCTTCAATGCGTACCCCGATATTCGCATACCGCGCGATCTGGCCTGCAAGTCGCTCGGACAGTTCCCGGTTGCGCGGCGTATCGGGCAGCACGTCGAGCAGGTTGCCGCGCACGTACAGTCCCGGTTCGATGGTGAACACACTGCCCACCCCCAGCTTCTGCTCGTAGTAGTACCGATCCGGGTCGTGCACCTCGAGGCCAATGCCATGGCCGAGTCCGTGCAGGTAGAAGAGGCCAAGCTGCGGACACTGCCGGCTGCCCATATCGCCGCAATCGTACATGGCGTTGACCGAATCGATGAGCCCGAGCCGCACCAGCCCCTCGGCCAGCGCGCGCGACGCGGCGTCGTTCATGTTGCGGGCGGGCGCGCCGTTCACAGCCGCTGTTTCGGCCGCCGCCTGCGCGTCGCGCACCACCTGATAGATCTCGCGCTGCGCCTCGGTGAACTTGCCACTGACGGGATAGCTGCGCGTCATGTCGGCCGCATACCCGGCAAAGCTGGCGCCGATGTCCACGACCACCATTTCGCCTGGCAGCATCTGTCGGTCGTTGGCATTGTAGTGCAGCACGGTACTGTTCGGCCCCGAGCCCACGATCGTGGCAAAAGATGGCCGCTCCGCCCCACCGCGGCGGAACACGTATTCCGCAATGGCCTGCACTTCGTACTCGTGACCGTTGGCGGCGATGGTGCGGGCCACTTCGCTGTGCGCCTCCACGGTGAGCGTGGTGGCCTGACGAATGAGTCCGAGCTCGGCGTCGCTCTTGTAGGCGCGCAGCTCAGCCACCTTGCCCGTGGCCGTCGTGACTTCGACGTTCCGGTTGCGTGCCCGCAGCCGGGCGACGTACTGGTCGTGTTCAGTGGTGCGCGTGGCCGACACGCCAAGGTCGCCCACCACCTGCAGCGCGTGTCCCGCCTTGAGGAGCGAGTCGAGCGTCATGTCGAGCTGGTCGTGCGCGCGAGCAGCCGTGCCGTATCGCGCATTCGCACCCTCGGGACCCATTCGGCGTCCGCTCCACACTTCACGTGCCGGCTCGCGGCGCTGCACGAACAGCGTGCTGCCCACGTCCTTGCCGTCCTTGACCACCATCACGAGCGCCGCGTTCGGCTCCGTGATGCCGGTGAGATAGCGGAACACGGGAAGCTGAAAGAACGCGATGTAGTCCACGCGCGGCTCGTCGGCGCCCAGCGCGAGCAGCACGCCGTCCGGCAGCTTCTCGGCCAGCTTCACGCGCCGCTCCACGTACTCGCTCGCGGGGATGGACGACTGCGCCCCCAGTGACGAGGCGACGAGAATGAGGGTCAGGGCGCTGTAGCGCAGGTGTGAGAGGCTCATGAGGGAGAAGATACACGCCAGCCGACCTGTGCGGTCCC
>JBBQNT010000367.1:0-3361 GCA_038330215.1 Gemmatimonadales bacterium
AGCGATCTCGCAGCGCGCGACGTCTGATCTGGCAGCGCTGCTGGCGTATGGCGCCGGCCTTCGCGCCGAGTATCGGGGAGACTATAGACGCGCGGCGGCGGAGTTCCGTCGCGCGCAGCGGCTCGACCCGCGCTTTTCGCAAGCCTCGCAGCGAGCCATGGAGGTTCGCTTTCGAGCTGAGGGTGGAAGCACGATGCCCGTGGTCATTCCAGGGGTGCGCGCTCGTGATGCGGCCGTCGGACTGACCATCGATCGCATCAATCGCCCGCTCGACTTCATCACCGGCGTCGCACGCGGAGCTGGCGGTGCGGCCGATCCCGGATTCCCGGCTGGGCTGGCGAGCACGATTCTCATCACGGTGACGCGTCCATGAAGCGCCGCGCAGTGTCTGCCGCCTTGCGCACGATGTCTGCCGCCTTGCGCACCGTGCTGTCTGTTTCGCCGCCAACTGCGTTGGTAGCGGCGCTCTTGAGCGTTGCGGCCGCCACCACGCCAGCCGTCGCGCAGGACCGCCTCGTGGGGCTGCGCGCACTCAGCGGTGGCGTCGTGTTCGAGCAGCTTCGCTTCGGCGACAATGGCTTGTTGCAGGCGGGCAGCGCCGGCCTCGATTCGATGCGCGTGCAGCGAGCCACGCAGCTTACGGTGCCCATGTCGGCCAGTATTCCGATAGGACAGGCGTGGACCATGGACGTCACCACCGTGTACGCGCTCGGCGAAATCACCTATACCGCGCCGGGTGGAGGCGCCGAGCAGGCGGCGGCACTGAACGGCATCAGCGACGTGCGCCTGCGCGCGAGCGGCCGTTTTCTTGATGACGCCCTGATCATCACTGCGGGCGTCAACGCACCGACTGGTCGCACCGAACTCAACATCGAACATCGTACCGCGCTGCGTGTGCTCGCGGCGCCCGCGCTGGCGATGGGCTCCGTTCCGGTTGGTGCGGGACCAAGCGGCACACTCGGCGTGCTGACGGCGCATCAGGTCGGAAACTGGGCGCTTGCGGCAGGCGTCGCCTACGAATACCGCGGCAGCTATCAGCCTGTGGCCGCGCTCGCGGCGGGCGCGCCAAGCGCGGACTTTCGGCCAGGTTCGGTGGTGCGCGTGTCGGCCGGAGCAGACGGACTCATCGGCCAGCACCGCCTTTCCGTGACAGCAATGGGCGATGTGTATCAACCCGACGAACTGCGCGCGGGACGGCCAGTTGCGACCGTGCGATTGGGTCCCGTGATCGGCGGCGACGTGCAACTGCAGGTGGCCGCTCCTCGCCTGCGCGACTTCATCGTGTGGTCGGCGGCGCGGTACCGCGCGAACTTCTCGCGCGATGGCTTCACCGTCGACAACACCAACGGCGTGTACGTGGAGGGCGGCGCACGCACCGGAATACCGGTCGGACTGCGCACCGACATCGTGCTTGGACTCGATGGCCGGTACCACACCGGACTCGCCATCGATGAAGGCCTGCCGACATCGGGCGTGGCCAGCGGCACGGTAACGCTCGGCCTTTCGCGGCGGGTGGGCGGATTGGCGCTGCAGCCGTTCATGCGCGGCAGCCTCGGACGCGTGCAGGCGCGCGGCGACGCACGCGATTCGCAGCGCGCGAACTTCTCCGGGCTCGCGGGCGGGCTCGTCATCATCTCGCGATTCTGAGGCCGCGCCACATGCGCTTCTTACAGCGAATGTCAGCGCGAACCATGGCGACAACGCTTGCGGCCATGTGCCTGCTCGCGGGATTGAGCGCGTGTTCGTCGCTCACCGACAGCCTGAGTCCCGGACGCCCTGCATCGGAAGCACCGGCGCGCCTCGCGATCTCGGCCAGCCTGCCTCGACTGCAGAGCAGCCAGGCCCGCGCACTGTCACTCGGCGTGGTGGCGTACTACCAACGCCGGGACGCCTCGCCAGCGTTGCTCAGCTCGCAGCGGATCCCGCTGAGCAACGCCGCCACGCAGCAAGTGCCCGTGAGCATCGAGCTGGCGGTGTGCCTCGCCGATGAGCAGCGTACCACCGCGTTTACCGAGCCACGCGTTTGCCCGGTACTGCTCGTCGTGTCTCTGCTCGACGGCGAGCAGGTGCTCGATGTCGCCGAGCTCGGGCCCATACAGCTTCAGCCAGGCGTGACCGTGACCGTCGTGCAGCCGGTCACGCTGTTCGAGGTCGCGTCCGTATTCCTGAGCATGGCGCCAGGCACACAGCCGCTTTCTGTCACGGTCGACACGCTGGTGACTGGCGGCACTCTGGCGCTGCTGGCGAACGCGCGCGACGCGATCGGGGCGGCGGTTACTGATCGAGCGGTCACGTGGACGTCCTCGAACAGCGCCGTGGCCTCCGTTTCCGCGGCCGGCGTGGTGACCGCCGTGGCGCAGGGATCGGCGCGTGTGACGGCGACCATCGGCGGTCGTTCGGCGTCGCTCGACATCGTGGTGCTGCCGCCCGTGCAACGGCTCACGGTGGTGGGCGTGCCCGGATCCGGCGGCGGGCGTGTGGTCTCGTCTCCCGCTGGCATCGACTGCACTCTGAATGGCATCGCGACGACCGGGACGTGCGCGTTCGACTTCACCTCCGGTACATCGGTGTCGCTCACCGCGTCCACCACGCAGGGCGCGGCGCGCTTCGGCGGTTGGACAGGCGCGTGTCTGACCTTCGGCTCTGCGCCAACGTGCACGCTCGTGATGAGCGAAAATCGCACGGCCGGCGCCGGCTTCACGGCGCTCAGCCCCATTACCGTGCAGTCCACCGGTTCGGAGATTCGCATCTCGAGCGGCAACACCGTGGGCATCTCGTGCACGTTCACGAACGGTGTAGGCACGGGAAGCTGCTCGGCGCCGTTCCCGGTGGGCAGCACAGTGGTGCTCGACCGCAGCCATCTGGGCGTCGTGCGCGTGCTCGGGTTCACGGGCTGCGATGCATCGACCGCCAACGCATGCACGATCAATGTTGGCAGCAGCGCGCGCACCATCACAGTCAACACTCGTGATGGTGGTGTGCTCAAGGTGGCGCCAACGGGCACCGGTGGAGGCGTCATCTCCGCAACCGGCGCGAACGCCGGCGCGCTCGCGGACATCAACTGCGAACTCGCCGGCGGCACCGTGAGTGGAAGCTGTTCAGGGGCGTATCCGGGCGACACACTCGTCACGGTGGCGGCCGTCGCGGACGACCGCAGCCGCTTCGTGCGCTGGCTGCGCGGCAGTTGCAGTGGGCAGTCCACGTCCACGTGCGTGGTGCCCGTTCCCGTGGGCGCTGCTGCGTCGCTCGAGGCGGAGTTCGCCCTCGACGTCGCGCCGATCACGCTCAACCTCATCGGCAGCGGCGGCGGACGTGTTCGCGCTGACGGCGACGTCGTATGCGAACTCAGCGACTCGCAGAC
>JBBQNT010000368.1:0-3337 GCA_038330215.1 Gemmatimonadales bacterium
TCGCGGTCGAGCGCGCGCATGGATGCGTTGATCGAGCCATTGACCGTTTCTGCGCGCACGGGGCCGCCTGAGCTGCGCGCGTCAATGCTGCCATTGACGGTGCTGGCGTCCACCCTGCCGGATACGCCTTCGATATCGACGCCGCCGTTGACGGTGGACATGTTCACGTGCACGCCCTCGGGAACACGAACGGTGAACTGCACAGACACGTCGTTGTTGCGATTCCACTTGTTGTTGTTGGACTGACCGCGAATGCCGCGGTCCGTGCATTCGGCGTCGTTCCAGAGCGCGCACACCATGATGTCGCCATCGCGACCGGCCACCTGTACAATGCGCACGTCATCCGGATCGCCACGACGCCACCGCTTTTCGGCGCGGATTTCCACCTGACCTGATGTGCTGCGTTCCACGGCGATCGCACCGTTGACGTTGCGCACGTTCACCGTGCGACCGGCGGCGAGATGGCCATTGAACGAAAAGGCGTTGGGTTCACGCTCCTGTGCCTCTGCGTGCTGTGGCACGGCGAGCGGGGCGAGCAACACGGCAGCGAAGGCTGCGCGACGAAGCAGACGTGTGTGTGACATGATGGGGATGGCTGGGGGAAGTGACGCGAGACGTGCGATGCGGTAGTGATGTGGCACGCGCAGCGACGAAGAGCGACAGATCAACGACGAGCGCCGCTGTCGCTGCTGACGATGACACTGCCGCTGAATGTGGAGACGGAAACGAGCGGCCCACCGGCATCGCCAATCTGGAATCGGCGCACTCGGCGATTGCCGCCCATGCCTTCGAAGCGCGCCGCAAGTGAACTCATTTCCATGGCGAGTCCGCCGAGCACCGATTCGACCAACTGCGTGACGGACCGTTCGATGTTGCGCTCCCAGGCCATGCTGTCGCGGCCGGAGCGTGCGCTGCGAGTGTCACGCATGGAGTCTTCGACAACACGTCGCACGGAGTCACGCACCATGCGCAGACGGTCGCGGTCGCGCTCGCGCGCTTCTTCACGGTCGGACGCGCCCGGATCGGGGAGCAGCGTGAGCGGCAGGTTGGTGGTGGTGATGTCGCCGTTGAACGTCTGCGCATCGAGCAGCGCGCGCGTGTTCGCCGGCAGTTCGAGGCGAACGCTGCCTGAGTGCGTCGTGAACTCGTATCGGCCGGCGTCGGATAACGAACCGTTGAAGCGCACGTCGCCGCTCACCACTTTCACCTGTACGCGGCGGGACGACACACCGCGCATGACCACGTCGGACGATGTGCTTCCGATCTCCACATCGCCATTCACCGATGACAGCGTGACGTCGCCGCTCGACGCGCCGATGCGCACGCCGTCGCTGATCTTGCTGATCTGCATGTCGCCCGCCACCGTTTCGATGCGTAGACGCGCCGCATCTTCAATGACGATGTCACCGGACGTGGAACGCACTTCCACATCGGCACCGGTGCCACGCACAGAGATATCGCCGCTCTGCGTGCGAATCAGCAGGATCGTGCCGCGCGGAACCTCGATGCGGAGGTCGTCCCTGGAGCGATTGCGCGCCGAGCCGGATTCGATGCGCACGGCGCGACCGCTGCCGCTCACGAGCACGTGGTCGTCACCATCCTGCAATACGCGCACGCGACCGGACGGTCCGGTGCGAATGTCGATGTCACCGGAGCGGCTGACCACTTCCACCGTGGCCGGGGCGTCGATGGAGAAGGTGGTGTCGTTGCGCGACTGTGAGTGCAGGGGCTGCCATATGCCAGCGCCAAGCAACGCGAGCGCGGCGGCGAGTAGACGAAATGAAGAATGCATGATGACTCGTGATGCCGGGGTTACAGCAGCGCCACTCGGCGCAGCAGATCGACCTTGCGCTCGTAGGCGCGATCGAGTTGTTCGAGCAGGAATCCACTGTTGGGATCGTTGGCCAGCGCAGCGCGGCTCTCGAGGATGGCCGCGTCGATGATGTCGAGATTCCGCCGTACCACATTGACCGTCGCCGAGTCGAGCAGACCGAGCTGTGTCTCGGCGATCGTACGCAACGTCGCAATCTCGCGGCCGTACAGCGTATCGATCGCCACGACACGGCTGTTCGACGCAGCCTCCGCCTGAGGCCGGCTGCCCGTACGCGACGGCGCGCTCGCGAGCGCACCACGACGGCCGCCGCCCGTGAGCGGCGATGCGAGCACACTGGGTGGCGCGCCGTCCACGGCGCCGTCGATGTCGGGAACAGCGCTGCCGCCCTCACCGTCGGGGGTCCAAGCGCGCGCATCGTCCGCAGACGGATCGCGGCTGAGCGTCATCGAATCGCCGGACGTGACGAGCGACGGCACGACGGCGACATCACGCAAAGGCGCGCGACGCGCCACGTTCCACGTCACTCCCGCGCTGAGCGTGACGAGCACGGCCGCTGCAGCAGCGACGGTGCGCCAGCTCACTGTGCGTGATTCAACCGTCAGCGCAGGACGCGCTCGCAGCGTGAGCACGGGCGCGTCGAGCCGGGCCTCGATAGCGGGCCACAGGTCGCGATCCGGTGCGAGCGGAGGCAATGCGCCTGCGGACGAGACGAGCTGGTCCAGATCGTGCACGAGTGCGGCGCACCGAGCGCATGCGGCGATGTGTGCATCCGCCGCACGCTGCTCATGTTCGCCAAGGTCACCCTCAAGAAACGCGCCGAGCGATGCCTCGAACGCGTCGCATGATCGTGCGACCTCGCGTGATGGACCGTTGAGTGATTCGCTCATGCCGAGAGTGCCTCGCGAAGCAGCATGCGTGCCCGGTGCAACTGGGCCTTGCTGCCGCCTGATGTGATGCCGAGGAACGAACCGATCTCCTCGTGCGTGTAGCCTTCCACGTCGTGCAATACGAAAATGCGTCGTGCTCCGTCCGGCAGTCCCGCGATCGCGGCCTCGAGATCGACTTTTTCCGCAACGCTGGCCGTCCTGGCCGGTGCCGCGTCAATCGCGAACTCGTCGTGCACCATGCGATCACGCCGTGTTCCGTCACTTTGTCGCTGCGACAGCACGATGTTGACCGCCACCCGGTGCAGCCACGTGCTGAACGCTGAATCGCCGCGAAAGGACGTGAGTTTCTGCCACGCCCTCACAAACACATCCTGCACCAGTTCTTCGGCGGCGCTGCGATCGCCCGTCATCCGAAGGCACAGCGCGTAGATGCGCTGGCCGTGGCGGCGATAGAGTCGCTCAAACGCCCGTCGGTCACCTGTGCCGGCGGCAGCGAGGTCCGCGGCTTCCGTGTCCGGTCCCTCCGCCTCGGCGTCCACTGACGTCGCCCCGGCGGAATATGCCGAAACGCGGGATGGTCGCATGTGGTCAGGAATGGATCCGGTCACTGTCAGCG
>JBBQNT010000369.1:0-3337 GCA_038330215.1 Gemmatimonadales bacterium
GAGCCGGTCAAGCGGCTCGCCGAGCATCTCGTCTTCCGTCCACTGAAAGATTCGTTCGGCGCCCTTGTTGTAGCGCACGATGCGAAAGCGCTCGTCGAGGGCAATCACGCCATCGGCGGCAATGTCGATGATGGCGGACAATGCCGCTTGCGAGTGACGTTCGCTCATGCCATTCCGTGCTGCGAGAATGCCGGGTAGAGTTCCCGGATCGGCCGATGTTGGCCTGCCTGCAGAGGGAGCATAACCCGCCCGCGTGTCCGGCGCGACGCGGTGCGCACTCTTCCAACGTCTTTCGGGACATGCCACGCATGCACAGCATCCGTCGCCGTCTTCCCTTGCTGCCGCTGCTCGCGACGGTGGCCCTGATCGCGGGCGTAGTCGCCGGTGCGCTTGCCGACACCGACCCAGAAGCCACCGACTTGCGGCGCCGTGTATGGCTCATTTCGCTGCTCGTGCTCGGCGCACCAGTCGTGTGGCGAACACTGCGTGGCATGATGCGCGGACAGTTCGCCGCCGATATCGTAGCCTCGCTTGCAATCGTAGGAGCGCTGCTGCTCGACGAACCGCTCGCCGGCTTGGTGGTCGTGATCATGCAGACGGGAGGCGAGGCGCTCGAGGCGTGGGCTGTCGAGCGCGCGTCCAACGCGGTCGAAGCACTGGAAGCGGACGCTCCCCGAAGCGCGCAGCGCGTGCTGGCCGACGGACGCGTGGAACAGATCGAGGTGTCGGCGATCGCTGTTGGCGACAAACTGCTGGTGCGGCCGGGTGCGCTCGTGCCATGCGACGTGGTGGTGCTGGATGGCGCATCGACGGTCGACACGTCCCGGCTGACCGGCGAACCGGTGCCGGTGACCGCTCGCGCCAACACGCCGCTGCCCTCCGGCGCCGTGAATGGGGAGGGAGCGCTCACCGTGCGCGCGGAGCGCGTGGCGTCGGAGAGCCAGTACGCACGCATCGTCGAGCTGGTGCGATCAGCGCAGGCGAGCAAGAGTCCGCTCCAGCGTGAGGCCGACAAGTGGGCCGTTTGGTTCACACCCTTTACGCTTCTCGCCTGCGCGGGTGCGTGGCTGATCTCACACGATGCGACGCGCGTACTCGCGGTGTTGGTGGTCGCGACGCCGTGTCCACTCATTCTGGCGGCCCCCGTGGCTGTGATTGGTGGCATCAGCCGAGCGGCACGTCGCGGCATCATTGTGCGACACGGCGGCGCGCTGGAGGCGCTCTCGTCGGTGAACGTGGCCGTGTTCGACAAAACGGGTACGCTCACGGTGGGACGACCGCGCGTGGCGGCGTTCGTGGTGGACGTTGCGGCGGACCCGTCGCGACTGCTGTCGAGAGCCGCCGCCGTTGAGCAAGGTTCGGGGCACCTGCTCGCGCGCGTGTTCGTAACATGGGCGGAATCGCAGGGCGCGTCGTTGCCGGTGGCGCGCGATCTTCGCGAAGCCGCGGGGCGCGGTGTGCAGGGAACGGTCGACAGCGTGCACGTTGCCGTGGGATCGCCTGGTTACGTGTCGGAGGTGATTCCCTCGCTCCAGGAGCGAATTGTGCTGCACGACCGGGGACGCGATGGACTGCGCGCCTACGTGGGCACAAGCGACGGCGAACTGGCTCGCATGGATTTCGCCGACGAACTGCGGCCCGATCTGGCCGGTCTCTTCACCCGCCTTCGCACACTCGGCATTTCGCACACCGTGATGTTGTCGGGTGACCAGAGCGCCAACGTCGCGAAAATCGCGGCGGCGCTCGGTATCAGCGACTTCGCCGGCGACCTGTCTCCGGAGGAGAAGGTGATGCGCGTGGCGTCGCTGCAAGAGCGCGGCGATCGTGTGTTGATGGTGGGCGATGGAACCAATGATGCGCCCGCGCTGAGCACGGCCCATGTGGGCGTCGCGCTGGCGGGTCACGGCGGCGGCGTGAGCGCGGAGGCCGCCGATGTGGTGTTGCTCGTTGACGCGCCCGAACGCGTTGCCGACGCGGTGATGATCGGCCGTTACAGCATGCGGATCGCCAGACAGAGCATTGGCGTTGGCATCGGACTGAGCGTGATCGGCATGGGGTTCGCGGCGGCCGGCTTGTTGTCACCAACGGCGGGCGCGGTGGCGCAGGAGGTGATTGACGTGGCCGTGATCGTGAACGCACTGCGGGCGGCGCGGGGCTGATCGGTCGCGGCGCGCGTGTCAGCTCCCACGGGCAGCAGTTCGATCCGGAGGCGGCAGCGGCCTGAATTACAACGCGCCCCGGTCGTGGAGACCGGGGCGCGAGGGCCGTGCAGGTTGAGCGGGTGTTAGCTCAGCTCAGACGTTGCGACGGCGACGTGCAGCGACGCCGAGTCCGGCGAGGCCGAGGAACAGCATCGCAAACGACGACGGTTCCGGCACAATGATCACGAAATCACCTTCGTCGTCCCACAGGGTCGCGTGTGAGAGACCCTTTCCGTTCGGCGTCGTGAACGAGAACGAGTTGCTGGAGACTGCGCCAGTCCAAAGGTACGCGGAGTAGTAGCTGCCTTCTTTGATCGACAAGCCGAACGTGCCGGCGATCGGATTATTGAGTGTGAAGTTGCCGGTGGAGCCCACACCGTTGGCGCCGGCGCCGAAGAAGGTGTCCCCGACGTTGTCAGACTTTGACTTTACGCCCCACACACTGCCGGGCACCATGCTCTCGAACCACGCCTTGATCGAATCGAAATTTTGCGGCACATCATTGCCGCTGAAAGAGCCATAGCAGGCGGTGGCGGCGACGCCACCATGCAGCACGTTGCTGGTGTCGCAGGCCACCTGCGCCTCGGCCTTGGCAGCCGTAAGCGTCGCGACGGCGAACACGGCGGGAATCAGGAATCTCATCTTCATGGTTGGAAGTCCTTGGGTTGTATGTCTGCTTCGATGCCTTCTCGCCAGCTTGGCCGCTGCCCAGCACCCGAAATAGTGGGCAGCGAGACCTCCTGCCTCAGCCAGATAATTAGCAATCCACGTGCCAGTACCGCCTACGCTCGAGATCGCCATCATCCGTTCTGGCGCTAAATCGTTGATGGCGAACGTTTTAGGCACTCATGTATCCCCGTTGTTGCGAGCTGGGGCCCGTTCGCGAATCACCCTTCAGTGTAACACCTGTTGCCAGAGCGCAACACTACTATCCCACCGACGCCACACACTCCACCTCGACCCTTCCATTGCGCGGAATGCCAACCCCACCAACAGCCGTCCGAGCAGGCTTCCGATCACCAAAGAACCGGGCGTACGCCACGTTCATCGCATCCCACTCCGCGATGTCCGCCAGAAACACGGTGCACTTCACCACGCGGTCCATGCTCGAACCCTCGCTCTCCACCAGCGCCTTC
>JBBQNT010000370.1:0-3310 GCA_038330215.1 Gemmatimonadales bacterium
CGTGATCCTGTTTCAGTTCCCACCCCTTGCACTCGCCGGTGCCAAGTTGGACGCCTTGCCTGATGCGCTCGCGACGTTTCTGCAGGCGCTGCCGGCTGGCTTTCCGTATGCGGTCGAAGTGCGGAACGCCGCGTTGCTGGGTCGGCCGTACGCAGACGCGCTGGCCGTCGGCGGCGCGACGCATTGCTTCACGGTGCATCCCACAATGCCGGGCATTCCGGAACAGTGGGCCTCGCAAGCAGCGAACGTTGCCGGCACCACACCGACGGTGATTCGATGGATGCTTGGGCACGGGCGCGAGTACGCCGAAGCGCGCGACGCCTACGCGCCGTTCGATCAGCTTGCCGCGCCGGACCTGTCGACTCGGGCCGATATTGCGGCACTCGTGTCCCAACTGAACGCCGAGCACCGCAAGGTGATCGTGATCGCGAACAACAAGGCCGAGGGGTCGGCGCCGCGCACGCTGATGGAGCTGGCGCGACTGGTGGCGGGAACCGGGCAGCGATAACATTCGTGGTCAGCTTTGACTGACCGTGCCGAACGCGACCCCCACCGAGACATTCATGACGAACACTCCAGTGCTCCGCCGGCTGTTCGCGCTGCTTGCGGTTCCATTCGTACTCAGCGCCTGCGACCGCCAGCCAACCGAGAGCGGCGCGAACGAAGAGGCCTCCTTTGAGGCCGTGTTGGAGACGGCGGGCGAAGGCGCGTCGGCGGCGATGTTTCTGGAACGTGCGCCGGATGCGGTGCGACTGACGCCCGAGCAGAGAACGGCAATTCGCGGAATCAATCAGGCGTTTCGAGCGGCGAATCAGGCGGATGTTCGGGCACTGGAGGCGGTCACGCGCGCGGCTCTCAAGGCGCGTCGGAGTGGTGCGTCACCGGAGGAGATCCGGGCGATTCTCGAAGAGGCGCGCCCCGTTCGCGAACGACTCCGCTTGGCGTTTCAGGAGCTGCACCGTGACATCCAGGCGGTGCTGACCGATGCGCAGCGCAAGTGGTTGGGCGACAATGCGCGAAGGCTGGGACCGCAGTTGCCGCAGCGACCGTAGGAACGGCAAGCCGCCAGGGGCAGGTGGCGGGCGCGTTCGTACACGCTGAGACTGCGGGCGCAAAAACGCGAAATCGCAAATGCGCAAAGGACATGGTGGCAAGTGAACCCGTCAGCCGTCGACAGTTTCCACCTCACCAAGCCTTTCTTCGCGCCTTTGCGATTTCGCGTCTTCGCGCGCTCTGACTATCTGCTACAGGAACGCCCGCGACTGAAGCACCGTCCGCTATTGAACACATCGTCCCCAGCAGCGCGCCGTACGTCGTTCGTGCCTTAGTTCCGGGGCTTGGCGAGCAGCACCGGCGCCATCAGGATAAAGTTGGGCGTTGCCGCGATCGACTGCACGGACGTGCCCGGCTGCATCACGAGATTGATTTCAGTCGACGCCCCGTCTTGAATGGTGAACGAGGCATTGGGGATCTTGATGCGCGACTGCTCCGTCTGCGGCGGAATGCGCAGCGGATGCGCTTCGCCTGCGGCCCAGGTGCGCGGGCCAACCTGCACGTTTTTCGTGAACTGGATCGTGGCGTCCGAGACGTGCAACCGCAGGCTGCGATACGTGCCCTCTGCCAGATCGCCACGCGGCAGCAACACCGCAGTCTCGGCCGTCGTCGGAAGATTCATCAGATCGAGGGTGACGGCCGGTTCGACCGCAATGCGCACCCAATTCGATTCGTTGTCTTCGTCACCGCTCGTGCGTAGTGCGGACACTGCCGTGAGCGTGACCATGACCTTGTCCACGTCTTCGCGCGCCTGGGTACCGGCAACGTTGGCGACGAACGCGGAAGCGGATGGCTGACTGAGGCGGAGCCTCAGCGAACCGGTCCCTTCGGGTTCGAGTCCCACGCTGTCCTGGCCGCAGGCGGTGAGGGTGAGCACGGCGCACAGCGCCAGAACAGAACGAGCTCGCATGCAAGATCTCCAGAAAAGGGTTCAGGAACGAACGCTATTGGGTTGAGGTCATTTGCACTGTGACGCGGGTGGTACAGTTTCGAACGGTTCTCGCACTCTGGTTCGCATCGTCACTGCGCCGCGCGAAAACACGGTGATTCCGGTCACAGTTTGTGCGTCGACAGCAGCAGGCTTGTCTCCGAGTTGGCCACGCCCTTGATGGTTCGGATGCTACGGAGCGCCTCGTCGAATGCTTCGAGACTGTCGGTGCCCAACTCCGCGACGATGTCCCAGCGGCCGTTGGTGGTATGCAGCGCGCGCACCTGCGGATAGCCCCGGAGCGCCGTGAGAATCGCATCCGATCGGTCACCGTCCACGCTGATCATCATCATGGCGCGAACGCGCTGCGGCTCGGCCTCCGGCGTCGTGCGCACGGTGAAGCCAAGCACAATCCGCTGCGCGACCAGCCGGTCGATCCGGTTCTGTACGGTGCCGCGGGAGACCCCGAGCAGCTTGGCGAGCTGCGCAACCGAAATGCGGGCGTTCTCCCGCAATTGGGCGATGAGGCGCTGGTCGGTGCTGTCCATGGTCCGATATTATCGCAAAATGTCAGTGGTGGCTGACATAATGTAGATTCAGGCTGACGATTATGCCAGTTTCTTGCGCTTGTTGCTGCCATGGGTGTCTCGCCATGATACAGCAGCGAAATCGACCGGACGGCTCGCGCCGTTGGGCGACCGATCCCCTGTTGCCGGAGTACCAATGAACATGTCCACGATTCACACCACGCCATCCAGCGCCGAGCTGATCGAGCTCGAAGAACAGTGGGGCGCGCGCAACTACAAGCCGCTCGACCTGGTCATCACTCGCGGAGACGGCGCGTGGGTAATGGACGTTGAAGGCCGCAGCTATCTCGACTGCCTGAGCGCGTACTCCGCGGTGAATCAGGGACACTGCCACCCACGCCTGGTGGCCACCCTGACCGAACAGGCGTCGCGGGTGACGCTTACCTCACGCGCCTTCCGGAATGATCAGCTACCGCATTTTTGCGAGGAGCTGGGCGAGATCTGCGGCATGGAGATGGTGCTGCCCATGAACACCGGCGCCGAAGCCGTGGAGACGGCGATCAAGGCGGCTCGCCGCTGGGGCTACACGCACAAAAACATTCCCGCCGACATGGCGAACATCATCGTCTTCGACGGCAACTTCCACGGACGCACCACGACGATCGTGGGCTTCTCGTCGGAAGCGTCATATCGCGACGGCTTTGGCCCGTTCGCGCCCGGCTTCACGCGCGTTCCCTTTGGCGATCTGGACGCGGTGCGCGCGGCCATGAACGAGCATACGTGCGCCGTGCTGTTCGAGCCC
>JBBQNT010000371.1:0-3288 GCA_038330215.1 Gemmatimonadales bacterium
AGGCACGGAGGGCAATCTTTCCGTGCGTCTCGCCGACGGCACGCTGCTCGCGACGCCCGCCGGTGCAGACAAGGCCAGGCTGGCGCCGGAGGATCTGATTCGCCTCAATCCCGACGGCTCGACGCATCACGATGTGACAGACGCTGGAGCGGGGTGTAACATCCAGCAGGGCTCACGCGTCTATCGTGCGTCATCGGAAATACGCATGCACCTGCGTGTGTATGCCCGGCGTCCGGAGGTCATGGCCGTCGTGCACGCGCATCCGCCGGCCGCGACAGCCTTCGCCACGGCGGGGCGGGTACTTGCGGCTGACGTCTTGCCCGAACTGATCGTCAATGTGGGTCCGATCGCGCTCGTCCCGTACGCGCGTCCCGGAACCGATGCCCTTCCTGATGCCATGACGCCCTGGCTCGATACCCACCACGTGTTTCTGCTCGCCAATCATGGCGTGCCGGCGCTGGGGACGTCGATCGAGAGTGCCGTGCATCGACTCGAAAGCTGTGAGCAGGCGGCGCGCATTCTGCTTGGCGCGGCGCTGCTGGGCGGGGCGCAGTCGCTCCCGCCCGGTGAGGCGGATGCGCTTCGCCGTTCCGTCTCGTCGCCTGTTGCCGTCCACCCGGAGTCTATCGCATGACCGATTCATCCTCGGTGTCTATCGACGAAGTGAGATCGCTCGTCGCGGAACGCCATCGCTTCGACGAGTGGCTGACCGCGCTCGACTCACGTCGCGCCGATACGCCCAGCCATGTCTACGAGCGAGTGCACGGCGACTATGTCGCGCGACGCGACCAGGTTATGGCGCAGTTGCACGACCACGTGCCGGGGCTCGAGGCACTGCTGGCCGACCTGGACGCACGGGCTACAGACTTGGCGCTCCGGTCGCGGGCGGAGGAGGACGAACGCGCCGAGGCCATGCTGCGCCACGCCGTTGGCGAGTACGACAACGACAAGTGGGACGAAGTGCGCA
This sequence comes from Gemmatimonadales bacterium, assembly GCA_038330215.1. GTDB lineage: Bacteria > Gemmatimonadota > Gemmatimonadetes > Gemmatimonadales > Gemmatimonadaceae > JAABRT01. Next base: position 968 of record JBBQNT010000371.1, read on the forward strand.
ACCGGGTGGAATCGGCGCTCGAAAGCATCGGCGGCGAGCGACAGGCACTGGATGAGCAGCGTGACGATGTGCGCGGTCTGCTCGACAGCGCCCGTCCCGTCGCCGCAACGGAGCCCGAGGAACCGGGCGTCGATCTGGCCGCCACCGAAGCGCCGGAGTCGGCCTCGGATCTGGCGGAGGAGCCGCAGGGCGGGGAGGCGACGTCGGTGAGCGGCACGCCCGACTGGCTTGGCGCGATGACGCCCGCTGATGTTCCGGTACTGCCGGCAGACGAGCACTCGGCGTCGAATGCGAGCGCGGCGGATCCGTTTGACGGAACGTCCGCGCCGGAGTTCACCGATCCGAACAAGACGGCCGAGCACGAGCGCTTCGTGGAGCGTCCGAACGTCTGGGGGCAGCGCGAGTCCGGTACGCCAGCCGCCGCGCACGACGCCGATCCTCAGGATCACGAGTCAGTAGACGTGTTCGGGGACGCGAGCTCATCGGCTCCGAGAGGTAAGGCCGATGCGGCCGATGCGGCCGATGCGGCCGATGCGGCCGATGCGGCCGATGCGGCGGGAGGCAGCAAGCCGGAAGCCGCGCCCAACGCATTCGACGAGCTGGCATTCCTGCGCTCGGTGATCGACCCGCAGGCGCAGAAACCTTCGGTGCCGCGCTCGGCCGGCAGTGGCGAGGCCCAGAAGACGCTGCGCTGCACGGAGTGCGGCACGATGAATCTGCCCACGGAATGGTACTGCGAACGGTGCGGCGGGGAACTGGCGGCGTTCTAGCGATTACCGATCGAGCGGGCACGTGCACGAAGGGCCGGCGTCCGCTGTGGACACCGGCCCTTTTGCTCACCTGGAGGCGAGAATGACGCGTCGATCAGGCCGTGGCGGTCGCGCTGCCAGCTATGCGCGAGATGCTGCTCTTTTGACGCGCCGCCGCGTTGGCGTGGATCAGACCCTTGCGGGCTGCGCGATCAAGCAAGGAAACCGCCTTGGTGCGCTCGTCAGCCGAGGCTTCGACCGTCTTGGCGCGCTTGAGCGCGGTACGGAGAGCGGAACGCTGCGCACGGTTACGCACGGCGGCGGCACGCGACTTTCGAAGATCCTTCTTGGCGGACTTGATATTCGGCACGGAAACGTCTTTGCTCGAGAGTCAGGCGAAGCGGCGCATCAGTCTGACTGGCGCCGTTTATGGTAGACCGACAAACGTATTCTGCTTCCGGCGCACTGTCAAGCGAGCTGCCCGGCAAGTCCAGCGTCGAGCGCTCGCGCTGCTTTGACAGCAGACTGTGGAGAGAGTAGTTTATCCACAGTTGCTTGCTCGCACGTATCGATACGTTCGACCTCCGAATGTGCGATGTGCGGTCCGCAGGCGCTGGCCACTCCTCACCCGCCCCGCGTTGACCTGGCAGCAGCAACTCATCCTCATTGCGCCCATGCTGCTCTTTTCCATGGTCGCGCACGAATATGCGCACGGCTGGGCAGCGCTCAAGCAAGGCGACGACACGGCGCTCGCGCTCGGTCGGCTCACGTGGAATCCGGTCAAGCATATCGACCCGTTCATGACCATCCTGCTGCCGCTCATGCTCGCAGCGGCGGGCGCGCCGATTCTGGGCGGCGCGAAACCTGTACCGGTCAATCCGGGTAACTTTCGGAACCTCAGGCGCGGGGACATCATCGTCTCGCTGGCCGGTGTCACGGCCAATCTGCTCATCGTCGTGGCCTGCGTGCCCCTCATCGTGCTGTGCGGCTGGCTTGGCGACCTGATTCCGTCCGCGGCTGGCCCGCTTGCGCTCGTTCAGCGCATGGCCGTCATGGGGATCTTTCTCAACATGATCCTCGTGATTTTCAACCTGCTGCCCATTCCGCCGCTCGACGGCTCGCACGTGTTCAAGTACCTGCTGCCTCCGGCGCTCGCGCGACCCTATCAGCGACTGGCCGGTGCGGGCATTCTCGTGCTTCTGGCGTTCATGTACTTCGTGCCGCAGTTCCGCACGATCATTCTTGGCCCGGCCATCTTCGTGCAGACGCTCGCCGAGCGACTGTATTTTCCGTTCCTGATTCCTTCCCAGCTCCCGTGATTGCGCCCAACTTCCGCCCCACGGACTCCCCGAATCCTCCGTTTCTCGTCGAGCTCGATCAGTTTTCGGGCCCGCTCGACCTGCTGCTGTCGCTGATTCGCGACGAGCAGGTCGACATCTACGACATTCCGATCGCCCGCATCGCCGAACAGTTCCTCGCGCGCATCAGCACGCTCGGGTTGGACGAGGCGGCGGACTATCTCGAGATGGCCGCTCGGCTGCTGCGCATCAAGGCGCAGATGCTGCTGCCGCG
>JBBQNT010000372.1:0-3266 GCA_038330215.1 Gemmatimonadales bacterium
CTGGTGATTCGGCTCGTCGGTCATCATGATCTGCGGGCCGGCTGTAGCGCCGCGCGCCAGATATGCGCCCTGAATCGTGGCGCCGGCCGAGCTGCCGCCGATCGCGCCGCCGCGGGCGAGCACGGCGTGGAACGCGTCATACGTGCGCGTGCCAGCGTAGGAATCCACGATGTTCCACTGCCGACCGCCGTTGAACCACACACCGCCAGCGTCACGCAGCACGCTGGCAAACGAGTCGGTGTCGGCAATGTTGCGGTCGTGTGTGTGCAGCATGTGCACGTTGGTGAGCCCTCGCGCCTTCCAGCTCGCCAGCACGCGCTCGGCGTCGTACGGAATCAGCGAGCCGTCCTCGCCCCGATTGCCACCGGCCGTGGGAACGATCACGATCTTCGCATCGGGTCCGCCGGAGAGCTCGATGAAGCGTTCGGTAATGCCTGTGCCCGCCAGCTGTCCGCCTCCTGCAATTACCAGCGCGCCGATCGGCGGACCGTACTCCGGTGACTGTTGCGCGCTCAGTGTTCGCGATGCGAACGTCGACAGTACAATGAGCTCGAACGCTGCGACGACGAGCGTCGAGCCAATGCGTGCGATGCGGCTGGGCAGGTGGAAAGCGCGCGCAGAAGTCATGACGGTTCCAATCGTGGGAGGAGTCGGGAGCAGCGGCGAGTGCGATCTGACGGAAGCGACCGGACGGACGCGGTCACGCGGCCGCCATAGGGCGGATGCGATCAGGTGAGCGTGATCCACCGGTCAGCTATGGTGGCGGCGCCACCAATTCTACGAGAAACACCAGCACACTGTTGGGCGGAATGTTCGGCCGTCGCGCCGAACCATAGCCAAGCGACGGTGGCACGACAATCTGACGCTGACCTCCGGGGCGCATGCCCGGCAGCCCGCGCTCCCAGCCCGCGATCACGGTCTTAAGCCCAAGGCGGAACGTCAACGGCGCCTTCGGGGGCACGTTGGCATCGAACTGCGTGCCGTCGGCGAGCCAGCCAGCGTAGTGCAGGGAGATCTGGTCCTCGCCGCCGATCAGTGTGCCCTCGCCTGCGATGACATCACGGATGTACACCCCTGACGGCAACCGCTGCATCGCCGACAGATCAACGTTGAGCGCGGGAACGAACGTCGTGGTCTCCGGTCGCGCGCGCGGCGCCGAGACACAGTTGCTCGCCACGAGCGTCAACACCATGATCGTCACGAGCCGCATCGCGCTCACCATAGTAGGTAACCCAGCCCCAGTCGCCATTCGCGCAGCGACTGGCTGCCGCAGTACGGTGCATGCGCCCGCGTGTCGGTAGAGCAACCGTTCATCGACACGCGATGCAGGTCCACGCTCGCATCTACGTACACGGGAAGACGTGGAAGCGGCCGAGCGCGCACCGTCGCACGACCGAGCACGCCCGCCTGTGCCGACTTCCCATACACAAGGAAAGAAGGCCGTCCCGATGTGGTGCGTTCACTCGCCGAGATTTCATTCAGACTCAAGCCACCCCCGATCTCGAGCTCGACGATCTTTCCCATCGGCAGCAGCAGCGACGCCACCACGGAGGCACCCCGGAGCGCGGACGCATTGCGGATGTGTTCGGTGTCGCACTTGAAACCGAGGGTGTAATTATTGCACACCAATCCCTCGCGCTCGATCGCGTGGGCGGCATGCCGGTACAGATTGGCTCGCAGTGAGAGAAAACGAAGTGGTGCCACGCGGAAGTAGCCGCCGTAGCCCTGCAGCGCGCCCAGCTCGCGAAGCTCGGTCCGCCCCGCAGCGCCGTAGACACCAACTTCCTGTCCCAACAGCGGCGACGCCGAGGGCACGACTCCGCACAACAGCACGCTTGCCGCGCAGGTGATGCGCAGGCGATACAACGATGACAGCACCAACGTCGGGCCTCGACTACACCTGTGAGATGCACGAACGCTCGTCGTGATCATCCGACGCACGACGCGAATCTGGGCAGTGATTGCCCGGCGCGCTCGGTAAGTCAAGGGTGACTGAGCTCGCCTATCCCGATTGAGCTGACACCACCCTAGGTTTCGCGAATGCCCGACGAACGCCTGACTCCCGCCGGTATCCCGATACCTGTCGCCGCCCGGCCGAGCGACGCCCCAATCGACTACGCCACGGACCTTGGCGATCCGGGCGCGTTTCCGTACACGCGCGGCGTGCAGCCGAACATGTACCGCGGACGCCACTGGACCATGCGCCAGTACGCTGGCTTCGGTACGGCGCAAGCCACCAACGAGCGATTCAAGCTGTTGCTCAAAGCTGGTCAGACGGGGCTCTCCGTGGCGTTCGACCTGCCCACGCAGATGGGGCTCGATTCCGACAATCCGCGCTCGCTCGGCGAGGTCGGGCGAGTCGGCGTCGCGATCGATACCGTGGATGACATGCACCTGTTACTGGCCGACATCCCGCTCGACAAGGTGTCGTCGTCAATGACGATCAACGCCACGGCATCGACGCTGCTCGCGATGTATATCGTGGTCGCTGAGGAGCGCGGCATCGCGCGCGAGAAGCTCTCGGGTACCACACAGAACGATATTCTCAAGGAATACATCGCGCGCGGTACGTACATCTATCCGCCTGCGCCGTCACTCGCGCTCACAGCCGAAACGTTCAGGTTCTGCGCGCAGGAAGTACCAAGCTGGAATCCGATCTCCATTTCGGGATATCACATTCGCGAGGCCGGCAGCACCGCCGTGCAGGAACTCGCGTTCACGTTTGCCGATGGCCTGGCCTACGTGCAGCAGGCCATCGACACCGGGCTGGCGATCGACGACTTCGCACCGCGACTGTCGTTTTTCTTTGCGGCGCACAACGACCTGTTCGAGGAAGTGGCCAAGTTCCGCGCTGCTCGCCGGCTTTGGGCGAGGCTGCTGCGCGAACGATACGGCGCCAACGACAAGTCTTGTCGCTTACGCTTCCACACGCAGACGGGCGGCGTCACGCTCACCGCGCAGCAGCCGCTGACGAATGTGGTACGTGTAACGGTGCAGGCGCTCGCTGCGGCGCTTGGCGGCACGCAGTCGCTGCACACCAATGGTTACGACGAAGCCTTGGCGCTTCCTACGGCCGAGGCGGCCACGCTTGCGCTGCGTACGCAGCAGGTCATTGCATATGAAAGCGGACTGGCCGACACCGTCGATCCGCTCGCGGGAAGCTGGTACGTGGAACAACTCACCAACGAAGTCGAAGCACGTGCGCTCGCGCTCATTGAAAAGGTTGACGAACTCGGCGGTGCGGTGGCAGGCATCGAAGCCAACTT
>JBBQNT010000373.1:0-3244 GCA_038330215.1 Gemmatimonadales bacterium
GTGCTCGCCGCCGTTGCCGATCCTGCACGCGCGGTGGCCGAACTCGCACGTGTGGTCAAGCCGTACGCGCCGGTTGTGCTCTGTCTGCTCACGTGGAACGCCGATTTCGACGAAGAGGAGCGGGCCGCGGTGGTGGAGCGACTGGGTCTTGGCTTGCGACATCTGGTGGAGTGGAAGCAGATGATGCGCGAAGCGGGACTGGTCGACATCGAAGTGCAGGACTGGACGGATCGCGGTGCACGTGGTCGTGCGGCGGGCGTGCCTGCATTCACGCTGCGACAGAAACTGCAGATCGCGAGCCGCGCGTGGCGTCGCTGGGGCTGGCGCGCCGCACGCGAGGCGGTGGAGAAGGAGACGCAACTGCTCAACGACCTGTCACAGGAGCGCGCGGTGGGCTTTCATGTGGTGCGCGGCGTGAAGTGGCCCCATCCCGTTTCGCCGTGAGCGAGCGCATCGTTCCCGCGGTCGGCGCGAACGTGCAGCCCGTTGTCACGGTATGGCACGGCGCGCAGAACGAACGTGTGGTCGACTGCCACCCGCGCGATCTCGCCGCGATCCTCGCCAAGGGAGAGGGCTTGCTGTGGGTGCACCTCGACAGCACGAGCCGCCCTCAGCATGCCATGCTCGAGCATCTGTTCAAGTTTCATCCGCTGGCCATCGAGGACACGCTCAACCCCGCCACGCGCGTCAAGATCGAGGAGTACGACGGCTATCTGTTTCTCGTGGTGCGGGCCGTGACGTTCCGCGAGAGCACCAATGACCCGTACGACCTCGAGACACGCGATCTGTATGCGTTTCTCAGTGCGCACGCACTGGTCACCGTGTCGGCCGGCCCCATTCCATCCGTCGTCACCGTCGCCGACCGACTGTCGCGCAATCCCGACTTGATCGGGCGCGGACTCGATCATTTGCTGCACGCGCTGCTCGACGATTCGATCGACGCCTATTTTCCCATCCTGCAGCAGATCGACGAGTTCGTGGATGGCCTCGAGGAGCGGGTGTTTGTCGAGTTCGACGAGAGTGCGCTGCGCGACATCTTTCAGGTGAAGCGGCTGGTGCTGTCGCTGCGCCGTCATCTCTCGCCGCAGCGCGAAGTTCTGGCGATACTCACCAATCGCCCCACGCCGCTGCTCGCACCGGCCACGCAGCTCTATTTCCGCGACATCTACGACCACGTGCTGCGCATCAACGACTCGCTCGATACGTACCGCGACCTGTTGAGCAGCACGATGGACAGTTACCTCACGCAAGTTTCCAACCGGCTGGGCGCCACCACCAAGGCGCTCTCCGTGCTCGCCACGATGAGTCTTCCCTTCGTAGTGGTGAGCGGCATGTGGGGCATGAATTTCGCGCATATCCCGCTTTCCGACACGCCGTACGGGTTCTGGATCATGCTCGTGGTGCAGCTCCTGATCGGCGGCGCGTTGCTGCTCTTTCTGCGTGGTCGTCGTATCTTGTAGGACGATGGCGCAGAATCATGATTTGTGATGATCGCGTAGGATGATGGCTCACCCGCCCCTGTAGCCCAGCTGAATGTTCTGTCCCGACTGCGGCACCTGGAATCGCGCGGCGGCGGCCCGCTGCACGCGGTGCGGTGTGCCGCTGCCCGAAGTGTCGGCACCTCCACTCGAGGCGCCGGACGAGGAAGTCTCCGACCTGCGGCGCGTCACCGGCAATCGCTACACGGTGATCAAGCGCATTGGCAGCGGCGGCATGGCGCACGTGTATCTCGGCCGGCACGTCGCCCTGGCGCGTCCGGTGGTGATCAAGGTGTTGCACCGCACGCTCGCGCGGGAATCGGAAATGCGTGAGCGTTTCCGGCGCGAGGCCGAAGCGGCGGCGCGTCTCGTGCATCCGTACGTCTGCGCAATTCTCGATCAGGGCGCGGTCGGTGACCTCGTGTACCTCGTGATGCCGTACTACGCGGGCGGCTCACTCGCCGACATGCTTGCACGCACCCGCCGGATTCCGCCCGCGACAGCAGCAGGCATAGGCGCGCAGGTCGCCGCGGCGCTGGACTATGCGCACCGCCGCGGCGTGGTGCACCGCGACGTCAAGCCCGACAATGTGCTCTTCGACGAAGACACCAACGCCGTGCTCACGGACTTCGGGATCGCCACCGCGCGCTTCCACGGCCGGCTCACGGCCACTGGACGCGCGATGGGCACGCCGCACTACATGTCGCCGGAACAGGCCATGGGCAAGCTGGTCGACGGTCGCAGCGACCTGTACGCGGTGGGCCTGCTGCTCTATGAAATGCTCACGGGACATCCGCCGTTCGATGGCGCCGACTCGTACGCCGTGGGCTACAAGCATGTGCACGAGCAACCGGTCGCGCCGGATCAGTCGCATCCGGATGTACCGCCTGCGCTGTCGGCGATCGTGATGCGCTGTCTGCTCAAGGCGCCGGCCGAACGCTTCGATCGTGGCGTCGAACTGGTCGATGCGCTGGTGGCCTTTCTCGCCGCCAACGCCAGCCCCGCCGATGTACGCGCCGCACGGCTCGCCCGACTTGGTGGCACCACTCCCTTCTGACATCACTCCCGCCATGCAGCTTTCCTACGAAGTATTGCAGGTCCACACGAAACATCCGTTCATCATCGCGCGCGGCGGCACGGCCACGTGGTCCGTGGTCTGGGTACGTCTGCGTGATGACGATGGACTCGAAGGATGGGGCGAGGCCGCGCCCAGCCGTTTCTACGGCGAGACGAGCGCCAGTGTCGTGGCTGCACTCGATCGCTTCGCGCCGGTGCTCGCACACGCCGACGGGTGGTCGATCGAGGCCATCGAGCGCGAGATCGATGCAACGCTGCGCTGGAACGCTGCCGCAAAGGTGGCCGTGAGTGCGGCGCTGCACGACTTGCACGGCAAGCGCCTCGGTGCGCCGCTCTGGAAGATCTGGGGACTTTCGCCCGCCAAGGCGCCGCCGTCTTCGTTCACCATCGGCATCGCACCAGACGACGAGACGTTGCGCGCCCGCGTGCGCGACGCGGCCGGCTTCCCGGTGCTCAAGGTGAAGCTCGGTTCGCCGCGCGATCGCGAGATCCTGCGCATTGTGCGCGAGGAAGCACCGCACGCTGTGCTGCGCGTCGACGCCAACGCTGCATGGACCGTCAAGGGCACGCTGGCCATGCTCGACACGCTCGTGCAGCACAACGTCGAGATGCTCGAACAGCCGCTGCCGCCACACGACATCAACGGCCTGCGCTTCATTCGCGAGCGTTCACCGATGCCGCTCTTCGCG
>JBBQNT010000374.1:0-3235 GCA_038330215.1 Gemmatimonadales bacterium
GAGCTCCCGTCGCACCATTGCGATCGCGAGCGGGCCGAGCCTCGGCGAGATCACGCTGGAGCGCACGTCGCCGACGGCTTTGCCATCGGAGGCGTGCAGCTGTGCGCCTACGGGGAGCGGCGTGCTGCTTTTGAGTAGGCGGAGGTGACGGTTTACGTGCCCGCGAAAGTGCACGCGGGCGACGGTCTCCTGGCCGGTGTAGCAGCCTTTGTCGAACGACAGCGCACCGAGCTCGCCGAGATTGGCTTCCTGCGGGATCGTCGTGTCGTTCATGTCCGGGCCGAAGAGCGGACGAGCGGCTTCGACGCGGGCTGTCTCCCAGGCGACGTCGGTGCCGGGAACGGCCGTGCCCTCGAGAGCGATGGCGTCCGTCACAACTGCGAGCAGCTCGCTGGGCAGGAGCAGGTCGAACGCGGGAATCTCACCGAGCTCCGGGGTCGCGATCACATACCACTTCTGCTCCGCGGCGAGCAGGGTCAACGCCGCGTAGGGGCGCAGCGCGGCGACTGGCTGAGGCAGTGGGCCGAGGTCCATACGCTCGAGCAAATGCTCCAGCACGCGTGCAGCGTTGGGTCCGGCAAGCGTAATCGTGTGCAGCGGCTGTTCTGCGTACCGGGCGAGTCTCGGATTCACGTACTTGCGCACGATGTCGTGCCAGCCGGGCCACGCCAACGCACTCGTGGATGTCAGGAACTGATCGTCGCTGGTGCGGACGATTCGCAGGTCGGCGACCAAGCGTCCCTTGGCGGTGAGCGCCGCGGCGTACTGTCCCTCACCTGTACCCAGCGCGAGCACATTGTTGGTGACGAGGCCGGTGAGCGCGTCGGCGGCCTTGGCGCCGCTGAACTCCAGATGTCGGAGGTGGTCGCGCCGAAAAACGGTGCAGCCATCATGTAGCGCTGCATCGGCGCGGAGGTCGGCGCCCGTCAGGGCCTGGGCGTGCTGGGTCATAAAGGAATCAATAGTGGCTGGGCCTTACGCCGGCCAGCCACGGTGAGCGTATCGGCCGAGCACCTTCTCGAGGCGCATCCAGAGTGTCTGATCCTCGACGGAATAAACGGTCTTATTGGCCGATGCTACCGTGATGATGGCAGCATACTGGCTTAAAAGCACGGAACTTGCCGACAGAACGCCGGGGTCGTCGCCAGTGACGGTTCGGCTCGCACCGGTCTCCTCTTCCAGAAAGGAGAACGTCGCCGACAAGCTGCGGCGCGTGCTGTCCGCGCGCAGAATCAACCGACAGCCGGACGACACGGCCGTACGGCAGCGGGCCACCCGCTTCATGTCGAACACGGGCGGGCAACTCGCGGCCTGCTCGCTCCACAACCGCTCGGCGGCGTGCGACGCGAGGTCGATCAACGTCAGGTCCTCACTCGCCATGCCCGGTAGCTGACGAACCGCCTCGCTCCAGCTCCGGCCGGCGATCCAGCCGTCAGGCAGCTCAGGTGCACTGTCGATCAGTCCCACCGCTACGCTCGCCTCCAGAAGCGCGCGCTGACGGGCCCCCAGCGTGTGGGCCAGCACGCCGTCGACCGCAACCACCAGCAACTGTCCCGGACCGGGCACCCGATCAGTCGCCAAGCGCCGCGTCCAGCAGTTCGATTGGATGAACCGCGCGAGTGGTGGTACCGCTTCGCAGCAGGCCCGCCCCGATCTGCATCAGGCAACCCGGATTGCCGGTGGCGACGTAATCGGCACGGGTGGATGCGATGTGCCCCAGCTTGGGCGCCAGCACCGCGTCGCTGGTGTCGGGCTCCACGAGATTGTAAATGCCCGCGCTGCCGCAGCACTGATCGCTGTCGGGCAGTGGCAGCAGCTCGACGTGCGGCAATGTACGCAACAGGGCGAGCGGTTCTCGCACGATGCGCTGCGCGTGCATGAGGTGACACGGTGGATCGTACGTCACGCGCAGCACGGGGCGCGCGCGATCGCCATCGCCGGTGCCATCGCCGGTGCCATCGCCGGTGCCATCGCCGGTGCCATCGACGTTGCCATCGACGTTGCCATCCACGTTGCCATCGACGTTGCCATCACGAATTTCGTCGCACAGTCGTTTGAGCACGGTGTCTCCGTTCGCGAGCAGCTCGCTCACATCACGCACGCGCGCAGCCACGGCTGCCGCACGCTCATGCCACTCGGCGTCGTCGTGCAGCAGGTGCCCGTAGTCCTTGAGCATCGCACCACAGCCGCCGGAGTTGACGCCAATCAGTGCGTCAGGAGCCGACTCGAACGCGACGATGTTGCGCCGCGCGAGTTCACGTGCCGACTCGAGATCGCCCGCGTGCGCGTGCAGTGCGCCGCAGCACGACTGCGCGCTCGACTGAACGACGCGATAGCCGGCGTGCTGCATCACGCGAGACGTCGCGCGGTTCGTGTGTGCAAACAGTCCCTGCATGACGCAGCCGTCCAGCAGCACGACACGCCCGCTCGCGCCCGCGCCCTCGGTGGCGTTCGCGCTCGCGGCAACCGACGCGGATGCAGAGGCATGCACCGAATCAGCCACAGCCGCAGTCCCAGTCGCAGCTGCACGCCGCGAACGCCCCTCGCGTCGCGGCAGGGGCACCCGCGCCGACGACGCGAGCATCGCAAGCGGAAAGCCGAGTCGTGCAGGAAGCCTCGGCGCGAGGAACTTCGGAATGCGCGTTGCGCGAAAGGCGCGGGCACCGACCAGCAGCAACGCCAGCAGTCGTGTGCGTTTGAAGATCGAGAGCACGAGTCGCGCCACGCGCGGTACCGGACGCGCCTCACGCATCGTCGCACGCGTTGCCTCGAGCAAATTACCGTACGGCACGCCGCTCGGACATGCCGTCTCGCACGCGCGGCATCCCAGGCAACGATCCAGGTGCACGCCCAGGTCCGGATCGTCGATCGCGAGCTCGCCGTCGAGCAGGCGACGCATCAGCACGAGCCGACCGCGCGGCGAGTCGTTCTCGTCGTGCAGATTCACATACGTGGGACACGCGGGCAGGCAGAAGCCGCAGTGCACGCACGAATCCAGACCGGCTGCCGCTCGACCAAGCGGGGAGTCTGACAGGTCACTCATGATCTCACCTCCACCGCATCAGGCGCCGGCGCCAAAGGCTCCCCAAGCAAACCGCGATTGAGCACGTGCGACGGATCGAGTGTGCGCCGAAGCCCAACCGACAAGCGGTCGGCGACCGATGAACGAACGTGCGGCCAGGTCTGCGCCGGCAAGCGTTCCCATGTCACGTGCGCACCGAGTGGCGCAAGCCTG
>JBBQNT010000375.1:0-3204 GCA_038330215.1 Gemmatimonadales bacterium
AGCGATACCGATGAACTTCGCGATCTCGTCGTTGGGCACCTTGCACGTGGTGCCGTTGAATCGAATCTGGAAGCCGTTGACCAGTTCACGCTCGAGCAACTCGACGGACGCGGGTCGCACCGGCACGTCGCGCGTCCATACTCGCGTGAGCCTCGGGCCGTCGAAAAACTCGATGCGCCAATCCGGACCACGTTGCACCGCCCATTGATCGCCGACCGTGCCCAGCGTCATCGTTGGCGCGAAATACGGCTCCATGCCGCGCAGTTGAATCGGGCAGCTCTCGAAGGCGACGTTTTCGGTGACGCCAACCCGCAGCGCAGCGATGACTGTCGTATCACGCGGCGTGGCGTGTACGAGCTCGCGCGTGACAGTGTCCGCCTCCTGACGACGTCGCAGATAGACGACGTCGCTGCCCAGCACACGCGCGATTTCCATGGGCGCGCCGCCCGAATCACGTGGCATGCGACGCTGCGGCAGTACGCTGCCGTCCGCCGCATATCGCACGAACGCTGAGGTCATGAAGTTGTAGAGCTCGACCGCGCCGCTGTCGGTCACGTGCAGGCCCGTGCCGAACTCGAACTCACCCGGGCCGCTGCCGCGCCGTCCCCAACGCGCCAGTGGCGTGCCGCTGTCATCGAACGAGACGACCTGCGCATCATCTCTCGAAAGCACATAAATGCGATCAACCCCATTCGTAGCGACCGTGCCGTAGCTCACCCCTCCAAACGCCCCAGCACCCGAGTCTGCTGGCGTGATGCGCAATACCTCCACGATCGAGTCGGGGAACGCACGCTCGGCCGGTGCAATCGCGGTGAACGTGATGCCGGACGAGTCGGTGATGACCGGCGCGCTGTGGGCAACGGAGTCCGTGCTCGTGTCGCCGGACCCACAGCCTGCGGCCGCCACGACTGAGAGTGCAAGCAGCGTGCGCAGTGCTCGCGGATAGTGCATCGGCATCAACTCCGGCTGGTGGTGGGAGGCACGACTCGACAGGTGACACGCGCTGTGACACGCGCCGTGACACGCATTGACCACATACGCTTCGACATCAGGTTGTGGCACGCGGCAACCCACGGTGAGACACACGCAGCGTCCATGACGTTGCCGTTCGCGCTACCTGACCACAAATGTCAACGTCGAACTGGTTGGGTGCGCGCTGCACTCACCCGTGTAGGCGCCCGGCTGCGGCAACGTGTACTCGACTGTCTCGCCCGCGTTCGCAGCAAAGAGGCCCAGCCGATGCGGAATGGAGTCGGCATTCGTGATGCGCACACGCGGCCGTCCGCCGGCCGCCACGAAGATCGTTTCCGGCAGCGCTTGCACGCGCCAGAAACGTCGGTGCACCTTGGCGATACCGCCTTCGGGAATGCGAATGTCGACTGCGGGGCGCGGCCATGTCGCAACTGCAGCAACAGCCGTGATCGCTATTACTGCAAGCAACTGCAGCAAGCGCTCCATGGATCGCATGTCAGCGCAGCAGACGCTTCAGGTCGCTCACCATCGCGTCTACGCCACTGTTGAACGAGTACATCGTGCGCAGCACACCGGTGTCGTCCACGAGAAAACTTTGCGAGGCGTGCGCCATGAGATAGTCATCATCGGAGGCGCCCGGCTCCTGATACGACCCCACCGCAAATGCCTTCTGGATCGCGGCTACGGTCTCGGCGTCGCCCGACAGTCCGATGAACGATTCGTCGAACTGGCGCGCGTACGACTCCGCGACGGATGCGCTGTCGCGCTCGGGATCGATCGTCACGAACAACCAGCGCACGCGCTCGCCATCTGCGCCCAGCGCGCGTTTGGCCTTGCTCCAATCGGCGAGCGTGATCGGGCAGACATCAGGGCAGTGCGTGTAGCCGAAAAAGACGAAGGTAGGGCGGCCCGCCTGCGGCTCGGTCGAGTACGCGGTGCCATTCGATTGCGCGAAGGAGAACGGAGGAATCTCCCGCGACGGCTCCATAGAGATGCCTTTCCATGCGGGCTCGCCGCAGGCGGAGAGCGTGAGCAGCATGATCGTGGCCAGCGTGCTTCGCATGAGCGTGGCCAACCTGAGCCGCATGAGCGAGGCCAGCGTGCGCCGCGGTACGCCGCGCACCCGCTTGCTCAGGACGCGCACGCCTCGCACAGGCCGTACAGCACGACCTCATGCCGCTCGAGCTGGAAGCCCGGCGGCGTCAGTTCGCCGAGCTGGCCAGGGCACCCATGGATCTCGAAGACGCGCGCGCAGGTGCGGCACCGGAAATGGTGGTGATGCGCCTGTCCGGCCACTTCGTAGCGCGGCGGTTCACCCGGAAGCTCCACAGGCGTGAGCCAGTCGGTTTCCACCAACGAGGCGATCGTACGGTAGACCGTGGCGATGCCCAGCCCCTGTACGTGATCCCGTCCGGCTTCGAGCACCTCGGTCGGGCCCAGCGGACGGCCGGCATCTTCAAAGACGCGACGAATCGCATCGCGCTGTCGTGTTCGACGTTCCATTCTCAATAATAGTCAGCGACGCCACGCTCGTGCTGGCCGTATCGCCGGTCATTCGCTTGATTCCTCGCCGTGACTACTCAGCCAACCGATCCACTGCCGCTCGTACCTGTTGCGTGGGGACGCGCAGCGCTCGTCATGCTGCTTGCGTTGGCGGCCGCGCATGCGCTCGACGCGTTCGCGTGGGAGCACTTGCGGGATCCGCGGGTGAACGACAGGGACTGGGGGCGCTGGCTTCGCACCGTGGGCTACCTGCCGGCGTGGATGCTTGGCGCGCTGGCGATGTGGCAGGTCTCGCGCCCTGCACGAGGAGCGCCCGCGAATGGACTTGGCTGGCGGGCCGGAGCGCTGGTTCTGACTCCCGCGCTCGCCGGGGGGCTGGCTGAACTGATCAAGCTGATCGTTCGCCGACAGCGCCCCGGCGCCGAATCGCCGGAGTACCTGTTCCGTCCGTACGACGTGGACCTGCTGAGCACGAAGGGTTTAGGCCTCGTCAGCAGTCATGCGGCCGTCGCGTTCGGCGCGGCGGCGATCATGGCCCGCATCTTCCCAGCCAGTCGCGGGGTCTGGTACGCGCTGGCGGCCGGCTGTGCGTTGACGCGCGTGCTCGCCGGCGCTCACTACCTGAGTGACGTGGTGGGCGCGGCAGTGCTGGCCTGGCTGGTGGCCGAGTGGGTGTGGCGATGGGCGTCTCGGCGCGCGCGGGCGGCGGTCAGTCCGACGGCGCCCTGA
>JBBQNT010000376.1:0-3201 GCA_038330215.1 Gemmatimonadales bacterium
ACAGCGCCGACCCGCCAAGTGCTGCAGTTTCGAGCCACAGCTCGTCGGAGGCGATTACGAGAGTCGACATCTCATTTATGATACGGTTCGCCGCGGGTGATCGTGCCCGCGCGGTACAGCTGTTCAGCGAGCACCAGCCGCGCGAGTTCATGCGGCAACGTCCACGGGGCAACACGCAACCGGCGTGACGCGCGAGCCCTCACATCGGGCGACAGTCCATGCGCGCCGCCAATGAGAAACGCCACGTCGGTTGCCGTGTCACGCGCCGACGACAACAGGTTCGCGAACTGCACCGAGTCGAGCGCGTCGCCGCCCGGATCGCAGGCGAACACTGTTGCAGTCGTCGGTACGCGCCCGAGCAGCCGTTCCCCTTCTTCCTGCATCACAGCGTCCGGTGCGCGTGAGCGGGCACTGGACTCGCGTACCTCGTGCACGTCGAGCGGCCAATAGCGGGCGGCGCGCGTTTCATACTCCGCAATCGCGTCGGCAAGACCGCCCACTTTGGGCCGTCCCACCACGATCACCGACACACGCACCGCTTGCGCTTCCGGCGGTCAGGCGTAGATGCCGCGCAGTCGATGCACCGTGGCCACACGGCTGATCGACAGCATATAGGCGGCCGTGCGCATGTTCACGTTGTGTTGCGTGGCCAGCTGCAACACGTCACGGAAGCTTCGCGTCATGATGTCGGCGAGGCGCTCGTTCACGACATCCTCCGACCAGAAGTATCCCATGCGATCCTGAACCCACTCGAAGTACGAGTCAGTCACGCCGCCCGCGTTCGCGAGGATATCGGGAATGACGAACACACCCTTGGCATCGAGGATGGGATCGGCGGCCGCGGTAGTGGGCCCATTGGCGCCTTCGCAGACGACCTTGGCGCGGATCTTTGGCGCGACCTTGGTCGTGATGACGTTCTCCATCGCGGCCGGCAGCAGCACATCCACTTCGAGCGTGAGCAGTGTCTCGTTGTCGATGCTGTCCGCGCCCGGGAAACCTTCGAGCGTACGGTATTCCTGCGACCAGGCGATGGCCGCGTCGACGTCGATGCCGTTGGCATTGTGCAGCGCGCCGAAGCGATCACCGACGGCGATGATCTTGCAACCCTCGCGCGCGAGCAGGCGCGCGGCAACCGATCCCACGTTGCCGAAGCCTTGCACCGCCACGGTCGCTCCCTGCATGGGCAGACCGAGATGCTCCATCGCCTCACGCGTCACCAGCATACAGCCACGTCCGGTCGCTTCGCGACGGCCATGTGAACCACCCATCTCCACCGGCTTGCCCGTCACCACCGCGTTTTCGGTGCGGCCAACTCGCATGGAGTACGTGTCCATTACCCAAGCCATGACGCGCTCGTTCGTGTTCACGTCGGGCGCAGGCACGTCGGTGTCGGGGCCGAGCAGTTGCATGATGCCCGAGGTGTAGCGACGTGTCAGTCGCTCGAGCTCGCCGATGCTCATCTTGTGCGGATCGCAGATGACACCGCCCTTGGCGCCGCCGAACGGCAGGTTCACCACGGCGCACTTCCACGTCATCCACGCGGCGAGTGCCTTCACTTCCTCGAGCGTGACATTCATGTCGAAGCGAATGCCACCCTTGGACGGGCCGCGCGACGAGTTGTACACGACGCGATAGCCGGTGAAGACATCCACGTCTCCGCTGTCGAGCTGCACCGGCACGGACACGATGAGCTGCTTTTCGGGATGACGCAGGATGCGATAGATGCCGGGCTCAAGATCGAGCAGTTCAGCCGCCCGGTCGAAGCGGGACATCATCGCTTCGAAGGGATTGTCTTCGTTCAGAAACCGGTCTTTGTCCGGGTGGACAATGGAGTCGGTGGGGAGTCGGAGGTCGATAGCCATGCGGCGGGTGGAGGGCCGGCTCAGCCGGCAGTGGGGCGTGGTTCGCCCGTCGGCGATTGGCGGGCTGGCAGCGCGCGAGACAGCGCCGCGAGCAACACGTCTTCGCCGAGACGAACCTCGATGGTCTGGGAAAGATACCACAGGGGGCGTGCGGTGCGAGGCCAGAGCGGTGCGAGCTTCACGGCGTCCTTGCGCGTGCAGACGGCAATGCCGCGCGCTGAGACAGCGGCCGCCAGCGCCGCAACGTCGGTCTCGCTGAACGCATGATGATCGGTGAAACGACGGGCTGTCACGCGCGCGCCAGCGCGCTGCAGCGCCTGCTCGAACGGTTCGGGATTCCCGATCGCGCTCACCGCCAGCACGTCGCGATCGGCGAGTGAGGCAAGCGATACGCCGGGCGTGTCCGGTGCGGTGAGTACCTGCCCCATCAGTATCTCGAACAGCAGGCCTGCCTGCAGATGGACTTCGGCCACCGGCACATGAGGTGCCGCGGTGTTCACGGCATGACGCAATGCGGCCTGGCGCTCGCTCGCCTCCCCTTTCACTGTGATCACCGCCACGGAGGCGCGACGGAGCGCCGACAACGGCTCGCGCCAAGGTCCGGCCGGCAGCAGCCGCACGTCACCGGTCCACGCGTCGGCGGAGATCAGCACGAGATCGGCGACGCGTGCGGCACGGCGATGCTGAAACGCGTCGTCGAGCACGGCCACGGTCGCCCCCTGCCCGGCTGCTTCGGCAATGGCTCTCACGCGATCCGCGCCCACCACCACAGGGATGCCGGGTGTGAGCAGCGCGTGCTCGCGCCACTCGTCATCGCCGTACCCGCGCAGCACGATGGCGGGCGCCGCGCCGCGTTCGCGCAACCGCTGCGCGCACCAGGCGGCAAACGGAGTCTTGCCGGTGCCTCCGACCGTGAGGTTGCCAACCGACACCGCATTGATGGCCGTCGGCTCAACACCACGACCACTATCGTAGCGGGCGTTTCGAGACTCAACGACCGCGCCGAACGCCGCCGCGAGCGGCGTGAGCAGCGCTCGAGTGACTCCCGCCGCGGTACCGCCGTCTTGCCACACCCACTGCGCGACGCGCTCGGCGCGGCTCATGACGTGACTGCTCCGCTGTGCAACGCGGCACATCGGGCCAGCGCCGCCTCCATCACTGCTCCATAAGTGGACACCTGCTCCGCCGCCTCGCGCGCCGAGCCCGCTTCCACGCCAACGGGAACATCGTAGAGCACCGTCACGCGAGCAAACGGTTTCGGGATCTCGAATGCGTCCCACGACTTGAGTTGCCACACGCGCTCGCAGTGCGCGACGAGCGGAATGATCGCCGATCCCGT
>JBBQNT010000377.1:0-3192 GCA_038330215.1 Gemmatimonadales bacterium
ACCAGATCCCGGCCGGCAACACCTCCAGCATCTGTCCGGCCTGCGACCACGAGGCCATGAACTGCGGACGGGATGCCAGCCAGAAGAAACCCTTCGCGCGGAGTACACCGGGCAGACCGAGCATCACACGCTCCCACAGTCGAACCGGATGGAATGGACGACGCGCGCGATAGACGAAACTCGAGATGCCATACTCCTCGGTTTCCGGAACGTGCATGCCGGCGAGCTCCTTCTGCCATCCCGGCGCCGCTTCCGCTTTCTCGAAGTCAAAGCGACCTGTTCCCAGCACGCGCGTGAGATCGATTTGTCCGCGCGTGGTCGCGATGCGCTCCGCATCGGGATTGAGGTGCGCGAGAATCGCGTGCAGTTCTCCGAGCTGGCCTGTGGTGACACAATCGATCTTGTTGATCACGATGACGTCGGCGAACTCCACCTGGTCAATGAGCAGGTCGGCGATCGTGCGCTCGTCCTCGTCACCAAGCGCCAGCTGTCGCGCGCGCAGATCGTCGAGCGAGCCAAGGTCGGCCAGGAAACGGCTGGCGTCCACCACGGTAACCATGGTATCGAGGCGTGCCATCTGCGAGAGCGAGGCACCCTCTTCGGTCTCGAAGGTGAACGTGGCCGCCACGGGCATCGGCTCACCAATGCCGGTGGATTCAATCAGTAAATAGTCAAACCGTCCTTCGCGTGCGAGCGCGGCCACTTCAATCAGCAAGTCCTCGCGAAGCGTGCAGCAGATGCATCCGTTGGTCATCTCCACGAGGCGCTCGTCGGTGCGTGAGAGCGCGGCCTCGCCACCACGCACCAACTGTGCGTCGACATTCACCTCGCTCATGTCGTTCACAATTACAGCCACGCGCAGCCCATCACGATTTCTCAGAATCTGATTGAGCAACGTTGTCTTTCCCGCCCCAAGGAATCCGGACAGCACCGTAACGGGGAGGCGCGCGTCGCTGGAGAGCACCCGATAATCAGACATTGAAGTTTCAGAAAGCGATGTGAACCTGGCGCGATCGCCGAGGCGATCGGTGGCGATGCGAGAATGCGGAGGTGGCGCGCTACGGACGGACAGTACCTTTATCGTTCACCACGGTCAGCCCGACCTGCGCGGTATCGGAAAGCAGTTGCACCTTGACCGAGCGCACACCGCTGAACGCCTTGGTGAAGCCGAAGCCAATGGGCTTGCCGGCGGGGGCGACGCGGCACGCCAGATCGTAACGAGCGCGTACGTCGCCGTGCCCGCCTTTGTCCTCCACCGCACCCACGGCCGTGGCCGTCAAGGCGCAGCCGAGCGCAGGATCAAAACGCACGACCGTCAGCGGCTGTGTGCGCAGCAGCGTGAACGCTGCGTCGCGCTTCGCCCGCTCTGCCGCAGTGCGAGGTGCACGCTCGAACCCGTACAGATCTTCGGCCGGTGCGCGAAACTCGATCACACCGGTGCGCCCCTCGATGGCAATATCGAGCGTGGCTTCCCCGTGCACATGCCCTTTCGCCTGCCCGCGCGCAACGGAAATCGGAACGAGCAACAGAGCCAAGGTCACAAGGCGCGTGATCAACATGATGCCTCCCGACTATCGGTAAGGAGATATGCGCTCGGCCGACATCTGAAATCCGACCGCGCCGTAGATACTCTGATACTTCCTGATCGACAATACGCCTTCGATCCACACTGGCTCAAAGAGCGACACTTTCTGCTTTCCGCGCATTCCGACATAGACGAGCTGGTTCGGCGGCGGCGGTGGCGTGTGCACACACGCGCCGAAGTACGGCACCAGCAGAAACTCCTTCACGACATCCTGGAAGTCGTCGAGCGGAACGATGAACCCGGGAATGCGGACTCGCTTGCCATTCAGCTTCCGGAGCTCATCGTGCATCGTGCCATCGTTGTAGTTGAGCGTGCGCAAGAGCGACCAGCCGATCGTGCGCGGAGCGTCCGGTTGCCGCGTGATTACCGTGAAGTTCTCGGTGCCGCCGGGGCTGCTGAGCGGCGGCGAGACACGATCAGGTAACCCGCTGTATGCCGGAGAGTGGTCATACAGGTCGGACGACTCCAACGGACGTGGTCGCACCGACACGCCGATCGCCACAAGACTGACGCCGAGCCACAACACAAGCGATCGCGGTGACATATGACCTCGCATCATGACAGCACATCCTCCGGCGCGCGTTGCGACGCGAGGCTCTCATCAACCCGATGCGCGAGTCGGCGCCACGCGTCATCAAGAAATAGGGACTGATCATGTCGTCGGCGAATCGCTCGCGGTCGCCGCTGGTGTGCATCGACTCGATGCGCGACACCCAGCTGCTGTCTGCCCCACTCCTCATAGGTCGCGCAGCAGCGCGCGACTGCGCTGACGGTCGCGCGCAGACAAATCCATTCGTCAAGGCTGCGCGGCACGTTGCGCGGCGGGAGCAAAGAGCGCGTACCCGCCCGGGCATCGATCGGCGTCATGCATAAACCGGGTGAACGCTCATGACGCACCAAGAGCAACGTGCCGTGCTTCTCGGCGAGCCCTGACAGCGAAGCGGAGATGCCAAATCCCCAGGCAATCAGGCGTTCAAGGCGGTGTGGCGATGTATTCGTAGCTGGTTCAGGCAACAGTTCGTACGCACTGGAGCGCTGCGTTCCGTCGGCTGGTCCACGTACTCGCCGAAAGCCGTAATGGAGCAGCGCATTGCCTTCGTCGCGGTCGATGTCCTGTCCCCAATACCAGAGTTGCCAGTCGAGCAGGCAACTCAGATCGCGCTGGACCGAGAGCGACAGCATGACCCGATGTAGCTCTGGCCGAGCAGGCGCAAACGAGGAAGTCACTGGAATGAAAGACCGAGACAGGAAATGGTTCTGCGAACCCACTATCAATAAAAGGATAGTGCCCAGTCGTTTTTGTGGCAACCCTCGCCGTCGCCATTGCCATACTCGCTGCCGAGGCGGCAGCCTTTGCTGCAAGCCGTTGCCGTTGCCAGTGCAGGGCGAACCACACCAGCACGCTGCCGCCCTATCGCGGAGCGCGGAGTTGCTGCCCTGCGCACGGGACTGGCGCTAGCTTATCGCCTCCACAACAATGCCCCGCTCCGCCAACATCTTCAGGTACCGCTCGGCCGGAATGCACTCGTCCGGCGTATGCACGCCCGGCCGCACCACGCCCATCGCCTGCAACTGCGAAGTGATCGACAGCGTGAAACCCGTCGTCT
>JBBQNT010000378.1:0-3161 GCA_038330215.1 Gemmatimonadales bacterium
CGATCGCGGTGGCACGTTTGGGGAAGTGCAGAACGAGCACCCGCTCTTCTCCGCGTTTCGTGATACACCCGGCGCGCTTACATCGGCACGATTTGTGCGCTACGCACGAATCGAATCTCCTGTGGGAACCGACGTGCTCGCACGATTCGACGACGGCCTGCCCGCCGTGCTCGAGCGACGCGATGGCGCGGGCCGGGTACTCACACTCGCGACGCCCATGGACACGCGCACCGGCGATCTGCCGCTGCAGCCCGCGTTCTTCCCGTTCCTGCGTCGACTGGTTCTGCACGCGTCCGGCCACTCCGCCGCACCACTCTGGCAAACGACGAGCGAAGCGTGGGCGCTACCGAAGAGTCTGGCAGAGCCGGTCATTTCAACGCCTTCAGGTGACATTGTGCGTCCCGTCGCCAATGTTTCAGGAGGCGCTGCGGTGTCGCTCGGCGAACGCGGTGTGTACTCGGCGTATTCCACGCAGGTCTCCGGCGATCCTGCCGTGACCGTCGCGGTGAACTCGTCGGTGATCGAATCGGACCTCACGCCGGTGGACGCGCGCGAACTGCTGGTGGGTGTCGCAGTGTCCAACGAGGAAGACGGGGCGCTGGCCGGCCCCGCCGGATCGATTGAGTTGGAGAAGCGCCAGGGACTCTGGCGTTGGATGTTGATCGTCGCAGCCCTGTTGCTGGTGGCGGAAACGCTGCTCGCGAACCGGGGATGGCGCGGCAGAGCCGCGCGTCTCACCGTTGCTGGACCGGAGCGGAGTGCCCCATGACCCCAGACGTGCAACTTCTCGCGGCGCTGCATCAACTGCGCCGGCAGTGGCGTCAGCGTCAGCTCGTTGAAGGAATCGCGGCGCTCGTGCTCGGCGTGGCTGTCGCGGTCGCACTCGGCTGGCTGCTGTTCCGCTTCATGGGACCAGGTGAAAGCACGGTGCGCATCGTGCGGATCTCCGCGTGGGCGATCATGCTCGCGACGGTTGGTCGATTCCTTGTGTATCCGCTGTTTCGCCGCACGAGCGACGAGCGGTTCGCGCTGTACGTCGAAGAGCGCGCGCCTGAGCTGCGCCAATCGCTCATCTCGGCTGTGCACGAAGTCACGCGTCCCGCTGATGAGCGCGCGTCGTCGTCGCTGACCGCGCGCCTGGCGGCGCAGGTCGTCGCAACGCTTGCGCCCATTCAGCGCGAGCGTCGTCTCGAGCGCAAGCCATCGCAGCGCGCGTTGCAGGCAATGGGTGTGGTGGGTGCGGCTTCGGCGTTGCTGCTGGTGTTCGGCCCGTCGAGTGTGCGCGACATGGCGCGGCTGCTGTTCGTGCCGTGGACAACAGCCGAAGCTGCATCAGTGGTGCGCGCGGTGACGGTGGAGCCCGGCAATGCAACGGTTCCGCGTGGTGGCGCGCTCGATGTGCGTGCGGCACTCGTGAACTTCGATGCGGATGGCGCCGAGCTGTTCTTCCGCGCCGATTCGTCAACCGAATGGATTCGATTGCCGATGCAGCGTGAAGTCGGCCTCGACAGTCTCGGACAGGGTGACGGAGCGTTCATGTCACGCATGTTCGATGTCACGTCGCCCACGGAATACTACGTGGAATCCGATGGCGTGCGGTCGCCTGTGTATACGCTCAAGGTGAGCGATCTTCCGGCCGTACGCTCCATCACGCTTGAACTCACGTATCCGGCGTACACCGGATTGCCTCCCGAACGCATTGAAAGCAGCGGTGATGTCGCCGCAGTGATCGGCACGCGCGTTCGTGTCATCCCGGAGATCACACGTGCCGTGCGCAGCGGTGCGTTGCGCTTTGATGACGGTGATCCGATTGCATTCGTCGCGGACAGCGCCGGCGCGCTCAGTGGCACCTTCCGTGTTGCGAAGACGGGCTTCTATCGCGTGGATCTTGTCACACCCGATGGCCGCGACGTGCCGGGCGGCGTGCAGTATGCCGTCGACGCGATTCCTGATCGTGCGCCAACGGTGCGCATCGCAGCGCCAGGACGCGACACCAAGGTCACGTCGCTGGAGGAAGTCACGATCGACGCCAGGGCCGATGATGATTTCGGCGTGACGTCGATGGAGCTGCGCTATCGTGTGAACGGTGGTGAGGAACAGCGCGTGTCGATCATGAAGACGGCGCGGCGCGATGCCGATGAGGTCAGCGCGGCGCATACTCTGTTCCTCGAAGAACAGATGCTCGAGGCGGGCGACCTGATCGCGTACAATGTGGTGGCGCGCGATGGCGCGGGCAATGAAGGCACGAGCGATGTGTACTTCCTCGAGGTGCGTCCGTTCAACCGCAACTATCGTCAGGCCGAGCAGGGTGGCGGTGGTGGTGGCGGCGGTGGCGGTGGTGGTGAGTCGGCCGACGGATTTGTAGCGCGTCAGCGTGAAATTGTCGCGGGCACGTTCAACTGGCAGCGCGACAGCGCGACGCGCACGGCACGCCAGCGCAGTACGGATCTTACCACGCTCACCATTGCGCAGGGTCGTGTGCGTGCGGATGTGAATACCCTCATCTCACAGCTGCGAGAGCGCGGTGTGAGCGCGAGCGATACGACGTTCGCCAAGATCCAGGTCGAACTCAGCGCAGCGGCGGCGGCCATGAAGGATGCTGAGGAGACGTTGGGTCGCGGACGCGGCGGTGACGCACTCCCGCCGGAGCAGAAGGCGTTGCAGCATGCTCAACGTGCGCAAGCGCTCTATCGCGATGTGCAGGTGCAGATGGGACAGCAGCAGGGCGGAGGTGGCGGAGGCGGTGGTGGCCAGAGCAGCGCCGAAGATCTCGCGGACCTGTTCGAGCTGCAGACGGACAAGCTGCGCAATCAGTACGAGGCGGTGCAGCAGTCGTCGCAGCAGTCCGCGCAGCAGGAAGTGGATGAAACGCTGGAACGTCTCAAGCAACTCGCGAGCCGTCAGCAGCAGGAGAACGAACGACTGCAGCGCATGCAGCAGGAGCTCTCCGAGCGGCTTGGTCAGCAGGCGTCGAGCGGTGGCGGTGGTGGTCAGCAGCAGCGCGAGATGGCGCGTCAGGCAGAAGAAGAAGCGCGTCGTTTGGAGCGGCTGTCACGTGAGCAGAACTCGCCGGAGCTGGCGGATGCAGCGCAACGCATGCAGCAGGCGGCGGACGCAATGCGTCGTGCCGCATCCGGATCGACGGCGCAGGGCAGCGCGGC
>JBBQNT010000379.1:0-3155 GCA_038330215.1 Gemmatimonadales bacterium
GATAAATGGCTCGAACTGCTCGCTCTAACTCGTTGTGTGGCATTGGGGTACGTGGACTCTCCCAACATGCAAGTACCTGAGCCAATCCACGTTGTCCACAGTTATCCACGCTCTTTGGTTTACATAACATATATTATCGGCGTACTCTTCGGCAGGCGTCGGACTCACAGATGCTGATGGTGTCCCCTTGATGTACGGCAACTGGCGGCAGTTGCCTCCCCCGGCCACCTCGCACCGCGGTTCGACGATCGCAAAGGCGCACCGGCCCAAACGTGCATCCGGCGATCGTCAGCCGAGCCCTCGCCGGTCTCGGGTTGACATCGCCGCTGAATACGAAGAAGCCGAGCTCGCGTGTAGCGAACCCGGCTTGCGTCGTGCACTTTCCCGCGGCGATTCCGCGATGCGAACCTTACCTGGCCGACGCCCGCAACTCACCCAGCCGAACCGCCGCTTCCTGCGCGTACGGCGAACCACGCTTTTCACGCAGTGCTTCGAACAAGGCGATCGCTTCGAGATTGTTTCCAGCGCGCATCAGCGCGCGAGCCTGCGCGAGCTGGTGTCCTGCACGCTCTGTCTCGGAAGCTGCCGCTTTGGCAGCCGCCTCGTAGCGGGCTGCCGCCTGCTCGAAGTCGCCCTGACTCTCATGTCCGGCCGCCATGAGCACGTCCATGGAGCTGGCAAAAGACGACGATGCGCCCGACCTGGCCTCCTCCAGCACGGCCAACCCTTCGGCGAACTGCCCCGCATCGTAGTGCGTCTGCGCCAGCAGCAGCACCGCCTGCTCGCCCGCCGTCGTTCCATCATAGCGCTCCGCAACGCCCTTGAGCGCCTCCCGCGCCTCCTCGAGCTTGCCCTCGTAGAGCGTGCCCTGGGCTGCGTAAAGTGCGGTGGACGCGTTCGCCTGCTTCTTGGCATCGGAGGCGCGAACACCGTAGATGCCGAGACCAATCGCGATCACGACCGCAGCACCGATGGCGACCAGCTTGCCATTTGCCTGCAGCCACATCGTTGCGCTTTCGAGCGGATCATCGGGGGTCGGAGCGACGGGCGTCGCAGGATTCACGGGACGTGAGGTCTTCGCCATAATGGGACTACGAGTGAACGAAAGTGATTGCGAGCGGAATCCTGAAATATAGTCGGTCGTGGACCGAACGTCACCCAGCCGCCGAGTGCCCCCGAGAGGAATCGAACCTCCGGCCAACGGTTTAGGAAACCGCTGCTCTATCCAACTGAGCTACGGGGGCGGACCGTCTGCGAGGACAGAATAATAGTGTGATTCGCCACTACTGACGAGGTCGCGCCCACGGGTGCGAATGCCAGAGCGATCTCCTCGATCAGTCGACCGACCAAATGGCGAGGGTTCTCCGTTCGCCCAACGCATCGCGACCGCGCAGGAATCCCAACTCCATCAGCACGGAGACGCCCACCACCAACCCGCCCTGACGCTCCACGAGTCGGCATGTGGCGGCGGCGGTGCCGCCCGTGGCGAGCACATCGTCCACGACAAGCACCCGCGCGCCACGTGTCAGTGCGTCGGTGTGGATTTCGATGGCATCGTCGCCGTACTCGAGCGCGTAGCCTTCGCGTGCCGTGCGCCACGGCAGCTTGCCAGGCTTGCGAACCGGCACGAACGAGGCGCCCAGCGACAGCGCCATGGGCACACCGAAGAGGAAGCCACGACTCTCCACCGCGACGACATGTGAAATGTCCGCAGTAGCGAACGGCGCCTGCATGGCGCGCACGACGTCACGCAGCAGCGCGGCGTCCGACAGCAGTGGCGTGATGTCCTTGAACGTGATGCCGGGCTTCGGAAAGTCGGGCACGTCACGGATGGCGCGCGATACGCGCTCGACCAGCGGAGAAGAGTTGCTCAACGCAAGATGACGAAAGGTGAAGGCAGTGGGTCGACGGGAGGCGTCGTTTCGACCAGGCGCTCCACCTCTGCGCCCGGCGGTCCGCTGAACAATATCACGCGGAACGCGGCAAGCGTTGTCTCTGGGGCCGCCGCGTGCACCTCGACGGTGCCGTCCTCGCGATTACGCACCGTGCCCGCGATATCGTGGCGCCTCGCCTGGTCGCGCACGTACCAGCGAAAACCAACGCCTTGCACGCGACCGTGAATGACGCACGACAATCGTCCACGCGGCGAGGCAGGACGATCCGTCATACGGGCACGCGCTCTACTCGTGCGCGCCCAGCAACGACGCGAGCGTCGCCGCGAGGGCGGCGGCATCCCCTGCCTCGGCATGGAACCCGGGAACACGAAGTTCGCCGGCACGCAGTCGGCGAGCGACCGCTTCCAGCGACGCGGCCGCCGCCTGCGCGTCGCCCGATGGCAGCGCCGATGGCAGCGGTGGTGGCACCATCGGCGCCGGCGGCTCCGCGAACGCGCGCGCCCACGACGTGTCCATCGCGGAGTCTGTCGATCCGGAGTTCGGGAGCGCGGGCATGATGTCCATCCATGCTTCGTCCTCCGCCCACGGCGCATGCACATCGACCTGGGGCAGCGGCGGCGTGATCCCGCTGGCGGCCGTGAGGTCCTGCGCGAGATGCGAGATCGACACGGTGGCGTCCTCGATCGCCCACGTGTCGGTGGGCGTTTGGGCCGCGGGCTCCCCGCCGTTCATGTCGTCCTCAGCAAACGCCTCGATCCAAGGCAGCGACTCGCCATTCTCCGCGTCGGACTGCGGCGCATCGCTCTCGCCTGGGGGTGCGGCGGACGCCTCCGTCACATCGGTCTCATATACGGACGCGATCTCCTTGCCGAACTCGCCCACTGTAGCCGAGCTGACAGCATTCCGCGGCGCATGCGTGGGCGGAACGAACGGCTTTCTCGCGGACACGCCGACCGCACGTGCGCTCTCCGCTTCGCCGGCAAGCGGCACAGCGTAGGGGGGCAGCAATGGTGACCGGGACGGTGTGAAGGACATGGGACGCTCGGGCTGACGATCAAAGAAAGCCACCCTCAGTGCGCGCGCGGCGAGCTGACGGTTGGCACAGGTGGCTCAGCCGGGCGGCCAGCCACCGGCTCCAATCAAGGGGACGAAGCGAACAGGGGTGATGTCACGCCGAATGAGTTCGCCGCCCTGTTTCGTGAAGACCGCCAACATCTGCTCATCCCTCTCGCCGACCGGCAGCACCAGGCGTCCGCCCTC
>JBBQNT010000380.1:0-3150 GCA_038330215.1 Gemmatimonadales bacterium
AGCGTGGCCGCGCCGCCGCTGCTCGGCACCGAGTACAGATGCGGCCATCCATCGGCATACGACACGAACACGATGCGATCGCCTGCCGCCCAGTGCAGGTTGATGCCGCCTTCAGTGCTCGGCACCGATGCACGCATGGTGGTGTCGCTGCTCCATAGCTGACGCGACTCACCGGTTTGCGTGCTCGCAATGTGCAGCGACCAGGGTGAAGGCGAGGTGGCAAACGGCGCGGACGGTGCGCCGCCATTGCCGTCGCGACGTGCGAATACGAGGTTCCGGCCATCTGGTGACCAACGCGGCGCCCAGTCACGATCGGCACTTGGCGCGATCCAGAGAATCGGTGTCGTGTCGTTCGTGTACACACCGATGAAGGCGTGATCACCGCGGTTGGATACGAACGCGATGCGTGTTCCGTCTGGCGAGATCTGCGCGTCGCCTTGTGAGCCGCGCAGCGATGTGAGGCGCTCGGCCGGCCGCGACCCGTCGATCGGGGCGCGCCACAGCTGCCGATCCCGTGTGAAGACTACTGCGTCCGATGTCGGCGAGATGACCATGCCGTCGCCCTCGCCGAGTGACACCGGCGCGCCGCCAGCAAACGGCACCACGTACATGGCCGTGCGCGCTGGAATCGGCATGCCCGCCGGGTTCACTGGCAGCGCGTCGTCGAAGTTGGAACCGAAGTCACCGCCGCGCATATAGGCGATCCACCGACCGTCGGGTGAAATGCGTACCGACGACAGCTCCTGGCCGTCATCTGCCGTGTAGTTCGTGAGCTGTCGTGCGGCGAACGACGGTCCTTCCGCCACCCACAGGTTGCGCCGACCGCGTTCGTTGAACGCCCACACGATCCGGTCCACCGTACGGGCGGCCTGCAGCTCGTTCGGAAACGGGTAGCTGCGCACCTGCTCGAGCGTGAACGTCGGCGCGGTTTGCGCGACCATCGAGCGCGGAGGGAGCAGCGCCGCTACGACGAGCGCACCGGTGAGCAGGCACATCGGCGACGCGGCACGAGCCGTTCGTGTGAGGAACGACACGCGCGGCGCGCGGCGGGGAAGAGCTGCAGCGAACATCGGCAGAGTCCTCAGTCACGACAGTGGAGCCCACGGGTTGACGCGCGGATCGCGCGCCACATCACTCAATCGTATCCCGCGGCGGGCATTGCGCCACCGGAGCGCCGAAAGAACCGAATCGAGCAGGACTCTTGCCGACCAGCAGACGCCACCGCCTATTTGAGCGCTTCACCCTCCCTCACGGAACCTTCGATGACGGGAGCAGAGGACTTCTCGTACTTTCAGGAGCGCGTACCGGGCTTGTTCGTATTTCTCGGCGTGACTCCGGCCGATCAGGACTGGCGAACTGTGCCGGTGAATCACTCGCCGCTCTTCTTCGCGGATGAGGCAGCGCTTCCCACGGGCGTGCGCGTGATCACGTCGCTGGCCGTGGACTATCTCATGGGTGCGGCGAAGTAGCGCCGCACTTTGGTATCACCGGCGGCGCGATGGCGTTGCCCATACGAGCGGAGACGGGCGCGTGGCGTTTGGAAGACTGAGTGGGCGTGTGAAGCTCATGCTCAAGCGATTCGGCGAGAAGCTGTGGGTCAAGCCGCTGCTGGCTTCCTTGCTTTCGGTGGTGGGCGTCTTTGCTGCAAAGGCGGCCGACGGCACTTCGCTCGCCGACGTCGTTCCCGATATCACGGTCGAGTCAATTCAGACGCTGCTCTCGATCATGGCGTCGAGTGTGCTGCTGATCGCGTCGCTCGCTGTAGCGTCCATGGTGGCGGCGTACGCTTCCGCGAGCACTACCGCATCGCCGCGCGCGTTTCCGCTCGTCGTGGCCGACGACCGGTCGCAGTACGCGCTGTCGGCGTTCGTGGCGACGTTCATCTACAGCATCGTCGGACTGATCGCGTCCAAGAACGAGTACTTCGGACCCGCCGGGCGTTTTGTGCTGTTCTTGTTGACGCTGCTCGTGCTGGCGATTGTCGTGCTGACGTTCGTCACGTGGATCGACCGCATCGCGCGGCTTGGCCGCATGAGCGCGACGATCGAGCAAGTGGAACGCGCGGCCGCCAAGTCGCTGCGCACTCGATGGGAGACACCGTTCCTCGGCGGCCACCCGCAGCGCACGCCCATACGGAGTGGACTGGCGCTTTATGCCGAGCAGGTCGGGTTCCTGCAGCGCATCGACATGCGCGGACTTCAGGAAGCCGCCGTCGAGTTGAACCTGCACTTCGAAATCGCGGCGCTTCCCGGCACGTTCATGACGCCCGACCGCGAAATTGCGTACTGCGTGAGCGCCTCCCCATGCGATGCCGAGAGCTTGCGAGAGTTGATCAAGAAGCGTTTCGTGATCGGTCGGGATCGCACGTTCGACGACGATCCGCGCTTTGGCCTCGTTGTGCTCTCGCAGATCGCGTTGAAGGCGCTGTCACCCGCAATCAACGATCCCGGCACCGCAATCGATGTCATCGGCGTATTTGTTCGCCTCTTCGTGGACTGGAACTCGCCACGCGACGCGGACAGGGACGACAGCATCACGTACGACCGCATCAGCGTGCCGCCGCTCGACGCAGATGACATGTTCGACGACGCGTTCACGGCCATCGAGCGCGATGGTCTCAACGCCATCGAGGTTGCCCTGCGATTGCTGAAGGGACTCGAGACGCTCGGACGCATCGGCGATCAGTCCATGCGCACGGCTGCCCTTCGCCACGTCGAGCGCGTGGTCGCGCAGGTGGAGCGTGAGACGCACCTGCCCGCTGACCGCGCCATCATCGCGGAGCGCGCCATCATCGCGGAGCGCGCCGCGTCCGGTTGAGGCTACTTGAAGATGTTGAGCAAGTTGCCCACGAAACCGGTGCGATCCGCCTGACCGCGGGCCAGGATCTCCAGTTCACCCTTGTCCAGCCAGATACCTTCGCACGTCGGACACTGGTCGATCGTCACCGTGCCTGATTCTCTGGCCATGAGCGTGGAACCATCGCGTGGACATTTGTTGCGGTCGGCTGCAACCTGCGCGGCGCGTTCCGCATCGGCGCGCGCGCGCAGTTCCTTGCGCAGTTCGGCGTCGAGACGGGCGAAGTACTCGTTTTCGTTGCGGCTGGGCGTCGATTCTGTGGACATGGGCCTGGGCGTGGAGGCGTGATTCGGG
>JBBQNT010000381.1:0-3123 GCA_038330215.1 Gemmatimonadales bacterium
CATGCGCCCGGCAACGGTGCAGCCATCGGCGGCGTGAAGGTGAACACCGACAACGGCTGGTTCGCTGCGCGTCCTTCAGGCACCGAAGACGTATACAAGATCTACGCAGAAAGCTTTTGCGGCGAGGCGCATCTCGCGCGCATTCAGGCCGAGGCTCAGTCGCTGGTGGACGCCGCGCTCGCGTAGTCAGTCGCTGGTAGACGCCGCGCTCACGTAGAACGCATCATCGGGCGTGCGCAGCAACTGCTCGCACAGCGCGGCTATGCGTTCCACCGCCTGTGCGACATAGCGCGCGCCGCGGTCAGCCGTTGCCGCCTGCGGATTGCCGACGCCGGTGTCGGCCGTGACCTGCGTCCAGCGGCGCGGCAACCACGCCCAGCCTTCACGCACGCCATCGAGCACGCTCACGCGCGCGGCACCGTCGCCCCACGTGTCGCGATCGGCCACAAGATGCGGCGCGACGTGCAGCACGGCCGCCGTTTCCAGCTCGCCAGCGTGATCGCCCGGTTCATCGAACACGGCAGCATCGCCGGCCTGCCACCAGTTCGCGATCACGAGCAGCACACGCGTTTCCGGTTGCAACTCGCGAACGAGCGCGCGCAGCTCATTGCCACCGTGCGCATTGAGCAAGAGCAGCACACGCAGGCCGTGCGGCTCGAGACTTCGCACCACATCACGCAAGAGCGCCAGCTGCGTGCTCGGCATGACGTTGAGCGTCATCGGGATATCGAGCTGCGTGGTATTCACGCCGAACGGCATGGCCGGAAGTGCAATGACCGGCAGTCCGCGCGCACCACACATCGATGCAACACGCGATGCGACCGTGCGCCCGAGCAATGTATCCGTGCCGTACGGCAGGTGTGTGTTGTGCGCCTCCGTGGCGCCAAACGGCAGGATCGCGAGCGACCACGCCACGGCACGCACGGCAGGCCATGTCATCGCCTCGAGATCGCGCACCTGCCCACTCGCTTCGTCTCGATGCGCTCCGCCTGCCTGCTCGCTCACGTCGTCGCGGCCTTCGTGACGCGGCTGCCCGCTCACCACCCCGTCCACCCCGGCCCGCGCACGACCTGACCCGGCAGCGCACCCGTGTGCGCGCCATCCGTGATCACCGCGACACCGTTCACGAACACGTGGCGCATGCCTACCGCGAGCTGATGCGGCTGTTCGAACGTCGCCTTGTCCGACACCGTGGCCGGATCGAATACGGCGATGTCCGCATGGTATCCGGTCGCGAGACGTCCACGCCGACGCAGGCTCAGGTGTTCGGCGGGCATCGCGCTCAAACGGCGCACTGCCTCCTCGAGCGGGATGAGCTTCTCGTCGCGCACATACCGGCCGAGCACGCGTGCAAAGTTGCCGTACGCGCGCGGATGCGGATTCGACTTGAGGAACTGGCCCTCGGGCGCGAGCGCACCGCCATCGCTGCCAAAGCTCATGTAGGGCAGGTGCACCTGTCGGCGCACGTTGTCCTCGTTCATCAGGAAGTACACCGTGCCCACGCGCGAGCCATCACGAATCACAAGCTCGATCGCCGCTTCCTCCGGCGATAGCGACATCTCCGTTGCCACCGCCGCGAGCGTCTTGCCGGTGTGTCGCTTGAGTGAGTCGGCCTTGAAACCTACCAGCAGCACGCGCTCCGGCGAGCCGGCCAGCAACATGAGGTTTTCCCACGCGTTCGTCGGCGTGCGCATTTCCTGCATCACGCGCCGGCGCACCGCTGGATCACCGAGCCGCGTCGCCCAGGCTTCCTGTCCGCCTTCCTGCACCCAGGGCGGCATCGCTGCGTCGAGACCGGTCGCACCCGCGGTGTACGTGTACATGTCGGTGGTGATGCGCACACCGTCAGCGCGCGCCGCATCGATCCGCGCGAGCACCGCGTCGAGCTTGCCCCAGTTGTCCGCGCCCGCCTGCTTGAGGTGATAGATCTCCGCCGGTGCATTGGATGCGCGGGCAATGTGAATGAGCTCGTCAACTGCCTCGAGCAGCTGGTTCGCCTCACTGCGTAGGTGACTGATGTACATGCCGTTGAACTCGGACGCGGCTTGCATGAGCGCGATCAGTTCGTCGGTTTGCGCGTAGAAGGCGGGTGCGTAGATCAGCGATGACCCAACTCCCAGCGCACCCTCGCGCATGGCCGCGCGCACGAGCTCCTGCATGCGCTGCAACTCCTCAGCGGTGGGCGCGCGGTTCTCGTACCCGAGTTCGTGCACGCGCACCGTGGTCGCTCCCACGAACGACGCCACGTTCACCGACACCCCCTTCGCCACCATGTGCTCCAGATATTCGCCGAGCGTGGTCCACGGCACGTCAAACCTGATGTCGCCCTGCTCCGCGATCATCTCGGCGCGCATCGTATCGGTGAGTGGTCCCATCGACGAACCTTCGCCGAAGACCTCGAGCGTCACGCCCTGCATCACGTCCGACAGACCGCGTCCGTCGTGCAGCAGACTTTCCGTTCCCCATGACAACATGTTGATGAAGCCGGGCGACACGGCGAGTCCGCTCACATCGATTTCGCGGGCGCCTTCACGGTTGCCGATATCGCCCACGGCCACGATCGAGTCGCCGCGTATTGCCACATCGCCAACCACTGGCGCGTTTCCACTGCCGTCGTAGAGCGTGCCACCGCGCAGCACGACGTCAACACGTTCTGGTGAATCGCAGGCCGTGCCCGCACCACACAGTGCGAGCGCGCCCACCAGCACGCATCTGGAAAGTCGACGCGCAACGGCAATCAGAGTCCGAAGTGGCATGGGACGCGGGGCAGGAGGTCGCGGTTGGCGGAGGGAAGACATCGTCGTGCGGCACAAAGTACCGCACGACGGCGCGCTTCGCCTCTGGCGGCATTTTTGCGTGCGGGGTAGCGCATGAGGGCACGAGCGGATAGCTTTACTTCAGCGATGCACACATTTCGATGTGTGGACAAGTTCCGAATGAAACGGGCCTGCCAAAGCGAGCGGGCCCTTTTTTCGTTTGTATCGCAGTCACCGAGTGGTGACGACCGTCGTGAGGGTGATCACGAGCAGGTGTTGGTCGGTTTCGTTTTGCATCAGGTCCAAAAGGCCGAGCTCCGACTATCAGCAGCACATCACAGTATCTCAGGAGTATTGCAATGCGTAC
>JBBQNT010000382.1:0-3121 GCA_038330215.1 Gemmatimonadales bacterium
ACCGTCAACGTTGGTTGGTAGCACCGTCGACCGTCAACCGTTCACCGCAACCGTCGAAGTTGGTTGTTAGAACCGAGAACCGCTTACGCAAAACCGTTGACAGTCGAGTTGACGGTTGAACGTGAACGGTTGACGGTTAACCGTTAACTACGTGGGGTCAGGGGCTCTCGCACCCGGCTCGGAGTCGATGACGATCTTCGCGATGCTCACCATCGGCACCGACTTGTCCTGGCTCGTCCGCTGCATGATGCGGTACGCCTCCTGCTCCGAGCTCCCCGTGCGGCGCATGAGAATCCCCTTGGCGCGTTCGATCAGCTTGCGCGCCTCGAGCTGCTCGCGGGCCTGCTGCGCTTCCTGCCGCGCGGCCAGCAGCTCGCGCGCGCGGACCACGGCCAGCCGCAGCGTCGCGTCGAGCGTGGCGGGCAGCACCGGCTTGGGCAGCAGCGCGACCGCGTTCGAGAGAAGCGCGTCGTCAGACGACAGCGACAGCGTGGCGTCGCCGGTAATCAGCACCACCGCGATGCCCGGCGTCTGCTGCGTGATCTGGTGCGCGGCGACCAGTCCGCTCGAGCCGCCGGGCATGTGCACGTCGAGCAGCACGGCGTCGGGCGTGAGCTGGGCGGCCTGCTTGACCGCGTCCTCGCCGCTGGACACGTCGGCCACCACCATGTAATCGAGTGCGCGCAGCAGGTCCACGAGAGTCTCCCGCGCCGCGTGATCGTCGTCCGCCACGAGTACGC
This sequence comes from Gemmatimonadales bacterium, assembly GCA_038330215.1. Classification (GTDB taxonomy): domain Bacteria; phylum Gemmatimonadota; class Gemmatimonadetes; order Gemmatimonadales; family Gemmatimonadaceae; genus JAABRT01. The sequence continues at coordinate 741 of JBBQNT010000382.1, forward strand.
GGATGGTTGTCGGAGATTCAGTCATTCGAGGTTTCCTGATCGCGCGAGGCCGAAGGCCTCGACAGAGACGCGAGCAGTTCCGCAGCGCGGAGCAGCTTGCGCAGAGTGAAGTCCGCCGCACCAACGCCGCGGACCGTCGGCTCCAACCGCGTGACCAGGCCGACGTGCATGCCCGGATGCGTGGTGCGAGCCAGATGCAACAAGCCGGATTCGTCGGGCACACCGATATCCGTGATGAGCAGGTCGATCGCGCCCGGCAAACATGCACTCGCGGCCGTCCGGGTAATCCTTCACCTGCAATATGCGTCGCGGTATCGAGTTGGAGGCAGACCAGCCTGGTTGCTCTCCGACACCTCGAAGTTCGCCAGGTGCAAAAAACGCCAGCGCGACGGGAATCGCGAAGACGGCAGCCGTTGGCAGCACCGGATTTGTCATGCGATTCACACGGCAGACGAAGCGCGCGAGCTGCGCGAATGCATGTCGCGGACCGCGCCGTCGGGCGCCGCGTCATCCGCTGAACGGCGATACCACGTGCCCGCGATCAGGCGCACGCCGCGCTGATAGGTGAAGTACGCATACGCCCACTGCACGAACACGGTGACACGATTGCGGAACCCGACGAGGTACATGAGATGCACGAACACCCAGATGAGCCAGCTCAGGTACCCCGTGACAGTAAAACTGCCGAACGCCGACACGGCCTTGTGACGGCCGATGGTGGCAAGGTCGCCTTTGTGAAAATACTTGAATGGCGTGCGCTCCTTGCCGTCGATGCTGCGCCGGATCATGCGCGCCGCGTGAGTGCCCGTCTGGTTCGCAGTGGGCGCCACGGCCGGCACAGGTCGTCCGTCCGGCCTCGCGATGGTGCACAAGTCGCCGGCCACGAACACTTCCGGATGTCCGGGAACGGAGAGGTCGTCGTTCACCTTCACGCGTCCCGCGCGATCGGTAGCCGCACCAAGCATCGCGCCCAGCGGTGACGCTTCATTGCCGGCGGCCCAGAACACCGTGCGCGCGGCCACCGCTTCGTCGCCAATGGTCACCGCGCGATCCGTGATGTTCGTGACCGGCGTGCCCAGTCGCACTTCGACGCCAAGCTTCTCGAGATCACGCTGAGCGGCCTGCGACAGCTTGTCCGGAAACGTGGAGAGTACGCGCGGTCCGGCTTCGACTAGGATCACGCGCGTGCGGCGTGTATCGATGCGGCGAAAATCGCGTCGCATCGCGCCGCGCGCAATCTCCGGCAGTGCACCCGCGAGCTCCACACCGGTCGGCCCTGCGCCCACGATCACGAACGTAAGCAGCGCCTGTCGCTCGGCTTCGTCGTCAGATTTCTCGGCCTGCTCGAACGCCATGAGAAAGCGCTGCCGCATCTCGAACGCGTCCTCGATAGACTTGAGGCCCGGCGCGAACGCTTCCCACTCATCGTGTCCGAAATAGGCGTGCCGCGCGCCCGTGGCAACGAGCAGGTAGTCGTAGTCGAGCGACTGCGCGCCATCGTCGAGCGTAATGCGCCGCGCGTTGACGTCGATCGCGGTGGCGTTGGCCAGCAACACCGTTGTATTACGCTGCTTGCGCAGGCGCTGGCGAATCGGCACGCTGATATCGCTGGGCGCGAGGCTCGCCGTGGCCACCTGATACAACAGCGGTTGGAAAAGATGATGATTCGCGCGATCGATCAGTGTCACGCGCACCGGCGCATTGTGCAGTTCGCGCGCGGCCGAGAGGCCGGCGAACCCTCCGCCAAGAATCACGACGTGCGGCACCTCGCGACCCGAGGCCAGCGACGCGGTCATGGGCGCGCGGGATTGCGCGCGAGTGCGCCGGCAGCGATCGCCTGCAGTTGCCGCACGGTCACCGGCAGCGCAGGACTCGCCTCGAGCGCCAGCGTGAACGCGTCGCCCGCCGGCGCCAGCAATCCATTCACCTGCACCACGCTACGAGGACCAGGATCGTCGATGCCCGCCAGCCGCGCGCTCCAGCACGCGCCCACCATGGCGAGCACGACCAGATCAAGCAGGCGAGGAGCGGAGCAGAGGCGCATACCATCAAAGATATCGCCGGACGACGCGCGGCGCGGTTGCTGCCCTCCTGTTCACCGGTATGACGGCCGCACGCGCCTTCACCGCACCGACGTGAAATCGCTGCCGCGCGCACTCACCAAGTTCACGAACAGCCGCGCCGCGCCCGGCACGCCGTACGGCAACTGCCGGAACAGCGCGAGCGTGGTATACACGTACACGCCTCGGCCCAATGGCGCGGCAAGCAGCGACGCACGACTGGGCGATTCGTCCGGATCGTTCATCTCGAGGAATGTTCGGTATCCGTCGTCGAACGTGCTCGGCATGTAGATGGCGCGTTCCTGCACCCACGCGTTCCAG
>JBBQNT010000383.1:0-3109 GCA_038330215.1 Gemmatimonadales bacterium
AGGCGCCTGCCGCGCTGCACCCTGCTCACGCAGAATGTGGATGGGTTGCACGAAGCGGCGGGTCATGAGGATGTGGTCTCGTTGCACGGCAGCCTGCTGCGCGTTCGCTGCAGCGCCGACTGCTCGCCGGCTTTCGAGGCATCCACGTCCATGGATGCGACATCTCTGGAAGTTGGTCCCATCGATCCACCGGCGTGCGCGCAGTGTGGAGCGGCGCTTCGTCCGGACGTGATCTGGTTCGGGGAGACCCTCCCAAGTGGTGCGCTCGAGCGGGCGCGTACGGCCACGTTCGCCTGCGATGTGTTCCTCTCGGTGGGCACCAGCAACATGGTGGAGCCGGCGGCCTCGTTACCCTGGCTGGCCGCGTCGCACGGCTCCACGGTGCTGGTGATCAATCCGACGATGCACGGACAGCGAACCGGTCCTTCCATCGTGCCGTTGGTGGGCATGGCGTCGGCGTTGCTGCCGCGACTGGTGGCCCGCGCCTGGCCGGCGAAGAAATAAGGAGTCGCCAGGCGCCAGCAGCGGCGCTAACCGATCGGGGTGTCGAGCGGCGAGGGCGGGAAGAGCGCCGCAATCGTCGTCCCCGAGCCAACGGCACTCTCGGCGCGCACCCGGCCGCCGTGCGCTTCCGAGAGGTGGCGCACGATCGCCAATCCCAGCCCGGTGCCACCCGCTTCGCGCGAGCGTCCCGGATCGGCCCGATAGAAACGCTCGAAAATGCGCGGCAGATGCTCGTCCGGAATGCCGCTGCCGGTGTCGCGCACGCCGAGCCAGATGCCGTCGGGCGCGCTTTCCGCGAAGAGCGTGACGCTGCCGGCATTCGTATGGCGCAGCGCGTTCTCGGTGAGATTTGACAGAATCTGTCGCGCGGCGGTCGGGTCCGCGTATGCGGTGCGGACGTCGTCCGGGATGCAGATCACGAGCTGAACACCCTTGGAAAGGGCCTGATCCCGCAGCGGCGACGTGATCTCATTCGTGAGCGAGCGCAGGTCCAGTTCGGCCGGATTGGGCAGCCAGCCGCCCGACTCGATGCGGGAGAGATCGAGCAGATCGTCCACGATGCGCTGCATGCGGCGCACGTTGACGGCGGTCATGCCGAGAAACTGTCGGCGCAGGTCGGACGGCAGCTCTTCGTCGGCGAGTGTTTCCACGAAACCGGATATCACCGTAAGCGGCGTGCGCAGTTCGTGCGAAACGTTGGCCACGAAGTCGCGCCGTACCGCTTCGAGGCGCCGGTACGGGGTCAGATCGTAGAGCGCGAGAATGGCACCGCCGTTTGCCAGCGGCCGCGCAGTGAGTGAGAGCGTGCGATCGTCCACGCGCACTTCCGAGGGCATGAACTCCTCGCCGCGCAGCACGGCAGAGAGTGCGTCGCGCATCATGCGATCGCGGGGCAGGTAGTCGGCCGGGAACGGTACCGGCTCGCGCAGGCGGAGGATGCGGCGCGCCGTTTCGTTGATGCGCACCACACGCTGCCGCGCATCCACGGCCACGACGCCTTCGTTGAGCGATTCGGTGAGCGCAACCAGCATGGCCTCCTCCGCGCGCAGGGCTTGCATGCGCGTTGAGGATTGCGCGGCGAGACGCCGCAGCGCCTCGCCCAGGTCGCCGACTTCGCCCGTGCCCAGCAGTGTCGGGCGAGGGGACATGTCGCCGTCGGCGAGCGCAATCGCCACATCGCGGAGCTCCTCGATGGGCTGCGCGAAGGAGCGTGCCAGCAGACTTGCTGCGACAACCGCGACCACGAGAGCCGCAAGTCCCGCGAACCCGATGTCGGTGCGAACGCCGCGCAGCAACTGCTCTGACTCGGTCGAGGCGATGCGCTGGTCCTGACGCAGCCGTTCACTGACCCGGCGTTCCACGGCGATGCCCACCACCAGCACGAGCAGGGTCGCGATCAGTACCGAATAGAGAATGAGCCGCTGCGTCAGGCGCACGGTGTGTCGTGCGACCTCAGGCGCCGCGCGCCTGAGGGGATCGCAACCGGTAGCCGAAACCACGCACCGTCTCGATCAGGTCGCCGGCAACGCCAAGCTTTGCGCGCAGCCGCTGCACGTGCATGTCTACGGTGCGCGTCTGGATATCCGGTGCGGCTTCCCACACGGTCTCCAACAGGTGTCCGCGTCCCTGCACGCGACCGCGCCGTTCGGCGAGCGTGAGCAGCAGCTTGTATTCGGTGGGCGTGAGTTCAACGGGCTGCTCGTCCACCTGAACCGTGAGCGCAGCGCGATCGATCTTGAGCGGACCGAACGCCAACACGTCCACGCTGACGGGCTGCGGCTGTGACACGCGCCGGAGAATGGCGGCCACACGCAGCACCAGCTCCTGCGGGGAGAAGGGCTTGGTGAGGTAATCGTCGGCGCCCAGCGACAGGCCGCGGATGCGGTCGACCTCTTCGCGCCGCGCCGTCAGCATGAGCACGGCGACGTCACGCGTATTGTCATCTGCGCGCAGCACCTCGAGCACCTCGAAGCCCGACATGCCCGGCAGCATCAGGTCGAGCACAACAAGTGCCGGACGCTCGCGGCGCGCGATATCGATCGCATCCTGCCCGCTCGACGCCGTGGCCACGCGATAGCCGGCCTTGGCCAGATGATATGCGACGAGTGCGACGATCTCGGGTTCGTCGTCGACAACCAGCACGCGATCCGCGACTGGCGGCGGCGGATTCACGCTTGCCCCACGGCGTGACGCGCGGACAGCCGGCGCTGGATCTTCGCGACCAGCATCTCGATCGCGATCGTATTGCTGCCGCCGCGCGGAATGATCACATCGGCGTAACGCTTGCTCGGTTCCACAAACTGCAGATGCATCGGCTGGACCGTGGACAGGTATTGATCGAGGACCGAGTCCAGCGACCGCCCACGCGATGCCATGTCGCGCCGGATTCGCCGGATGAGGCGAATATCCGGATCGGCATCCACGTAGACTTTCACATCACACACCGTTCGTACCCGCTCGTCGGCGAGCAGCAGAATCCCGTCGATCACGATAACATCCGCCGGTTCCACCCGCCGCACCTGAACGCTGCGCGAATGCGTCGCGAACTCGTAGACCGGGACATCGATCGCTTCGCCTCGGGCGAGGGCCTCCAGGTGCGAGGCCA
>JBBQNT010000384.1:0-3097 GCA_038330215.1 Gemmatimonadales bacterium
GGGTGCAATCTGGTATCGCGCGGAATCGCTCTTTCTCGATCCCACCGCATCACGCACGCAGGAGCTGGGACGCGCGAGCCTGATCGCGCACGAGACGGCGCACATGTGGTTCGGCGATCTCGTGACGATGCGCTGGTTCGATGATGTCTGGATGAAGGAAGTGTTCGCGAACTTCATGGCCGCCAAGATCGCCGGACCGGCGTTTCCCGATCTCAACCTGCGCCTGCGTTTCTTTCAGGCGCATCATCCGTCCGCCTATTCCGTTGATCGCTCGGCGGGGGCGAATCCCATCCGGCAGCCGCTTGAGAACCTTCGCGATGCTGGCTCGCTGTACGGCGCGATCATCTACCAGAAGGCGCCCGTGGTGATGCAGCAGCTCGAGGCGCTGGTGGGCGATACGGTGCTGCGTGACGGACTGCGCGTGTACCTCGACCGTCATCGCTACGCGAACGCGACGTGGCCGGACCTCATCAGCATTCTCGACGAGCGCTCCAACGAAGATCTGGAAACGTGGAGTCGCGTATGGGTGAACGAGCCTGGCCGTCCGCGCATTCGCACGACGTGGGTCGACTCGGGCTTGCTCATCACGCAGCGCGACGACGCGGCGGAACGCGGATTGCTGTGGAGTCAGCCCATTGTACTGGCCACGGGCACCGGCAACCGCGTCGCCAGCGATACCGTCGTGCTGCGAGAGTCGTCGGCGTTCGTGCCGATGGCGACGCGTCCGGCATTCGTGCTGCCGGGAAGCGATGGCATCGGGTACGCGCGCTTCGTGCTCGACGCAGCAAGTCGCGCCGCGCTGCTGCCGGCGGTAAGTGAAGGCGCCGCACGGCTCTCGAATCCACTGCACCGCGCCGTGGCCTGGCAGGCGCTGTGGGAAGAAGTGCTCGAGGATTCGCTTGACGCGCGTGAGTTCGTGGACGCCGCGGTGACGGCCGTAACACGCGAGCGGGACGAGCTGGTCGCACAGCAAGTGCTTGGCCTGCTGCGAGGCGCGTATTGGCGCTACTTGAGCGACAGTGAACGCCGTGCGCTCGCGCCCGCGCTCGAGAGTGCGCTCTGGCGTGCGCTCGATGCGGCGCCCACACCGGGCCGGAAGGGCGCGTACTTTGGCGCGCTGATGAGCATGTCACTCACTCCGGAAGGCGTGACGCGTCTCGATCGCATCTGGCGCAAGCAGGAGACGCCACGCGGGCTGCCGCTGGTGGAACAGCAGTACATCTCGCTGGCCGAGGCGCTGGCGATCCGGAACGTGCCGAACGCGCAGGCAATACTCGGCGAGCAGGCCACGCGCATCAGCAATCCGGATCGTGCCGCGCGCTTTGCGTTCATGCGGCCGGCGCTGAGCGCAAACGTGTCGGTCAGGGATTCACTGTTCCGCTCGTTCAGCGAGCTCGAGAACCGACGCCGTGAGTCGTGGGTGCTCGATGCGATGAGTGCGATGCATCATCCGCTGCGCGCGGAGCAATCGCTGCGGACGGTGCGCGCCAGTCTCGATCTGGTGGAGGAGATTCAGCGCACCGGCGACATCTTCTTTCCGCTGCGCTGGTTGAATGCAACGCTCGATGGCCACCGGTCTCCCGAAGCGGCGCAGATCGTGCGCGAATATCTGGCGGCGAATCCGAAACTGCCGCCGCGCCTGCGCGGCAAGGTGTTGCAGGCGGCGGACGAGTTGTTTCGCGCAGCATCTACGGGTGATACGGCAGCGGCGGTCACGGTGCCGATGCGGTGAGGTGGCGAGCGCGTGCGCGTGCCTACGGCATTATGATGGTGACGCCCGCGCGTGGTGCGGTCACCATGGTCGCGAGCGCTTCGGGCGCGTCATCGAGCGCGATGTGGCGGGTGATCAGGCGCGACAAGGTCAACTCGCCGCGCTCCACCATGCGCAGCATGCGCGGGTAGGAGTGCGCAGCCATACCGTGACTGCCGACGATCTCGAGTTCGCGCGCGATGAGCAGGTGCAGCGGCAGCCGCGGTTCGGCGTCGCTGCCGGCGAGCAGACCGATCTGCACATAGCGTCCGTTCTTGCGCAGCGACATGAGCGCACTGCGCGCGGTAGCCGCCGAGCCGAGCGCGTCGTAGGCACTGTCCACGCCACCGCGTGTGTATTCGTGAATGTGCTCCGCCACGTCAGGCGCGCTGTGCGCGTTGAGCGTGTGCTCCGCGCCCAGCGACGCTGCGAGTGCGAGAGCGGCGTCTGAAACATCGACCGCAATCACGCGTGCACCGAGTGCGTGCGCGATCATGACGGCGGCGAGTCCGACCCCGCCGCAGCCGAAGACCGCAATGGTATGGCCGGCGCTCACACGTCCCCGATCCACGACTGCGCGAAACGCGGTGGCGACACGGCAGCCGAGTCCGGCCGCCGTGTCGAAGGCGATCGTGTCCGGCAGCGCGACGAGATTGATGTCAGCATGTTCGATGCGCACGAACTCCGCGTAGGAGCCCCAGTGCGTGAAGCCCGGTTGCGACTGCGCTTCGCACACCTGCCCGTCGCCGCGCACGCACGGCGCGCATGTGCCGCACGCGCAGACGAACGGTACCGTCACGCGGTCGCCTACGCGCCAGTCGCGCACGTCGCGTCCCACGGCCACGACGGCGCCCGCGAGTTCATGCCCGGGCACATGCGGGAACTCGCGGATGTCGGCGTCATGTCCCTGCCAGCCATGCCAGTCGCTGCGGCACAGCCCGGTGGCGTGCACTCGCAACACTGCGCCCGAGGTCGAAGGCTCGGGATCTCGCACCGCCTCCACGTGCAGCGGGCCACCAAAGGAGTTGTAGACGACGGCGCGCATGCGTCACGGGTTGAAGGGAGGCTGTAAAGTAGATTACACGCCATGACCACACCACTCGACGATCTGCTGACGCTGCTCGATCTCGAACCACTCGAGGTCAACATTTACCGCGGCCTCAATCGCGACATCGGGTCGACGCGCGTGTTTGGCGGGCAAGTGTTCGCCCAGGCGCTGGTCGCCGCGCGACGCACGGTGGATGAGCCGCGGGAAGCGCATTCGGTGCACGGCTACTTCATTCTGCCCGGCGACCTGGCCGCGCCCATCGTGTACTTCGTGGACCGATTGCGCGACGGTGCGAGCTT
>JBBQNT010000385.1:0-3060 GCA_038330215.1 Gemmatimonadales bacterium
CGGATACGCGCCGGACCGAGGCCGGGAACGCGCAGCATTTCCATCAGCCCTTCGGGTGTCTCTTCCTGCAGTGTTTCGAGCAGCGCCGAGCTGTTGGTTTCGAGCAACTCGCGCAGGACGGTCAACGCTTCGGGCGAGACACCTTCGAGCGGCAGGTCGATCGGTTCAACCACACGGACGAGTTCGCTGTGATCGATGGCGTTCACGGCACGTGCAGCGGACTGAAAGCTGCGCACGCGAAATGCCGACTCCCCGTGCAGTTCGAGCAGCGTGGCGATTTGCGTGAGCACGTGAGCGGCGGCGCGTGGATCCATCCGTGCAATTTAACCCGGATTTCTCACGAGTGTTGGGGATGGTTGCCTTTGCCGTTGCGGTACCCTCCGCGCCTTCGCGGTGCAGGCGGTGCCAATGCTGCGGACGCCCTGAGGGTCGGCGAAGGGCCTTTACCGCGGAGACGCGAAGGCGCAGAGTGGAACTGCAGTGGGAAGGGAAAAAAGATTCGTGCGCGCGACTCGCTTCGTACCAATCCCATGATGGTTACAGTTGCCGTTGCGGTACCCTCCGCGCCTTCGCGACTCCGCGGTAAAAGCGGTTGTAGCGCGTCCCATCAGGACTCGACGCCCGCCAGTCGCTTGGCCTGCTTGACCAGCTCGATCATCTGACGCTCAGTGAGCTCGAGCTCCTGCGCCGCCGCATCACCATCGAGCAGCCCGCTTCGCATGGACACGGCCACCTGGTTCAGGTAGCGAATCTTGTCGAGCAACTCGTTGGTGAGCTGACGCAGTCCGTGATAGCGGCGCTTTTCGGCGTTGGCGCGGCGAAAGCGCTGCTGCAACTCGTCCGGTCGCAGGCGACGCGCCAGCGTGATCACTTCCGCTTCCGTGCGCCCCGGCAACACACCTCGATCCGGAATGCCGTTGGCGTCCGGTTCGCCTTCTTCCGCGAACCAGAGGCGCCCCACGAACTCGATGCCATCATTCGCGACGAACACGGTCACGCGATAGCGCGTCTCGTTCACGTCGAGTGTCGCAACTGCAGCGCTGGTGACGGCTCCGAAGTGATACATGGCCACGAATGGGGTAGGCAGCGCCGACGAGATCCCGTGACCGCGTCGTCAGCTACCGAATGGTGTTGTCGAGAAACGTACGGATGGCACCGAACAGCGCCTCGGGCTGCTCCACGTAGGGAACGTGCCCGCAGTCGTCCAGCGCCACAAACTGCGCCCGCAGAGCGTCGGCGGCAGCTCGTGCCGATTCCAGTGGGATCGGGTCCTGCCTGCCATGCACGACGAGCGCCGGGAGGCGGACGGCACGCAGATTCTGGCCCAGATCGTAACTACCAAGGCTCTCCCACGTCGATTGCTGCACTCGACCGGTGACCCGAAAGGGCGTCAGTGCGGTCGCTCTCGCCGGATCGGCGAAGTAACCCGCCACGCTCAACTCGAACGCTCGTTGACGGTAGGCGTCCGGATCCCTGGCACGCAAGTCGGATGCGGCCAGGTCTCGGCGGGCCCCCGCGATCGCGTCCGACCGCTGTCGCTCGGCGAGCGCCTGCTCGAACTCGTCGCGCCACGTACGGCTGATCGGTGCCGGTGACACGAGCACCAGTCGCGACGGCGCGGCAAGCGTCGGGTCGTCGAGCGCAGCGATCGTGTACAGCATCGCAAGCAGCCCTCCCCACGAGTAGCCCACCAACGTCGGCGCGTCGAGCCGGCATTCGCGAATCACAGCCGCCAGATCCTGCACGTGCGTGTGCCACGTAATGGGGGTCGGATCGTCGGTGCGAGACTGACCGCCCCCGCGCTGATCGTACGTGATGAGGCGATGCGATGACGCGAGCTCGAGAAACTGCGGATACAGGTAGTCGTGATGCGCACCCGGCCCTCCGTGCAGCAGCAGCAACGGCGGCGCATCGGGCGGGCCGTCCTCGCGGAGAAACAGCGGCACCTGCGTGGTTGTGGTGAAGCGGGAAGTGGTCATGGCGAAGCGTGTAGGGAATGATGCGATGCGGAGGTCAAGGTGGGTCTCCCGCTACTGATCATGTGAACGTCGACGCGATGCGGGCCGTCGCGGCATGCACGTCCACGGTATCGAGTATGCGTCGTCCGTAGCCACCAGCGATCGTGATGGCCACCGGTACGCCGATCGCGCGACACATCTCCAGCACCATCGCGTCGCGACGCGCGAGTCCTTCGCTGCTCACGCGAAGCCGTCCGAGCCGGTCGCCTTCGTGCGGGTCCGCACCGGCCAGATAGAACACGATGTCCGCGCGCGCCTCCCGCAGCACACGCGGCAACGCTTCGGCCAGCAAGGCGAGATACGTGGCGTCGTCCGTGCCGTCGTCAAGCTCGATGTCCAGTGAACCGGCGACCTTCACGAACGGATAATTGCGCCGCCCGTGCATGCTGAACGTGTAGGTCTCGCGATCGCCTGCGAACAGCGCGTGCGTACCGTTGCCCTGATGCACATCGAGATCGACCACCGCTACACGACGAACGAGCCGTTCCGCACGCAGTGCAGCCGTGGCCACGGCCACGTCGTTGAAGACGCAGAAGCCTTCGCCCCGGTCCGCAAATGCGTGGTGCGTGCCGCCCGCCAGATTCATCGCGACGCCAGCATCCAGCGCGTGTCGCGACGTGGCGATGGTGCCGCCCACCGCGCGCCTCGAGCGCTCCACGAGCTCCGGCGACCACGGAAAGCCGAGCCGGCGCTGGGAGGCACCGTCGAGCGTGCCGCCCATGATCGCCTGCACGTACGACGCGGTGTGCACGCGTCGCAGCTGGGCCTCGGTCGCGCGAGCGGGATCATGCACATGGGCCGGCGACACGACACCATCCGCCAGCAGCGTGTCGCGCAGCAGCGCGTACTTGTCCATCGGAAATCGATGGCCGTCCGGCAGCGGGATCGTGTAGTGCGACGAACTCCAGACGTGTAGCTTGGAGGCGACCATGGTCAATGACTCGGCATCGGGGGCACGTGATGAAGACTAGCGCAGAGCGCGAGCCGTCGGACCCCGGCTTCGACGAAGCGCTCGCAGTGGCGCGTTCGCTGGGCACGCTGG
>JBBQNT010000386.1:0-3055 GCA_038330215.1 Gemmatimonadales bacterium
GATGGGCGGCAACATCGTGCGACTTGTGCGCAACCATGAGATTCGGGACGGTATCGCGACGGCCGCGCCGTTCGCTGGCAACTCGTACGATGCCAAGGCACCGGGCGGCACGACGACAGTCGAGGTCGAGGTTCGCGCCGACGGCGCAGCGTTCCTTCGCAAGCAGTTTGCGAGCCTGACCGGCACGATGGTGAACTGTGCGGGCGGCATCACGCCGTGGGGATCGTGGATTTCATCGGAAGAGACGGTGGCGGGCACCGGCGCAGGCTGGACGCAGAATCACGGCTACAACTTCGAGGTGCCGGCGTCGGCGAACGGACCGGTCACACCGGTGCCGCTCAAGGCGATGGGACGCTTCGTACATGAAGCGATTGCCGTCGATCCCGACACGGGCATCGTCTACCAGACGGAAGATCGCAATCCGAGCGGATTCTACCGCTTCATCCCCAACGTCAAGGGAAATCTGGCCGCTGGCGGCAAGCTCGAGATGCTCGCTGTAGTGGGCACGGACAACTACGACACGCGCACCGGACAGACGGTCGGCGTCGTGCACCAGGCGAAGTGGGTGCCGATTGCGAATCCCGACACCGACGCGCCGAGCATCAGCAGTGGCTTCGTCTTCAATCAGGGCGCGTTGCTCGGTGGCGCCCAGTTTGCGCGACTCGAAGGCTGCTGGTGGGGCGACGGCGGTTGCTACTTCAACTCGACGAGCGGTGGCGAAGAAGCGCTCGGCCAGATCTTCAAGTACACGCCGACCAGCGCCAGCGGCGGTGACCTGGTCATGATCTACGAATCGCCGAGCCGCGGTGTGCTCAAGAACCCCGACAACGTGTGCGTCAGCCCGCGCGGTGGCATCGTCCTCTGCGAGGACAGCTCGGGCACCAACTATGTGCGCGGCCTGACGCGCAGCGGCGAGGTGTTCGACTTCGTGCGCAACAACATCAATGACGCAGAGTGGGCGGGTGCGTGCTTCAGCCCGCAGGGCAATACGCTGTTCGTGAACATCCAGGGCTCCACCAACTCGTTGTCCGACACGTTCGCCGCGACCTACGCGATCTGGGGACCGTGGAACTCGGGCGCGCTCTGAGCGAGAGGCGATCGAATGTCGACAAAGTTCGCTACGCTGGAGACCAGTCGCGGCAAGATCGTCGCTGAGCTGTTCGACCGCGACTGTCCGGGCACCGTGGAGAACTTCGTGGAGCTCGCCAACCGCGGATTCTACGATGGCGTGCGCTTTCACGATGTGGATGCCGGTCGCACGGTGCACGGTGGTGATCCGTTGTCGCGCGAGTTGCTGCCTGGCGACGCACGCATCGGCTCGGGCGGTCCGGGTCACACCATTCCGTGTGAAGTGGTCGGCAACCGCAATCGGCATGAACGCGGCGCGTTGTCCATGGACCACAATGGGCGCAACACCGGTGGCAGTCGATTCTTCTTCGTGCTGGATGACCGTGTGGGTGAAACATTGAACGGTCAGCACACGGTGTTCGGCATGGTCGAAGAGGGGCTGGAGGTGCTCGACAAGGTGGAACCCAGCGACGTGATTCATTCCGTGCGTGTCTGGGAGTAGCACGCGGCGGTGGGTGTGATGGTGTGAACAGCCGGGTTCGCCTGTCCCTCAGGGACATCTTTACGAACCCGGCTGTTCGGCCTATCTACCCGGGATGTCATCGAATACATCGGTAGTCGCCGCATGAGCGCGTCCGGCGTGCAGACGTGGGCTGATACATGGGCCGACATGCGGCGCTCGTTCAGCGACTTTCTGGTCGTGCCGGCGAGTACGATTGCAGCATTTCTGCTGCTGGCGTTCAGCACCTACGCGCTTGACGCCCACCCCATCTCCTGGCTCGAAGGCACGCGCGCCTTCCTCGACCGGCATCTGACCAGCGAGAGCACGACCGAAACGCTGCTCTCGACGCTGGCCGGCGGCATGATGACGCTGACGTCGATCACGTGCTCGCTGTTGCTGCTGGCTGTGCAGCAGTCTGCGGCCGCGATGACAACGCAGGTGCTGGACCAGTTCATCAGGCGGCGGCTGAATCAGTGGTACTTCGGTGTCTTCGTGGGTGTGACGCTCTTTACCCTCGTCACGCTGGCCACGATCACGACGGACGTCTCGCCCGTGTTCAGCGCCTCGACCGCACTACTGCTCACCTGCGGCGCACTGGTACTGCTCATCTTCCTGCTGTACACAACGATCAATCAGATGCGGGCCAACCGCATCCTCGAGGCAATCCATGACCTTGCGCTGGACGCGCGGGAGCGGCAGCGGCACTTCATCGCACGAATGCGGAGCAGCTCGCAGTTTGCGAATGCTCCCGTCAAGCAGATCGTTTCGTCGAACAACAACGGCTACGTTGCCAACCTTCACCTGGACCGCATCGCGAAGGCTGCCGGCGATGGTGAATACGAAGTGATCATGATGTTGTCGATCGGTGACTACGTCTGCTTTCATGATGTCATCGCCGAGGTGCGTGCGTCATCGGCCACGCAGGCGTCGGCGCTGGTCAAGACCGTGCTTCAAAGTGTGGACCTCGAGCGGCAGCGGAACCTGCATATGGATCCCGGCTACGCGATTACTCAGCTTGGCACGATCGGCTGGACTTCCACGTCCACCGCGCTCTCGAATCCTTCGCCGGCGCTCTCGTGTGTGCGCAACCTTCGCGACCTGGCCGCGCGCTGGTGTGTGGAGAAGCCGCTGGCTGTGCCCGGCAATGCCCTGCCGGTCGTGTACCGTGACAACCTGCTCGAACAGGTGATCAATGAGCTCGAGTCCATCGGTGTATCCGCGTCGGAGTCGCTGCAGCATCACACCGGTGCGGAAGTATTGCTCACCTTCGCAAGCCTGCTGGAGGGCTTACCCGTCAGGCTGCAGCCTCGGGCCGAGAACGCGGTCCGACGCGCACTGTCGGGACTGGGCGATCACATGCTCGCCGCGGATCTCGATTTCGCATTGTCTCATCTGGCGGACACGTTATCCGCGACCGGGCGGGTGACTACGGAACGCGAGGTGCGTCGTGCGCAGGCGCGGCTATCGCAGACCATTGGCGAGCTC
>JBBQNT010000387.1:0-2968 GCA_038330215.1 Gemmatimonadales bacterium
TACCCAGCGCACGAGCGACCAGCCGCTCGCGTAGTACGTGTAGTCGCTGTCCGAAGCGCGGCCGAGCGGTGTGAGCGTGTCGGCACCAGCGAGGTAGTCGTGCAACACCGAGATGTGCTTCCACATCATGAGCGGACGGCCGTCGCACTCGTACACTTCACAGGCGACACTCGCGTCCCATCCGGTGTTTGAGCGCCACGTCGTGCTGCCCTGCCCAAACGAGCGCGCGTAGAGTTCCTCGGCGATGCGCGCCGTGGCCTCTTCCATCCATGGCTCTTCGAGCGCGACACCGCGCGCCATGCGTTCCGCGAAGGCCACCAAGTGCTTGGCTTCGTGCATCACCGTGGAGCGCATGCTGCGACGCCACGCGGCCAGCGACTCACCGGTCATTGGCGTGCGCACGTAGAACAGTTCATCCTCGTTGCTCGTTGACACCACGGCGCGCGGATAGAGATTGCACGTGGTCACATAGCCCGACGTGCCTGGCGCCACCTCGTTGACGTATCGCGAGACGAGCATCGTGAGCCGGCCGTCGCCCTGCATGGTTTCGTCGAGCGCAAGCGGGTTGCCGATGTGCGAGAGCAGGAGCGGATACATGACCGTATCGAACTCCTCGCCCAGCGTTCGCAACTCGGCGTCCATACTGCCTGCGCGCGCGGATGCGATATCCTCGAGCACGATCATGTGTGCGCCGCTGTAGACCACGCGCGCCTTCACTGCGGAAGCAACGTTGCAGTCGTTGTACATCGCTGAGCGCGTCACAACCTGTCCCACTTCAAGGGCCGAGCGTGACGCGGCTGCGCGTCCGCCGGAGCCGCGCTGCGTGCGCCACGCCGAGGCGGCGGACGTGAGACGCGTGCCGCGATCGAACTCGCGCGTGAGATGCGCGTGATGAGCGAGCGCCTCGCGGCGCGTGTCGTCGAGCAGGGTCTGGAGCTCGGGAGTGAGCGCGGTGGTGGCGGCGCTGGTGTTGTTGGAGGGGGTGAGGCCTGATGGCGCGTTGCCTGATGGCGCCTGGCCTGATGGCGCCTGGCCTGATGGCGCTTGGCCCAACGGGGCGTAGGCCGCGGCGGCTTGATGCGACGCGGAGGGCGCGGCCACGTTACCGCTCGAGGCGCGCACTTCGAAGCCCGTGGACGTGCTCGCAATGCGGCTCGTGTTGATCACCGCAATCGCGTAGCGCGCGTTGCCCGGTTCGGGCGCGAGGTACTCGAGGCACCACGAGTCATTCTCGTCGAGCAGGTTGACCGACTCGCCCTTGGCAAGCGCGATGCGGCGCGCGACCGAGACCAGCAGCGGCGTTTCCGCAGTCTCGCCACGCGAGGTCACGCGGAGCGGCTGCGTGCCTGTGGCGAGGCACGGAAAGCTGGCGGCCGAAGGCAGGCGGATCTCGAGCCGAGTGGCGGAAGCGGCGACCACCTGAGCCGCGACCCCGGCGATGGTAGCCGAGTTCTGCGCGACGGTGGTCCCGAAGCCGGTGCCCTGCACCACGATGAGTTGTCCCGGCCGCGCCGTGTCCGCGGACAGCACGCCCTGCACCGTGAACGGGGCCAAAGCGACCGGTTCGGGCTGCCCGAACGGTCCGGTTAATGGTGCTGTTGCATCGCCACTGTTGCACGCCGTCCACACTAATGGAGCGCATGCCATCACCAGCACGGCACGGCCCGCACGCACTGCAGTGCGCGAAAACCGTGATCTCGTTGTGCTGGAACGACTTGCGGGCATGCCTGGGACCGTTACTCGGGTGGACGTCACTGACACATACCCGTCAAGGGTGCAAGCGGGATGCCGACCTCGGCCTTCTCTGCGTTCCACGTCACTGATTTCGCGAGTTCGGGCCCAAACCGTCCGCCACGCCTCGTTGTAACCGGCGGCAGCACCCGCGGCAGCACCCGCGGCAGCAGCCGCAGCAGCACCAGCAGCATCACCAGCTGCTTTCGGATCGCGCAGCCTCCCGCTTGTTTGCAGGGTGCGCGCTGCGTCAGCCAGCGGCGCGGCCCCGACGCGCGTGCTCGCGCGGAACTCCCCCGCTCCATCAAAGGATCAGGTCATGACCAGCACCGCCGACGTTCGCCCGCCGCTCACCATGCTCTCGGAAGAGGAGGTGCTCTTTCGCGATGCCGTCTACGAGTTCGCGGACACGGTCGTGCGTCCACGGGTGAGCGCGATGGAAGCGGCGGGACGGATCGACGCCGATATCACCGCGCAGTGCTTCGACATGGGCCTGATGGGCGTCGAAATCCCTGAGTCGCTCGGCGGCGCGGGCGGTTCGCTGTTCATGACCACGCTGGCCGTGGAAGCGCTCAGTCGCGTGGATGCGAGCGCGGCCATCCAGGTGGACGTGCAGAACACGCTCGTCAACTACCCGGTGCACGCCTACGGAACAGACGCCCAGCGCGAACGCTGGTTGCCCATGCTCACATCGCGCACGATCGGCGCCTACGCGCTGAGCGAACCCGGCTCGGGCTCGGACGCGTTTGCGCTGGCGACACGCGCAGATCGCGCCGAGAACGGTTGGATGCTGAACGGGTCGAAGGCGTGGATCACCAACGGCGCCGAAGCCGAGGTGTTCGTGGTGTTCGCCACGGTTGACCCGGAGAAGGGCTACAAGGGCATCACCGCGTTCATCGTGACGCGGGACGCACCGGGCTTCACAGTAGGCAAGAAGGAAGACAAGCTCGGCATTCGCGCATCGAGCACAACGTCGCTGCATTTCGAGCAGTGCTTCGTGCCGGACGATCAGGTGCTGGGCGAGGTGGGCGTGGGCTACAAGATCGCGATCGATACGCTCAACGGCGGACGCATCGGCATCGGCGCGCAGATGCTCGGCATCGCGCAGGGCGCGCTGGACGCGGCCGTGGCCTACCTGAAGGAGCGCAAGCAGTTCGGGCGCGCGCTCGCCGACTTCCAGGGCATCCAGTTCCAGGTGGCGCAAGCCGCGACGGAACTCGAGGCGGCGCGCCTGCTG
>JBBQNT010000388.1:0-2965 GCA_038330215.1 Gemmatimonadales bacterium
CTGGGCGTGCACAGCGTGCTGTCCATTGTGCAAGGACGTGAACTGGTGGTGCTTGGTGAGGGCGTCGATCTGTTCTACCTCGCGCTGCCGCGAAGTCTCGTGGGACGCACGCTCTCAGAGGCAGCCATCGGAGAGCGCACCCGGCTCAATGTCATAGCGATCCAGCACCCTGATCGCGTTGAAGCCACGCCTTCGGCTGACGACGTGCTGGTCGCTGGTACATCGCTAATCGCGATCGGCGATACGTCGGCCCGTGAGAAGTTTCGGCAGCTGTACGCGTCATGACTCAGCGAGAGCTGAGTTTCGTCATTGCGCGTGAGCGCCGGGCTCTGGCGAACGTCAGCTCCGGATAGCGCTTCGCCACACCCACCATACGAGCAATGGCTGTAACGGCAATCGAATCCACAACGCCACTATCCACCACGTGGACGCATCCCTCGCTCGTGCGTCGAGCAGCATTTGCACATTCGCCGGGAAGACGGCGATCAGCAGGGCAATGAGCCCCCAGGCGGCGACGACTCGCGTGGTCGGTATGAGCAATCCAATACCGCCAAGCATTTCAGCCACGCCGCTGATGTACACCAGCGCGCGTCGACTCGGCATCCACTCCGGCAACCATCGCGGCACGATCGCTTCAAATACGCCGGGCACGACAAAATGCGTGATTCCGGTGAAACAGAAAATAGCCGCCAGCAGTTTCAGGCCGCCGCTCATTGCGCGTGGGACTGTAAACGCCGCTGCATCACCCGGCGTATCCGAGCACCGCGAAGAAGTGACACGCGCTGCCACCGAGCACAAAGCAGTGCCAGATGGCGTGCGTGTAGCGTGCCTTCCGCACATAGAACACGACACCGCCGGTATACAGCAGGCCGCCCGCCGCCAGCAGCCACACCCCGGCACTCGGCATCTGCAGCGCCATGGGCCGCAAGGCGATCACGATCACCCAACCCATGCCGAGATAGAAGGCCGTGGAAAGTCGCTTGAAGCGCGTGGTGAAGAACACCTTGAAGAAGATGCCCAGAGCCGCGAGCGTCCAGATGGCGGCCAGCACGCTCCATCCCCATGCACCGCGCAACACGCCAAGCGTGAACGGCGTGTACGTGCCGGCGATGAGCAGGTAGATCGCGACATGATCGGCAATGCGAAGCGCATGCTTCGCGCGCGGATGCGGCACCGCATGGTACAGCGTGGACGTGGTGTACACCGCGATCAGCGATGCCGCAAAGATGCTCACACCGGTCACCAGCAACAGGTCGCCGCGCGCCAGATACGACGTGATGAGCACCGGCACTCCGATCAGGCTCGCAAGCAGACCCACGCCGTGCGTGAGCGCATTGGCCCATTCCTCGCGTGACGAGTACATCGGAGCCTGCGGTGTCAATTGCGCTTGTATCGACGTGCGTCCGGCGGCAAGGGTCATACTGAAAGGTACCCCAGCGTCGGCGTTCGGGTCGACGGCGAGTACCGGAACGCCACTCTAGTTCGCGATCACCTTGGCCGCGCTCGTCATCACACGCCACACCTCAACGCGCCCCGCCTCGAACAACGGAATGGCGATGTTGCCGAGCTTCGTATCGACTCCCAGGTCGGCGGGCGATGGCAGGTTGCGGATGAGTGGCGTGAGCGCCCCATTGGCCAGCACATGCACGGTGGAGTCGGTCCAGCTCGTGATCAGCACACGTCCATCGGCCAGTCCAACGATGCCGTCATAACCGCCGGGGCCGGATGCGATCGAATCGGCCGATGACTCACCGGGCGTCCACGCCATGATGTTTGCACTGGCAAACGGCACGACGATCACACGTCCGTCGGCGCCGAAGAGCAGGCCGTTCGGTCCCGGTGCTCCCTCGAAGCGCACCGCCTCCGTCACCGTGCGGCCTCGCATCTGAAAGATGCGATCCGGGCCAGGGTGCGACATGCCATCCGCGCCAAAGCGAATCCCGGTGTCGCTGATGTACAGCGTCCCGTCCGTCCCCACCGTGATGTCATTCAGAAACACCGCGCCATTCACCGGAATCGACGCCACCTCTCGCGCCGTCATCACGTTGAAGCCGCGCACCGTATTGATGTCGGCCACCCACAGCGTGTCGTCCACGAGGGCCATGCCCTTGGGACCATTGAGCGTGACGCCGTTCTTGCCCGCCGCAATGAACTGCGTGTCAACTTCGGCGAGGTCCGCGCTTGCCGCCAAAATGAAACCGTTGTTGTCGAGGTCGTTCGGGACGCCGTTGATATTCGAGATGTACCACGTCTCGCGCTTCGCGTCGTAAATGGCGCTCTCCGGCGTGGACAGCCCGGAAATTTCGCCCACCTTCGTGGGTTCGACTGCCTCTGGTACGTCCACGGTCGTGCTGTCGGTGGTAGTCGACGCCCTTTCATCACCGCCCGAGCAGGCGGCCATCAGCAACGCGGTGCTGACAACGGCAAGAGCGCTCAAGGACGTTCGGGCGACGCGGGGTAGCACGGAAATGGCAAACATGACGATGTGATCAGGATCAAGGGTTGCGTTGGGCGCGCGGAGGGCGCTGCCAAGAGATTTAACGCGTAGCGGTGCCGACCGCTTCCTCATCACGGCACCACGTCGGCCTGAGGTCTCCCGACTTCGCCGTCCCCAGACACGTCGTGAACCTTTTGCCCGCGTCCCCGACTCCCAAGGCATGACGCACCTATCTGCTTCCGACACCACCGTGCCGCCGTCGCTGGAACGGCTCGCCGACGAGCTGCTGGCCGTCCGTTGCCAGCTCGGCGAACCGGCCGCCTACGATGACCTGGTCGCACGGTGGCATGAGCCGCTCTCCCGCTACGTCGCGAGTGTGCTCGGCCACGAGCGCGCCGAGGACACCGTGCAGGACGTGTGGCTTCGGGTGTTGCGCGCCTTTCCGTCGCTGCGTGATCCGTCACGACTGCGAGCGTGGCTGTTTGGCATCGCGCGCCGCACGCTCATGGACCGGCACCGCAGCACATA
>JBBQNT010000389.1:0-2933 GCA_038330215.1 Gemmatimonadales bacterium
GTTCGTCGATAGGGACAATGATTGAACTCTCCGCCCTCACGAAGCGCTATGGCAAGTTCACCGCCGTAGACCGCCTCGACCTGGTTGTGCCCGCCGGCGAACTCTTCGGTTTTCTGGGACCGAATGGCGCTGGAAAAACCACCACCATGCGCATGCTCGCCGGCATCCTGCGGCCGACGGGTGGCACTGTGCGCATCGCCGGCGCGGACCTGCTCACCGACCCGATGGGCGCCAAGCGATGCCTCGGCTTCATTCCCGACCGCCCGTTCATCTACGAAAAGCTCACCGGCATCGAGTTCCTGCGCTTCGCCGCTGGCCTGTACGGTGCGCAGGGCAAGGCCGTGGATCATCGCGCCCAGGAGTTCCTCGCGCTGTTCGATCTCGAGCCGTGGCGTGATGAGCTCGTGGAGAGCTACAGCCATGGGATGCGCCAGAAGCTCATCATTGCCAGCGCGTTCGTGCACGAGCCGGCCGTGATCGTGGTGGATGAGCCGATGGTGGGACTCGATCCCAAGTCGTCGCGCACTCTCAAGGAGCTCTTCCGTCGCTACACCGATGACGGGCATACCGTGATGATGTCCACACACACGCTCGAAGTCGCGGAAGGCATGTGCGACCGCATCGGCATCATGCAGCGCGGCCTGCTGGTGGCATGCGGCACGATGCGCGAGTTGCGCGCGGAGAACGGCGACGACGGACTCGAGGATATCTTCCTGCGCCTTACCGGCGAGAAGGCGACGCGCGATGTGGCCGAGGTGCTGCATGCGTGAACCGCTGCGTGCGGCGGGCGTGTTGCATCTGCTGTCTCCAAAGTGGAAGATCGCGCGGGTGCGCGCGGCGTCGGCGGGCGAAGGCAATCTTGCGCGCGCTGTGGTGCTGGCGCTGCTCGGCAGCGGGTTCTTTTTCGCGGCGTTCGCCATTTCGCGCAAACTGCTCATCTACTTCAAGGGAGCCGAGGACATAGGCGCAATCCTGGCGGCGAAAGTACTGGCTATGCTGCTGCTCGCATTTTCGTCGATCCTGTTGCTCTCGAACGTGATCGGCGCGCTGTCGAGCGGGTTCCTGGCGCGCGACCTCGATCAGTTGTCGGCAGCGCCGGTGCCCAGTCATTCGCTGTATGGTGCGCGACTGGTGGAGACCGGCGTGCACGCGAACTGGATGGTGATGCTACTGCTGCTGCCGCTGCTTTCGGCGTACGGCGCGGTGTATCAGGGCGGGCCTGCGTTCGTTGGCTTCGCACTGCTTGTGTTTGCACCCTTTTTCGTAATTCCCACCGCACTCGGCTCGCTGCTCACGCTGCTGCTGGCGAATGTGTTTCCGGCACGCCGTACGCGCGACATTCTGTCGGTCGTGACGGTGCTCGCGATTGCGACACTACTGGTGATGTTTCGCATGGCTCGGCCCGAGCAGTTGGTGAAGCCCGAAGGCTTCGAAAACTTCATGGACTTCGTGGCGGCCATCGACACGCCGAGTTCACCGTGGTTGCCCAGCGAGTGGGCGAGTGACGCCATCATGGGCTATCTGCGTGGTGGACCGGTGTCGGGAGTGTTGATGAGGCTGTGGGGCGCGGCGTCGGGACTGCTCGTAGCGGGGCTTGTCGCGCATCGTCTGCTCTGGCCGCGCGGCTTCAGCGCGGCGCAGGAAGGGGCCGGCAAGCGCAGTGCGGTGTCGGTGCGTCCGCTCATTGATCGGGTGTTCGCATGGCTGCCCGCGCATCGCCGCGAGCTGGTGCTCAAGGAACTCAAGATTTTCGCGCGCGACACTACGCAGTGGAGCCAGCTCATTCTGCTCTTTGTGCTGCTCGTGGTGTACGTGGCGAATGTGCGGTACCTGCCGCTGACAGGTGACGGAATGACCGTGCTGCTGCGACAGCTCGTGCCATTCCTCAACCTCGCCGTGGCCGGCTTCGTGCTGGCGTCGATTGCGGGACGGTTCGTGTTTCCTTCGGTGAGTCTCGAGGGGCGTGCGCTCTGGCTGCTGCGATCGAGTCCGCTGGCGATGCGCGACCTGCTGTGGGCCAAGTTCTGGGTCGGCGCCGTGCCCTTGATGCTGCTCGCCATCGTGCTCGTGGTGGCCACCAACCTGCTGCTCGACGTGTCGCCGTTCGTGCATGCGGTCTCCACGGCCGCGATCGCGTGCCTGGTGTTTCCGCTCACCGCGATGGCGCTCACCTTCGGCACGTTCTATCCGCAGTACGACGCGGAGAACGCGGCGCAGATCCCCACGTCCTTCGGCGGACTGCTGTTCATGTTGTCGGCCATCGTGCTCATTGCGGCGGTGGCGTACGGCACCGGCCGTCCGGCAGCGCGCTGGGTGATGGCCGATCATTTCGGCTGGGCGTTCGATTCGTGGCGGTTGCTGATGCCGTTTGCGCTGGTGATGATCACGTGCGCTGCGTTCACGGTGCTGCCGCTCCGGATGGCGGTACGGAAGTTGGAGGCGCTGGAGCGAGGGTAGGAAAGGGCAAACAGTCCCGCCACAATCGCATCGCGGCCACCGGTTGCAAGCAGAAGCAGTGTCTCGCGCCTAAAACTTCACGCCGCCGCCAACTGCCCACCGCAGCCAGTGCAGAACCTCGCGCCGGGCTGCGTGATCTTCGCGCCGCACGTGCCGCACGCACCCGGCAGGTACGAGCCGCACGAGGAGCAGTACACGGAGTCGCTTTCGGGACGCGGGCCGCACGTCCCACAACTGGGCCGACGCGACTGCACGGCGCGAACGGCGGCCTCCACCGGATCCTCTCCCTCCGCCGCCTGAGCGAGAACATCAAATGGCCGCGCCGCATCATCCGCCTCGCGCAGGTCGGTCAACGCCATGAGTGTATACTTGGCCTTGAGCTCGTCGTAGTCGCTGTCCGACAACTTGCCGGTGGCGCGATCGAACTCGATCTCTCGCAGCGCTTCGATGGCGAGGCCCTCGTCCGGCGCAAGCTG
>JBBQNT010000390.1:0-2921 GCA_038330215.1 Gemmatimonadales bacterium
CCGCACGCTGGAGCGCTTTCGCCTGATGGACCGGGAGACGCGCATGCAGTCACTGCTCTCGCAATCCAAGCGACTGGAGCCGCTGCCGGAGCGCTTTGCCGCGCTCGACCGGGAAGCCTTCACCGTTCCCGAGTGTCAGACGCGCGTAGATCTCTTCCCGGAGCTCCAGGCAGACGGGACCATGCACTACTGGGCCGACGTGAACGCCCGACAGTCCCCCACCGTCGCGGCCGTCCTTTCTATTACGTTTTCAGCGGTCAATGATCAACCGCCCGAAGTCGCACTGGCCCTGCCACCGGACTTCGTGCGGTTGCTCATGGAGCACATCGGACTCGGCGCGCGTGAAGCGGGACTCTCGGCGATGGTTCGGCGCATTCAGCGGCACGCCGCCGAGGCCATCGCCGCGCGCCCGTCCACCAATTCCTGACGCTCCGGCACTCGCCGAAGCCTCGTTTGTTTCCCTGACACCACGTCATGCCCATCACGATTACCGTCCGCAAAACCGGCTCGCTGTTCATCAGCGCCGAAGACGCCCCCAACGTTCGCCTGGTCGATCACGAGGGGAATGCGATCGAAATGCCCGCCGAGGGCAAGCCGATTTCGCTGTGCCGCTGTGGAGCGTCGTCGCGCAAGCCGTTTTGCGACGGAACACATTCGAAGATTGGATTCCTCGCGGGGGACATCGCCCGCGCCGTGGTCGATCAACAAGGCTGAGTCCATTCCGTATGCTGGCCACGATCGGCAACTGGTGGACGTGGTTCATGACGGTGGTGGTGGTGATCATCGGCACGCCGGTCGTGGCGCTGATCTACGCCGTCACGAAGCCGTTCGACAGCGGTCGGTATGCGGCCGGACGCGCGTTCCGGCTCGTTGCCGTGACCACGCTCAAGCTCAATCCGTTCTGGCGGTTCGGTGTGCGGGGAACGCCGCCTGCTGATCCGCGACGTCCGTATGTGGTCGTGGCCAATCACGAGTCGTATGCGGATGTGTTCCTGATCAGCAAGTTTCCGTGGGAAATGAAGTGGCTGAGCAAGGACACGATCTTCAAGCTTCCGTGCCTTGGCTGGATGATGCAGATGGCGGGCGACATCAAGCTCACGCGCGGCAATCGGGATAGCGCGGTGCAGGCGCTTGTGGAATGTCGGGACCGCCTGTCCAAGCGGGTGTCGGTAATGGTCTTCCCGGAAGGCACGCGATCGCGCGACGGGGTCATGCTGCCATTCAAGGACGGTGCGTTTCGTATGGCCATCAAGGCCGGCGTGCCTGTTTTGCCAATTGCCGTGGCCGGTACGCGCCACGCGATGGCCAAAGGCTCATTTCGCTTTCGACGTGCGCGCGCGCTGGCGATGGTGCTCGATCCGGTCTCAACCGAAGGGCTAACGCTGCGTGATGCAGCCATGCTGCGCGAAGATGTGCGGCGACGCATCGATGCTGGCCGTCGCGTCCTGGCGCGCGAACTTGGTCTCGATGAGCCGCCGCCGCTCGACGACGGCACGATCAAGCCCGCGACAGAAGGCCAGGGCAACGCCGACGAGCCCACTGGCGTGATTCCGGATGCCGTGCCCAGCGCGGGTTCGGCCGACCGACGCTGATGCTGCAAGCGCCGGCGGACGAGGCGACGCTCGAGCAGGCGCTGTCACGTCCGAGTGACGAGGTCGTGCGCGCGCTCGCGCAACTCGACGGCGACGTGATCGTGCTTGGCGCTGGCGGCAAGATGGGTCCGTCTCTCGCCCGCATGGCGCGACGCGCACTCGACGCGGCGGGCGTTCCGCGTGATGGCGCTTCGTCGCGACGGGTGTTTGCGGCGGCGCGCTTCAGCGATGCCGCGCTGCCGGCGGCGCTCGAGGCCGACGGCGTTATCCCGGTGCGCGCGGACCTCACCGACGTGCGCGCCGTCGCGTCACTGCCCAACTGCGCGAACGTGCTGCATCTCGTGGGCCAGAAGTTCGGCACGCAAAACGACCCAACCGGCACATGGATGCAGAACGTGGGTGCGGCCGTGCACGTTGCCGCGCAATACCGCAGCGCGCGTGTGGTGGTGTTCTCCACCGGCAATGTGTATCCGCGCTCGCGAGTGGCCGACGGCGGCGTGCGCGAATCGCACGCGCTGCACGCCGATGGGGAATACGCGGCGAGTTGTGTGGGCCGCGAACGCATCTTTCAGCACGCAGCGCGCACGCATGGAGCGCGGGTACTGCTCTATCGCCTCTGCTATGCGTGCGACCTGCGCTACGGTGTGCTTACCGACATCGCGGCGCGCGTGCACGCGGGCGAGCCGGTGCCACTTGGAATGGGATACGCGAATGTGATCTGGCAGGGCGACGCGAACGCGTTGGCACTGCGCGCGCTGCCGGTGGCATCTCCAGACGCGCCGGCGCTCAACGTGTCAGGGCCGATCGTATCGGTGCGCGACGTGGCGACGCGATTGGCGGAGCGGCTGCGCACAACGGTGTTGTTCGAGGGCGAGGAAGCACCTGACGCACTCGTGGTGAACACCGACGCGCTCACTGCAGCGCTGCCGCACGACGCAATACCGCTCGACACACTGCTCGACTGGACCGCCGCGTGGGTGTCGCAGGGCGGACGGTTGCTCGGCAAGCCGACAAAGTTCGAAGTGCGCAGCGGTAGCTATTGAGCATGCATTCACACCTGCTCGCGGGTCAGGTCATTCCAGCGCATCCGTTGGCGCTTACGCCCAACCGCACGCTCGACGAACGACATCAGCGCGCGCTCACACGCTACTACGTGGACGCGGGCGCCGGTGGCATGGCGGTAGGCGTACACACGACCGGTTTCCGCATTCACGACGCGGATGTGGGACTGTATCGGCCCGTGCTCGCGCTGGCTGCGGAGACAGCCGACAACTGGCTCGCGCGCAATCCGCGTCCATTCGTGCGCGTGGCGGGACTTGTAGGCAGCAC
>JBBQNT010000391.1:0-2919 GCA_038330215.1 Gemmatimonadales bacterium
GACGCCCTGCCGCACGACGCGACCATCGCGGACACGCTCGTCGATGATACCCCGCTGACGCTCGCGCCGCGCGTTCGCACCTTGTGGCGCATCAGCATGCTGGCGCAGGCCATGCTGCCTTCCGCGCTGCTTGGTGTCGGCGCGTGGGTCGTCTCGCCAACGCACGACCTGAGGCTCGCGATCGGCGTTGCGCTGATTCCATGGGTGATTGCCGGCATCCTCGCCGCGCGCTTGCCCGCTCGTCGTTACGCCGCGTGGCGCTATCGCGTGACCGATGACGCGCTGCGACTCGATCGCGGCGTGATGGTGCGCGTGGAGAGCGTCGTTCCATACACGCGCATCCAGCACGTGGACACGGAGCAGGGGCCGATCGAACGCCTGCTCGGGCTGATGAGTGTCACCGTGCACACGGCATCGGGCAGTGGCGCGTCGCTCACCATTCCGGGATTGCTGCCTGCGGATGCCGGTGCACTGCGCGAACGCCTGGCGCTGCTCGCCGGCGTTGTCGAACCGTTGTGACTGACGTCGACAGCGCGACTGCCGCTGCCGCGACTGCCGCTGCCGCGACCGCCGCTGCCGCTGCCGCGACTGCCGCTGCCGCGACTGCCGCTGCCGCGGCCGTCACGACGGGCACCGGCGTCGAGGAGGTACCCACACGCCGGCTGCACGTTTTCAGTGTGCTGTTGCAGTGGGTGTCCTCGCTCTCCCGCAGCGTCATTCCGTTGGTCGTGCTATACCTGCAACACCGCGAACGCGGCGGGCGAATGCTGCCCATCATCGGCGGTTCGATTGTCGCGCTGACTGCGACGTGGTCGGTGCTCAGCTACCTGAGCACACGCTACGGCCTTTCCGACGACGCACTGATCGTGCGCAGTGGTGTGCTGCGACGTCAGTTGCGCATCATCCCGTTCGGGCGCATTCAGACGGTAAATGTGCGGCAGTCTGCGCTACAGCGCGTGTTCGGCATGGCCGAGGTGCGTGTGGAGACCGGCACCACGGGCGCGAGTGCGGAGGCCGAGCTCAGCGTGTTGCGATGGGCCGACGCGCAGGCGCTGCGTGAGCAACTGGTCGCCGAGGGTCGGTCGGCGCTCAGACGGAAGGAAGCGGCGAGCGTGCAGGTCGCGTCAAGCGCGACGGTTGGCGCGGGAGTTGGCGCGGGAATTGGCGCGGCGCACGCGGCGGGCGCGGTGCCGGGTGACGCGGGCACGCATTCGCCAGCGGCGCACGACATCCCCGAGCCCGAGCTCATTGCCGCGATCAGTGTGGAAGAGCTGATGGTGGCGGGTGGTACGTCAAACAACATCGGTGTGCTCATCGCGCTGCTCATCAGCGGCTGTGAGCGATTCGGTTCATCGTTTTTCGAGCGACTCACGCTGCCCGGTGATTTGGGCAGCCCGCTCGAAGCGCTTGCAGCGGCGACGGGCAGCGTGTGGTTGTTCGGTGCACTGTTTCTGTTCATCGTGGTGCCGGTGCTGTTCGCGTCGTGGCTCGTGTCAGTGGCCGGGGCCGTGGTGCGCTACTACGGCTTCACGCTCGAGCGCGTCGGGCGCGACCTGCGCCGGCGGCATGGCCTCTTCAGCCGCGTCGAAGCAAGCATTCCGGTGGCGCGCGCACAGGCGATTCGTTTCCGGCAATCGATGTTGCGCCGACCATTCAAGCGCGGTGAACTCATTCTCGTATCGGCGGGCTCTGCAACCGGCAGCGACGGTCGCGCTGCGGGGGCACAGCACTTGCTGCCCATCGTTCACGTGGCCAATGTCGCGGCCATAGTGCGCGAAGTATTTCCGGATGCAGACGTAGCCGAGGCGCTGGACCACGCCACCTCATCCGTCGCATGGAAGCGCGCCGCCGCCGTGTCGTGGTTGCGACAGGCCTGCGCGTCCACCCTGCGCGTGGGGGTGCTGCTCGCAGTCATGGTGTGGTGGCGTGGTGACGCATGGTGGGCGCTCGCGTGGCTGCTGCCGCTGCTGTGGTTGCTGGCCGGCCTGCGGTGGCGTGTGCGCGGCCTCTGTCTCGTGCCCGGATACGTGATGGTGCGTCAGGGCGGCATCGCGCGCACCACGGTGATCATGCCTGAACGCAAGCTGCAACTCGTCGAGGTGGAGCAGGGGCCATTGCAGCGGATCTTCGGCGTCGCCACGCTGCACCTGACCACGGCCGGCACCGGCGGCGAGGCGCACATGATCGACTTGCCTCTGGCGGAGGCGCGGTCCGTGCAGGAAGATCTCGCAGCCCGACTGCCGCGCACCGTGCGTGCCCCGAGATATCGCGCGCGCGCAGCAACGGCGCGCGTAGCGCAAACCGAATCCCCGCCTTCCCCGGAGTGGCTGCCGCATGCAAGCTGATCAATCGTCAATCTTTCGGCCCGACCTCCTGCAGGGGCAGGTAGCGCTCATCACCGGCGGTGGCAGCGGCATCGGGCTCGGCATCTCCGAGTTGCTCGCGTCACTGGGCATGCACGTGGTCATTGCCAGTCGCAAGCCGGAGCACTTTGATGCAGCGCGCGACGCGCTGCGTGAGACCGGCGCGTCGGTGAGCAGCGTGCAACTCGACGTGCGTGACCAGGAGCGCGTGAAAACGGTGGTGGACGAGGTGGCACAGCAGCATGGCCGCCTCGACCTGCTGGTCAACAACGCCGCGGGCAACTTCTACGCGCCCAGCGCGACGTTGTCGCCGAATGCATGGAAGGCTGTGCTCGAAATCGATTTGTACGGCACGTTCTTCTGTTCGCAGGCCGTGTACGCCGTGATGAAGCAGCAAGGGGGGGGACGCATTGTGAGCACGTCCATGACGCTGCACTACCGCGGATGGCCGCAGATGGCGCACGCGACCGCGGCGAAGGCGGGCGTGGATGCGCTCACGCGCACACTGGCCATGGAGTGGGCGCCGGATCGCATTCGCGTGAATGCCGTTGCACCC
>JBBQNT010000392.1:0-2912 GCA_038330215.1 Gemmatimonadales bacterium
CCTCGCAGAAATCCGCGTGACGGCCAGTTTGCAGCATCCGCACATTCTGCCGCTGTTCGACTCCGGTGCTGCCGGAGACGTGCTGTACTACGTGACGCCCTACGTGAGCGGTGAGACGCTGCGTGAGTTGTTGCGGCGCACGCCGCAGCTGCCGGTGGCTGAGGCGGTACGGGTGGCCGGTGACGTCGCCTCTGCACTTGACTACGCGCATCGACGCGGAATCATTCATCGCGACATCAAGCCCGAGAACATTCTTTTCAATGACGACGTGGCGCTCGTCGCGGACTTTGGCATCGCGTACTCCGCGAGCGAGGCCGCCGGGCACGAGCGTCTCACGGCGACGGGGATATCCATTGGGACACCGGCTTATATGAGCCCGGAGCAGGCCAGTGGCGAGCGCGTGGTCGACGCGCGAAGCGATGTGTACGCGTTGGGGGCGGTGTTGTATGAAATGCTGGCGGGGCAAACGCCGCACGTCGGTGACTCGGCGGGTCAGGTGCTTGCGAGCGTGTTGACAAAAGACCCGGCCACGCTCGCGTCAGTTCGCTCCGACGTTGGTCCGGAGCTGTCAGCGGCAATCGCCAAAGCCCTCGCGCGCGAGCCGTCCGATCGATGGGATTCGATCGCCGCATTTTCGCGCGCCGTGCAGCTACCCACGAGCGGATCGATCCCCGCGGTGTCGATGCGACCATTCGGACACGGACGCCGCATCGGTACGATCATGGCGACGAGCGTAGCGCTGCTCATCGCCGCGTTCAAGTTCTGGCCTCGGGATGCGCTGCACCCGGTTGTGACGAGCAAGCGACAAGTGACGTTCGTTGGCACGGTAGAGAATACCGACCTGTCGCCGGACGGCCGGTTTGTCGCATACGCGTCGCGAACGGCTGACTCACTCTCGGTCTTCGTGCAGGATGTCTCCGGTGGCAACGCGATTCGGCTGCTCACCTTGGCCAATGCCGATCTCACCGCGCTAAGATGGTCTCCCGACGGGACCAGACTCCTGATCACCGGCGTCACGGGCATCAGTGCGATCGCATACATCGTACCTCGCCTTGGAGGAGATGTGCGCAGCCTTCCCGTGGCCTCATTGGTGCCAAGCATGGTAACGTTTGGCGCGTGGCTGCCGGACGGCGCGAGCGTGGCGTTGTGGCCTCGCGAGTCCAAGCCCGGCGCCAGGATCGTTGTACTCAATGCGCAGTCAGGTGATACGGCTTCGCTACCGATGGTCGGCCTGCCTGGAGCGCTCAGCGGTTCGTGGTCTCAAGTCCATCAGAGCTTGATCATCCGACAGGAGAGTGACACAACCAGCGAGCTGTGGGTCCTGCCGCGAAGCGGCACAGCAAACAGAGTCGCCAGCATCGCCAGCGCAGAAACCTTTTGGGCGGACCCGAAGTGGGCGCCGGCCGGGGACGCCATCTTTGTGCTGCGAGGCCTCTCGGAGCTAGTGCGTATTCCAATGAACGAGAACGGAAGATCGGGCGGTGGTGCACCAGCAGTACTGGCAAGCGGCCTCGAAGCTTGGCCGAGCGCAGAGTACGGACAGACGATGCTCTCAATCACGGGCGATGGGCGACGCGTCGCGTACACCCGAACCGTTCGTCACGCCAACGTGCAGATCATGACGGCTTCTGGTCAGTCGCGTGCATTGACCAATAGTACGACCATGAAGTACAACGGCACGCTCTCGCCTGACGGCCGCTTCCTTGCGTTCACACAGCGCGATGCAGAGGGTCACAACGTCTGGATCAACGACGTAGCAAGCGGAGTCACGCGCCAACTGACCTTTGGCGGGGGAGTTGCTTTCGGCGACCGTACTCAGTGCCTTGCATGGTCGCCAGATGGCTCACGATTGGCGCTCATCATCAGAAGTGGCGGTGCAATGCGAGTCGGCATCGCTGCAGCAACAGGTGCGGAGGCCGTTCGAATCGCCACCACCTCGAAAGCCGCCTGCGGATTTGGCTTGTCATGGAGGGATACGTCTCGCGTCGCGTATGTGGGCGTTCCCGCGCTCAACATTCAACTGTTGGACGCGACGACTCTCGCTTCCACCGTCGTTGTTCCAGAGTCGTCTGCACCGCTGGTGATGCCAGTATTCTCGCCCAATGGCACCCGCGCTGCGTACTACAAGATGAGCTCCGATAGCGCGCTCGCGGGGTTGTGGATCGCTGAGAACGGGGCACCGCCGAGGCGTCTCGCGGCAGGATTTCTTACCCCGGTGGCATGGTCCTCTGGCGGTGACGCTTTGATCGTGCGCTCCGGCGGCGCACGCGATATCCTGCACGTGTCCATGAGTGGCGAGATGCGCGTTGTCGCACGTGCCGCATTAAGCGACGACTGGTGCGTGCCCGCCGGTCAGTCGCAACCAACAAGCTACGTGTGCACCTCCACCGTCTCGTCCTCCGACGTTTGGATTCTCGAACTGTCTAAGTAGCGGGCAACATTCGATGCGAAGCAGCGAACAGGGCCGACTTCGGATTCGCCCTGCGCCCAGTTTGCCGACCCGCACGTAGCGCGCATCAGCGGTGGAGACAATCAGCTGACAGGCGTCTGGCGGGTTGACCCACCGCGCCGCATTCTATATGCATGGCGACCCCTCCACCTGACATTGCGCGACTCGTTGCTGCCGTCGGCGAGCGTTACGTCGTCGAGCGCGCGCTGGGCGTGGGCGGCATGGCGACGGTGTATCTCGCGCAGGATACCAAGCACGGCCGACCGGTCGCGATCAAAGTGCTGCGCCCTGAGCTGTACTCACCGCATTTCGCTGAGCGCTTCCTCGCAGAAATCCGCGTGACGGCCAGTTTGCAGCATCCGCACATTCTGCCGCTGTTCGACTCCGGTGCTGCCGGAGACGTGCTGTACTACGTGACGCCCTACGTGAGCGGTGAGACGCTGCGTGAGTTGTTGCGGCGCAC
>JBBQNT010000393.1:0-2909 GCA_038330215.1 Gemmatimonadales bacterium
CCTTCGCCGGGCGCGAATCCGGTAGTGGCTACCACCACGCCCGCCGGCAGCGTATCGAACGACGGGCCACTGCCGCCAGGATACGAAAACGTGAGCTCCACACGCGGCAGCGAATCAATGCCTGCGAGATCGAACTCGCTGCGCTTGCCGTGACGGCGCGCGGGCGCAAAGAAAAACTCCGGGCCACCTGATCCCACAACACCAAGCATGCCCATTTCGCCCACGCTGAATCCACCGACTCGCTGATAGAGCTTCCGCACTTCACGCGCCGACAGGATGCGGTCGTCCATCACCACCATCACACCCTTGCCGACCGCTTGCGGCGACGCGGCCGTGCGCACCGCCGCCAGCAGATTGATCGGTCCATCGGGACTGATGCCGGTGGCGGGTCGCTGCGAACCCACAACCACCACCGGTTTGTCGGAACGCACGGTGAGGTACAGGAAGAACGCGGTTTCCTCGAGGCGATCGGTGCCGTGCGTAACCACCACGCCGGCGATGTCATCGCGCTCGTTCAGCACGGACTCGATGCGACGCGACAGGGCAATCCACTGTTGCGGCGTGATGCGCGTGCTCGCGACGTTCGAAAACTGTTCAGCTTCGACCTGCGCATGTCGTGCGAGTTCAGGCACGGAACTCACCACCTGTTCCGCCGTGAGCGTTCCGGCGCGGTAGCTGCCCAACGTGCCCGGCGCATTCTGCACGCCGGCGATGGTGCCGCCTGTTGCGATCACGAGCACCTTGGGACGCGACGCGCTGTCAGACTGCGCCTGCAGCGCGCGGGAGACCGGTGCGGCGCTCAGCGCCAGCAGCAGATACGAGCAGCGAACACGGGCGCCGATGTGGACCACGCGGGAACTCCGGATGAATAGGTTGACGTTGGAAACAAACGCGGATGCAATCTCGCAGGTGAGCCCGCGCGGATTGCGGTCGCAGCGCTGCACTACAGCATGCCCGACAATATCGTCGCAATGCCGAGAAAGCTCGCGAATCCAACAATATCCGTCACGGTGGTGAGAATGATCGACGATGACTGTGCGGGATCCTGTCCGACCATGGTGAGGGCGGTTGGCACGAGCACACCCGCCACGCCGGCCGCCACCATCGACATCACCATCGATGTGCCGATCACGAGCGCCAGCCCGGTGGAGCGACTCCACAGCCAGACACCGCCCGCCGTGGTGAGCGAAACCGCAATGCCGTTGAACAGCGCCACGCCCGCTTCCTTGCGCACAACGCTCGGCCACTGACCGATGCGAATCTCACGCATGGCGAGTCCGCGCATCGTGACGGCGAGCGCCTGTGCGCCCGTATTTCCCGCCTGACCGGCAACGACGGGCAACAGCACGGCGAGCTGCGTGAACCGCGCAATGGTGCCTTCAAAAATGCCAACCACTGAGGCGGCAAGAAACGCGGTCGCCAAGTTGATCTCGAGCCACGGCAATCGCTTCTTCACCGCGAATGACACGGGCGAGAGTGCGCGCTCCTGCCGGCTCGCACCCACCATCGAGAGCATGTCGGCTGCGACATCCTCCTTCGCTGTTTGCGCCAGCGTGTCGTAACGAATCACGCCGAGCAGCCGCCCCTCGAAATCGACCACGGGCAGACTCGTCAGTCGCGCCTTGTTGAAGTGCTCCACGATCTCTTCCTGTGGATCGATGGCCTGCACCGCGGCGGCAGACTGCACGAGCGTTTCGACGGATGCATTGGGATCGGCAAAGACCAGCTGTTGAACGGATACCGTTCCGGTGAGGCGACGCTCCTCATCCGTGAAGAACACGTCGCTCACCGTTCTCGACTGCGCGTGCGCGTACAGGGATCGCATGCGCGCGAGCACCTGACGCACCGTCGTGCCGGGCTTGAACGCCACGACGCGCGGATCCATGAGACGTCCCGCCGTCTCCGGCGGATACTCGGCCATCATGCGCAGTTCGCGTGAGAGTGCCGGATCAAGCGAGTTGATGAGCGTCTCGCGCGCCCCGTCGTCAATCCAGCTCAGAATCGGGACTGCCCGCATTGGGTCCATCGCACCGAGCATGTCGGCCTGCGCGGTATCCGGCATGCGTGCAAGCACCTGGGCCGCAAGCTCTGGTTCGAGACGCTCCATCACTGGCACCGCGTGCCGCAGCGGCTCCGCGCGCACGAGCCGCGCAATTTCCTTCACCGGTAAATCATCGAGGTGGCGCGACGCCTGATCCGGGAACTCGCGCACAAACGTGCGCGCCAAACGCGCAAAGCCGATGTTCGCCTCAGTCCGCATTGTCTACTCCCGGATCAGATGGCGGCATGACGTCTGCCTCCCGCATGCCGCCGGTGGACGCGGCAATGCCCGCGACAAAGCCGGTCGTGCCGAGCTGGAAGAGTTCTGCGAGTGCTCCCGCCGTGAGTCGTGCAGGCTCGGGTCCGTGTGCTACGGCCTCGCGCTCGAGTCGTCGCAGCGTCTGATAGCGAATCGCGCCCAGCAAGCGATCGTTGTCGTCAACTACAGGCAGCGCGTGGTAGGAGTGCCAGCCCGAATGCTCGCGCACCAGGGAGACGGGCGTGAACACATTGATGCGCTGCACGCTGCGATGCATCGCGGCGCTGACGGGATCACGCGCGCGCGCGGCCATGAGTTCGGGTATGTCCATCACGCCGACCAGTTGCTGCTCCCGGTCCACCAGATACACGTAGTACAGCAGCTCACGCGACGCGCGCCCCAGCCGCACGCGTGCATCGGCCACCAGCACGTCGTCGGGAAGACGGAATACGGACGGGTCCATGACCGAACCGGCCGTTCCGTCCGCATATGGCAACACGCGTTCCATGGCGTCGCGCACCGTGTCGCCAAGCACGGCGAGCAACTGCGCCCGAGCCTCGGCGTCCATGGTTCTCACAATGCCTGCCGCCTCGTCGATCGACAGCGCGTC
>JBBQNT010000394.1:0-2902 GCA_038330215.1 Gemmatimonadales bacterium
CATCTGCTCGAGGCGGCGTACTGATGGCGCGCGCCGGGAAGACCCCGGCGCGATCGAAGGCATCGACTCGCGCAACCGCGCGTCCCAGCGATGCCCTCTCGCGTGAACAGCGCCTCGCGCTGTACCGGTACATGCGCCTCACCCGCGTGCTCGAAGAGCGCCTGGTGGCGCTCTATCGCCAGACCAAGGTCGTGGGCGGGCTCTTTCGCTCGCTCGGTCAGGAAGCCGACGCCGTGGGCAGCGCGTTTGCGCTCGAACAGCGTGACGTGCTGTCACCGCTCATCCGCAATCTTGGCGCGATGCTTGTGAAGGGTGCAACGCCGCTCGAGGTGCTGCGGCAGTACATGGCCAAGGGCGATTCGCCCACGCGCGGACGTGAGCTCAACATTCATTTCGGCGACACCGAGAAGCGCAACTTCATTGGGCAGATTTCGCACCTCGGTGACATGGTGCCCGTAATGGCGGGTGTGACGCTGTCGTTCAAGCTGCGCGGCGAAGATCGTGTGGGACTCGTGTACGTGGGCGACGGTGCCACGTCCACGGGCGCGTTTCACGAAGGCATCAACTTCGCCGCCGTGCAGCGCTGCCCGCTTGTGGTGATCGTCGAGAACAACGGTTACGCGTACTCAACGCCGACGCACAAGCAGACGGCTGCGGCGCAGTTCGTGGACAAGGCCATCGGCTACGGCATCACCGGTGTGCAGGCCGACGGCAACGATGTGCTCGCGGTATACGATGTCACGCGCGACGCGGTCGACCGTGCGCGTCGCGGTGAGGGCGTCACGCTGGTGGAGCTCATGACGTACCGTCGCAAGGGTCACGCCGAACACGACAACCAGTCCTATCAGCCGGTGGACGAAATCGAACGCTGGGCAGAAGCCAATGATCCGATCGACCGCTTCGTGCGTGTGCTGCGCGAGCAGCACGACGTGACGGACGAAGAGTTCGCGCAGATCGAAACACAGATAGTCGCGACGATCGACGAGGCCACGGACACTGCCGAGGCGTCGCCGATGCCCGAGCCCACGGACGCGCTGGTGGGCGTGTACGCCGATCCGCCGGTTGTCGCGCCGCTGTGGTTCCGCGAGTCGGTGCGCAGCGCCGTGGACGCCAACGAGCGCGCACAGGGTTGGGGGACGTATGACGGTTGAGCGCACCTACCTCGAGGCGATTCGCGAGGGCATGGCAGAGGAGATGGCGCGCGACCCGAATGTCTTTCTCATGGGAGAAGACATCGGTGCGTTCGGCGGCGCGTTCAAGGTGACCGACGGTCTGCACGCGCGATTCGGTGATTCGCGCGTG
Source organism: Gemmatimonadales bacterium (assembly GCA_038330215.1). Lineage (GTDB taxonomy): Bacteria > Gemmatimonadota > Gemmatimonadetes > Gemmatimonadales > Gemmatimonadaceae > JAABRT01. The sequence continues at coordinate 1,303 of JBBQNT010000394.1, forward strand.
ATCGACACGCCGATCTCGGAGGCAGGCATCGTGGGCGCAGCGGCCGGCGCAGCGCACATGGGCATGCGTCCGATCGTTGAGTTGCAGTTCATCGACTTCATCTCGTGCGCGTACGACATCCTCACCAACTACGTCGCCACGGCGCGCTATCGCGCCTTTTTGCCGTGCCCTATGGTGGTGCGCGGGCCGAGCGGCGGCTATGTGCGCGGCGGCCCGTTTCACTCGCAGAATCCGGAGGCCGCGTTTCTGCACACGCCGGGTCTCAAGATCGTGTATCCGGCCACGGCCGCCGATGCGAAGGGGCTGATGAAGGCGGCGGTGCGCGATGAGGACTGCGTGCTCTTCTTCGAGCACAAGTATCTCTATCGCCGCGTGAAAGAAGTCATGCCCGAGGGCGATCACGTGGTGCCCATCGGCAAGGCGCGTGTGGCGCGTGCAGGCACCGATGTGTCGATCGTGACGTACGCTGCCACCGTATGGCGCGCGCTCGAGGCGGCGGAACAGCTCATGGCTGAGGACGGCATTTCGGTGGAGGTCATCGACCTGCGCTCGCTGCTGCCGCTCGATGACGACGCGATCGTGGCCACGGTGCGCAAGACAAATCGCCTGCTCATCGTGCACGAGGACACACGCACCGGTGGCATTGCCGGCGAGATCACGGCTCGCGTGAGCGAAACGTGCTTCGAGTGGCTCGATGCGCCGATCCTGCGCGTGACGGCGGCCGACGTGCCGCTGCCGTTTTCGCCACCGCTCGAAGACTACGTGTTGCCGCAGACGTCGGATATCGTTCGTGCGGTGCGGCGACTGGCCGCGTATTGACCCCGGCACGTTTACATGACCGAACCTGACCGCAACCCACAGTCCGCCGTACCGAACACGCATCCCGCCGACAAGCCGGGCCGCGGTGTGAACGCTCCGCCGCTGCAGGACGAGGACAAGCGCATGGCGCGCGTCGGCGTGGGCTGCTTCACTACGTTCATCGGAGCCATCAGCGGCGCCATGATCGGGGTGCTCCTTGCTGTCGGCGTCACGTTTGGCACGCGCTGCAGGCCGCTGGAAGGGCTGCCGGCGTGCGACTGGCATATCTTTGCAGGATGGGGCGCGCTCATCGGCGCGATCACACTTCCAACTTTGGCACTCTCGCGGCTCCGCAAGCGCGATCGCGCCGGAACCTGACCGCGGTTCGAGGAGATTTCTGTGGCACGAGTCGACGTCATCATGCCCCAAATGGGCGAATCCATCGCCGAAGGCACCGTCTCCCGCTGGCTCAAGCAGATGGGCGACACGGTCAAGCGCGACGAACCCATTTTCGAGATTTCCACGGACAAGGTCGACGCGGAAATTCCCTCCCCATCGTCCGGTGTGCTGCTCGAGATCATCGTCGGTGAAGGGCAGACGGTCGAGGTGGGTACGGTGGTCGCGCGGCTCGAGACGGATGCGGCCGCTGCGGCCGCGGCTCCCGCGCCGGCTCCGTCGGCGCCCGCGACCGAAGCGCCGGCAGCCAAGGCGCCCGCCGCACAAACGCCGGCTGCAGCGGCCAGCGCGCCGGCTCCTGAGACGGCTGCGCCCGCTGCCCCGGCGACCGCCGCCTCGGAACCGG
>JBBQNT010000395.1:0-2901 GCA_038330215.1 Gemmatimonadales bacterium
GCTGGGTACGCTGGCCATCAGCGTGAAAATGGAAGGCGGCCACTACACGTTCGTCGAGGCGCACACCGACCAGGTGGGTGAGAGCCGTCTCGACAAGAACGTGAAGAAGTTCTTCGTCCGGCTGCATCGACTCGCCGATCCACGGCATCTGCTCGAGGCGGCGTACTGATGGCGCGCGCCGGGAAGACCCCGGCGCGATCGAAGGCATCGGCTCGCGCAACGGCGCGCCCCAGCGATGCCCTCTCGCGCGAACAGCGCCTCGCGCTGTACCGGTACATGCGCCTCACCCGCGTGCTCGAAGAGCGCCTGGTCGCACTCTATCGCCAAACCAAGGTGGTGGGCGGGCTCTTTCGCTCGCTCGGTCAGGAAGCCGACGCCGTGGGCAGCGCGTTTGCGCTCGAACAGCGTGACGTGCTGTCACCGCTGATTCGGAACCTGGGCGCAATGCTCGTGAAAGGCGCCACGCCGCTCGAGGTGCTGCGGCAGTACATGGCCAAGGGCGACTCGCCCACGCGCGGACGTGAACTCAATATTCATTTCGGCGATACGGAGAAGCGAAACTTCATCGGCCAGATCTCGCATCTGGGCGATATGGTGCCCGTCATGGCGGGTGTCACGCTGTCGTTCAAGTTGCGCGGCGAAGATCGTGTGGGACTCGTGTATGTGGGCGATGGGGCAACGTCCACGGGCGCGTTTCACGAAGGCATCAACTTCGCCGGCGTGCAGCGCTGTCCGCTTGTGGTGATCGTCGAGAACAATGGCTACGCCTACTCCACGCCCACGCACAAGCAGACGGCCGCCGCACAGTTCGTGGACAAGGCGATCGGCTACGGCATCACCGGCGTGCAGGCCGATGGCAACGACGTGCTGGCGGTCTACGATGTCACGCGCGACGCGGTCGACCGGGCGCGTCGCGGTGAGGGCGTCACCTTGGTGGAGCTCATGACGTACCGTCGCAAGGGTCACGCCGAGCACGACAATCAGTCCTATCAGAAGGTGGACGAAATCGAACGCTGGGCAGAAGCCAATGATCCGATCGACCGCTATGTGCGAGTGTTGCGCGAGCAGCACGACGTCACGGACGAAGAGTTTGCTGAGATCGAAACACAGATTGTCGCGACGATCGACGAGGCGACCGATACTGCCGAAGCCTCGCCGATGCCCGAGCCCACGGACGCGCTGGTGGGCGTGTACGCAGATCCGCCGGTTGTCGCGCCGCTGTGGTTCCGCGAGTCGGTGCGCAGCGCCGTGGACGCCAACGAGCGCGCACAGGGTTGGGGGACTTATGACGGTTGAGCGCACGTACCTCGAGGCGATTCGCGAGGGCATGGCAGAGGAGATGGCGCGCGACCCGAATGTCTTTCTCCTGGGAGAAGACATCGGTGTGTTCGGCGGCGCGTTCAAGGTGACCGACGGGCTGCATGCGCGATTCGGTGATTCGCGCGTGATCGACACGCCGATCTCGGAGGCGGGCATTGTGGGCGCAGCGGCGGGCGCAGCGCACATGGGCATGCGTCCGATCGTTGAGTTGCAGTTCATCGACTTCATCTCGTGCGCGTACGACATCCTCACCAACTACGTGGCGACGGCACGCTATCGCGCCTTTTTGCCGTGCCCCATGGTGGTGCGCGGGCCGAGCGGCGGCTATGTGCGCGGCGGCCCGTTTCACTCGCAGAATCCGGAGGCCGCGTTCCTGCACACCCCGGGTCTCAAGATCGTGTATCCGGCCACCGCCGCCGATGCGAAGGGGCTGATGAAGGCGGCGGTGCGCGATGAGGACTGCGTACTCTTCTTCGAGCACAAGTATCTCTATCGCCGCGTGAAGGAAGTCATGCCCGAGGGCGATCATGTGGTGCCCATTGGCAAGGCCCGCGTGGCGCGAGCAGGCACCGATGTCTCGATCGTGACGTACGCCGCCACCGTGTGGCGCGCACTCGAGGCGGCGGAACAGCTCATGGCCGAAGACGGCATTTCGGTGGAGGTCATCGACCTGCGCTCGTTGCTGCCGCTCGATGACGACGCGATCGTGGCCACGGTGCGCAAGACCAACCGCCTGCTCATTGTGCACGAGGACACACGCACCGGTGGTATTGCGGGCGAGATCACGGCACGCGTGAGCGAAACGTGCTTCGAGTGGCTCGATGCGCCGATCCTGCGCGTGACGGCAGCCGACGTGCCGCTGCCGTTTTCGCCACCGCTCGAAGATTACGTGTTGCCGCAGACCTCGGATATCGTTCGTGCGGTGCGGCGACTGGCCGCGTATTGACCCCGGCACGTTTACATGACCGAACCCGACCGTAACGAGCAGTCCGCCCGCCTGAACACGCATCCCGCCGACAAGCCCGGACGCGGCGTGAATGCGCCGCCGTTGCCTGACGACGACAAGCGCATGGCGCGCATCGGCGTGGGGTGCTTCACTACGTTCATCGGAGCCATCAGCGGCGCCATGATCGGTGTGCTCCTTGCCGTGGGCGTCACGTTCGGCACCCGCTGCAAGCCGCTGGAGGGGCTGCCGGCGTGCGACTGGCATATCTTTGCAGGATGGGGCGCGCTCATCGGCGCGATCACACTTCCAACTTTGGCACTCTCGCGGCTCCGTAAGCGCGATCGCGCTGGAACCTGACCGCTGTTCGAGGAGATTTCCGTGGCACGAGTCGACGTCATCATGCCCCAAATGGGCGAATCCATCGCCGAAGGCACCGTCTCCCGCTGGCTCAAGCAGGTGGGGGACACGGTCAAGCGCGACGAACCCATTTTCGAGATCTCCACGGACAAGGTCGATGCGGAGATTCCCTCTCCGTCATCAGGTGTGTTGCTCGAGGTCATCGTCGGTGAAGGGCAGACGGTCGAGGTCGGTACGGTGGTCGCGCGGCTCGAAACGGATGCTGCCGCTGCGGCCGC
>JBBQNT010000396.1:0-2893 GCA_038330215.1 Gemmatimonadales bacterium
CCGCATTCACCACGCCCAGCCCGGAAAGCGCGTTGAACGCCTTGAGCGGATAGTGGAAGTACTTGCCGCCGTAGTGAATGCGCGAAAGGCGCGGCACGTCGATGAACTCGTCGCCGAGCAGTTCCTCCCAGAGCGCCTGAACGGGCGCGATCTTGGTGAAGAAGCGGTGTCCACCAATGTCGAATCGGTAGTCCTTGTATCGGGCGGTCTGCGAGATGCCACCCACCATATCCGTGGCCTCGAGCACGGTCACGCGCACCCCGCGCTTGGCCAGCAGGTACGCGCTGGTGAGTCCAGCCGGCCCACCCCCGACGATCACCACGTGCTCGCCGTCGCGCAGTGTCTGCACCGGTCGCGGCGCGCCAGGGTCGGCTGGGGGGTGGGAGTGCATGAGAGCACCAATATACCGGACCGTACAGGTTGGCTGGCGTGTATCTTTTCACCTATGAGCCTCTCACGCCTGCGCTACGGCGCCCTGACCCTCATTCTCGTCGCCTCGTCACTGGGAGCGCAGCCGTCCATCCCCGCGAGCGAGTACGTGGAGCGGCGCGCCAAGCTGGCCGAAAAGCTGCCGGACGGCGTGCTGCTGGCGCTGGGCGCCGACGAGCCGCGCGTGGATTACATCGCGTTCTTCCAGCTTCCGGTGTTCCGCTACCTCACCGGCATCACTGAGCCCAACTCGGCGCTGGTAATGGTCGTGAAGGAGGGCAAGGACATGGGCAGCACGCTCTTCGTGCAGCGCCGCGAGCCGGCGCGTGAAGCGTGGAGCGGACGCCGTATGGGTCCCGAGGGTGCGAGGTCGCGATACGGAACGGCTGCTCGCCCGCACGACCAGCTGGACATGACGCTCGACTCGCTCATCAAGGCGGGGCACGCGCTGCAGGTGGTGGGCGACCTTGGCGTGTCGGCGACGCGCACCACTGAACATGACCAGTACGTCGCACAGGTGCGGGCACGCAACCGGAACGTCGAAGTCACGACCGCCACGGGAAAGGTCGCCGAGCTGCGCGCCTACAAGAGTGACACCGAACTCGGCCTCATTCGTGAGGCCACCACGCTCACTGTGAAGGCGCACAGCGAAGTTGCCCGCACCATCTCCGCCAACGGTCACGAGTACGAGGTGCAGGCCGTTGCGGAATACGTGTTCCGCCGCGGGGGAGCGGAGCGACCGTCCTTTGCCACGATCGTGGGCTCGGGGCCGAACAGCACCGTTCTGCACTACAACGCGAACGACCGGCAGATGCTGGCCGGCGAAATGGTGGTGGTGGACATCGGCGCCAGCTTCGCCGGGTACGCGGCCGACATGACGCGCAGCTATCCCGTCAGTGGCAAGTTCACTGAGGCGCAGCGGGAGATCTACCAGGTGGTGCGCGATGCGCAGGCCGCGGCCGAAACAGCGGCTGTGAAGGGCGCGCCCGCCCGCAACATGAACGACGCCGCGTCGCGCACGCTGGCCGAGGGGTTGGTGCGGCTCGGGCTCATCGATTCGGTCAACGCCATGTACGATTGCGGCGATATGGGCAGCCGTCAGTGCCCGCAGCTCGGCCTCTTCTACCTGCACGGACTCGGCCATGGAATTGGCCTCGAGGTGCACGACCCGGATCGGTACTACTACGAGCAGAAGCTGGGGGTGGGCAGTGTGTTCACCATCGAACCGGGACTGTACGTGCGCGGCAACCTGCTCGAGGTGCTGCCCGATACGCCGCGCAACCGGGAGCTGTCCGAGCGACTTGCCGGCCAGATCGCGCGGTATGCGAATATCGGGGTTCGCATTGAAGACGACTATCTTGTGACAGACAGCGGACTGGAATGGCTCACGAAGAGTGCGCGCGAGATTCCGGAAATCGAAGCGGCGATGGCGGCGCGATCCGTCCGGTCCACCATGCAATAGAGGTCATGAAGACAGTCAGGGCACGCCTACTTCCCGTTCTGGTTGCAGTGTGTTTGTGCGTTCCCATGATCGCGGGAGCGCAGGGTCGTGCCATGACGTTCGAAGACTTCTCGGCGATGCGCGGTGTGTCCGAACCGCACGTCTCGCCCGATGGACGGCTGGTGCTGTACACGGTGCGCACGACAAACCTCGCGGCGAATCGACGCACGGCGCGCACGTACGTGATGCCGAGCGATGGCAGCGCGCCGGCGCGCGCGTTTCCCGACGACACGACGCCGGCCGCCGAGGCGCGATTCAGTCCCGACGGACGGCGCATCGCCTATGTTCATCTCGGGCAGCTCTGGGTGGCGCAGCTCGACGGCTCCGCGCGCCGCGCGCTCACGCGTCTGTGGGGCGGCGCAACGGGACCCAAGTGGGCGCCCGGCGGAGACCGGCTCGCGTTTTCGTCGCGCGTGTATCCCGGCTGTGCTACCGACGCCTGCAACGCTGATTCGGCGCTGCGCGTGGATCGCGCTCAGTCGCGCGTGCGCACGTATGATCAGCTGTTGTACCGCCACTGGGACCGGTGGGACGACGGGACGCGCTCGCACCTGTTCGTGGTGGATCTCGCGCGCGCCGATGCGCGCGATCTCATGAGCGACGCACGCATGCATGTGCCGCCCATGCCGTTTGGTGGCAGCGAAGCGTACGACTGGTCGCATGACGGCCAGGAAGTGGCGTTCGCGGCGCGTGTGGAGAGCACGGATCAGGCGTGGACCACCGACCTGAACGTGTTCACCGTGTCTGCAAACGGTGGGACGCCGGTGGTGATCACTGCGTCGAACCGCGCTGCCGACATGCATCCCGTGTACTCGCGCGACGGCCGCTGGATCGCCTACGCGTCGCAGCGGCGCCCGGGATTCGAGGGTGACCGGTGGCGTCTCATGCTGCACGACCGTCGCACGCGCACGGCGCGCGAGCTCGCACCGGGTTGGGATTTTCACGCCGAACGATTCTACTTCA
>JBBQNT010000397.1:0-2888 GCA_038330215.1 Gemmatimonadales bacterium
CCAACTGCCAATGGACGAACCCACCAGATGCAGCGGGCGCGTGCGCTCCGGTTGCTGCAGGAACTCTCCAAAGAGCATGCGATCGAGTCCGCCAATGGCCAGCCACTTCGCGCCGCCCGATGCGCCCGGCATCACGTCCACGTCCTGCGCACGCAGGCCTCGTTCACGCACGAGAGCGAGCGCCTGTGCGCCTGCCCGAAGGGTGAGCGCGGGCGCGTTGCTGTGAATCGCAGGCACGAGTAGTGCGCTACGCGGGCTCGTGTACCGGTGCGGCGTGGGAGGCGCGAAGAGCGGCCGCCACGCGCGGGGCATCAGCTTCGCGCAGGCCGCAAATGCCCAGTCGCAATCCCTCTGGAATCGGCACAACGAACACGCCTTCATTCATGAGACGGTCTGTCACCTCGCGAGGCCGCGACATGGGCACGGTCACAAAAAATCCGCCGTCCCACGGCACGCCTTCAAAACCTTCGGCCTTGAGCGCGGTGTCGAGTGCGTCGGCGCGACGGGTGAGCACGCCGCGCCAATGCGCGTGTTCAGCTGCGAGCGCCGAAACCTGTTCCGCGTCGGCAGAAAGCCGCAGCAGCACATGCATGGGCGCCCGTGCACAGTTGGAGTACGTGCCGCGACAACTCGTGGAGAGTGCGGCGAAGAGTGACGGGTCCATTACCCACGGGAAGACGAGCGCACCGGCGCGCGCACCATACAGTGTGTATGCCTTGCTCAGACTGAGGCTCGCGCCAACGAGCACACGTCCCGCTTCGCCGAGGGCGCGATAGTCGTCGAGCGCTTCACGCACGCGCGCCGGTTCACGCGCGTAGTCGAGGTACGCAAAGTCGAGCACGAGCGAGACGGGACCGTGATCACTCAGTTCACGCAGTAGTTCGAGCAGCGCGCGTCTGTCATGGGTGGAAAGACTGCGCCCCGTGGGGTTGTGGCAGGGATCGTTGAGCCAGACGAGCAGGCGTCCCTGCGTGCGCAGGATATCCATGGCCCGCGTGCGCCAGAGCGTGATGTCGAGCATGCCGCCGATCGCGGCATACGGCGCGGTGGCGAGTCGCATGCCGCTTTCGGTGGCGAGTACGTCGTACGGTCCCCAGTACGGCGCGGCCGTCAGCACGCGCATGCCCGGTTCGAGCAGATTGCGCAAGCTGAACGCGAGTGCGCCTGTACCACCCGGCGTGGCCACGCCCGCGCCGTACGAAGTGAGTTCCGGCCAGTGCCGCTGCGTGAGGCCGAGCAGATAGCGCGGGTCACCGGCGATGGGAGCATATGGCGCGATTTCGGCGGGTGTGAGCTGCGCGTACTGCGCCATGACCGTGTCGAGCGCGACGAACGTGCCGTCGTCATCGAGCAGCGCGCCCATGGCGGCGTTGATGACCGGGCGGCCGACGGCGGCTGCAGCGTGTGCGGCGGCATTCATCGTGAAGATGAGATCGGCGCCATCGAAGTCGCGCCGACGTGGAATGAGTTGCTCGAGCACGCGCCGTCCTGTGCGTTTGGGAAGTAGATGGACCCGAACGCTCGGCGGTGGCGTGCTTTGACGCAAGCTCCGTCAGCGCCGGGCGCTGGTCTTCCAGGCGTCGTGCGCGGCGTCGGTCGCGGAGACGATGGCGGAGAGATGCAGCAGCAGCGCGGCCAAGAGGACCACCGGAAACACGAGCACGAGCATCGAAGCGCCGGAGGTGGAATGGCCGAGCGCGGCGCGCCACAACAGCCACTGCGCGCCACACATGACCAGCACCGTGACTATGGACGTGATAGCGAGGAAATCCTGCAATTTCGCGACGACCGGCGCTTGATACGCGGCGGGCAGTGCCAGCAGCTTGTGCTTGCCCGGAAAGTTGAACAGCGCAGGATTGCGCGGCAGGACATGCGAGATTGCCTGCACGAGTGCCAGCGTCACTGCCGCGATGAGCGGGAGCATGGCCCAGCGCAGCGGCGACTTGGCGGCGGCGCGCGTCACGTCACCGCTGAAATCGAGATGCTGCGGAATCTGCTCCGGCAGCGTGTCGTAAGTGAGTGCACTGAAGGCAACGAGCGCCAGCAGCAGGAGCCAGGGGATGAGTCGGAGCGGCGTCATGCGCGAAGTGTGCGTTTCGCCGCGCACTTGCGTAAGTCCACGCAAGTCTGGGCAGGTGAGCCGCCGCCCTCCTTGCCCGGTCGACCGGCCGCGCTCAACTTCGCGCGTGCACTCTGCGTAGACTCAGGAGTGAAGCTGCCTGCCATCGCTCTCAACCACACCGTCCCTATGCGTGATTTAGCCCGCTTGGCGCTGGTCGCCCTCGCCATTGCAGCGCCCATCGGATGCGCCGCCAACGTGCAGCAACCGCAGCCGGCGCCAAGGCCTACGCCCGCGGCGGTGCCTGCAGCGAATGCTCAGCCGAGTGCACAGCCGCCCGCTGTCCAGGGCGCGCCGGGTGGCGGTCAGACTGGCGGCCAGCCGAACGCTGCTCGCCGGGGACCGCGTCCGTATTCGCAGGTTGTTACCTCCGGTGCGCGCACCGAGCGCGGCGGCATCACCGTACACCGCATTGACGACCGCATCCTGTTTGAGGTGCCCGATTCGCTGATCGGACGCGACTTCCTGATGGTGACGCGCGTGTCTGGCGTGCCGGCCGGCTCCGGCGGATTCCAGAGCGCCGGCAGCTCGCTCAACGAACGGCTCGTGCGCTGGGATCGCACGCCCGACCGGCTGCTCATGAAGAGCATCAGCACGGCGGCGGTAGCGGACTCGTCGCTGCCGATCGCGATCTCCGTGGCGCAGAACAACTATCCCGCCATCCTCGGCGCGTTTCCGATCGCCGCGTATTCGCGCGACAGTGCCGCGTATGTCATCGATGTGACGGATTTCTTTGCGAGTGACAATCCGGCGACGTCAGGATTGAATG
>JBBQNT010000398.1:0-2879 GCA_038330215.1 Gemmatimonadales bacterium
GGGAATGGGCGACTGCTGCAGGTAGTGCGCAACGTAGGCATCCGCAAACCCGCTCGACTCCGACTTGTCACGCTCGGCGTACGCGCGTTCGTAGCCGCGCTGCACATCGGTCTTGACGCGATCGATCTCGCTTTGCAGGAAACCGAACTCGTCCACCCGACGTGCCTCACGAAGAATCGCCTCGAGCGCGGCGTTGAGCTGGCCTTCCTTGGCCGCCAGACCAAGCGAGTAGGCGGCACCGCTGCGCGTGAAGCTGTTCACGCTCGACGATGCTCCGACCCACGGCGCATCGGGACGCTGCGTGATTTCAGCGAGTCGCCGGTTGAAAGCGGCGTTGTAGATGTCTTCGACCAGACGCTGCCGCCACTCGCCCACCGTGCGCGTGCTGCGCGCGGGAATGGCCCACGTCACTTCCACCTGGGCCAACTGCAGCTCCGCGTCGCTTGCGATCGATACGCGGGTGCCGGGATTGGCAGGCACGGCCACGCTGTCACGCGGTCGCGGTGATGCCGGGTTCGTGAGCGCGCCGAAGCGCGAGACGATCATGGCCTGCACGGAATCGGCGTTGAAATCACCGACAGCGATCACGGCCATGTTGTTGGGACGATACCAGTCGCGGTACAAACGGCGCAGCGGTGCCGGCGTCGCGCTGCGAATGATACCGGTGTCGCCTATGGGCAGGCGCTCGGCATACTTGGAACCCTTGAGCAGCACGGGGAAGTGTGTGTCGAGCACGCGCGCATTGGCGCCGCGCGAGCCACGCCACTCCTCGAGCACCACGCCGCGCTCATTCACCACTTCAGTACTGTCGAGCGTGACGGCCGACGCCCAGTCTTCGAGAATGTCCAGGCTGCGCGCGAGCAGTCCCGCCGAATCGGTGGGCACGGGCAGGATGTAGACGGTCTCGTCGAAGCTGGTGTAGGCGTTGAGGTCGGCACCGAATCGCACGCCGATGGACTCGAGGTACTTCACGATGTCGTTCTTCGCGAAGCGACGCGTGCCATTGAACGCCATGTGTTCGAGAAAATGCGCTAACCCGCGTTGGTCATTGTCTTCGAGCACGGAGCCAGCGTTCACGGCAAGGCGCAACTCGGCGCGGTTCTCAGGGCGCGAGTTGGTGCGAATGTACCATCGGAGTCCGTTTTCCAGGACGCCAGTGCGCACGGCGGAGTCGACGGGCAGCGGTGTGGTCGCGGCTGGTAGCGCCTCCTGGGCTTGCAAGTCGCGAACGACGAAAAGGTTCGCGGCGGCGATGGTTGCGAGAACTGCAACCGCGGGGGCGCTGGCGCGCCAAGGCACGAAGGCGCCAAAGCGGGAAGGGATGGTCATTGTGGCGGTGCTGGGAGGGTGGTTGGTGCGGCATCAGTGCGCATGGTAACTCAACTCTTGTCTGGCGTCTCTGGTTTCGCGGGGGGGAGTCCGACGCGTCCGCGCAACAAAGCGCGAAGATCGACGGCCGGCCGCGCGGGGAGCGGCGCGGTGGAGAGCAGTGAGGGCAGTGTGCCGTCGGGGCCGAGCGTTACGCGCTGCATGGTGCGTCGCACGCCTTCGTCGAGAAAGCGCGAGAGCTGGCCGTACGAATAGTCGGCGCCCATGCGGGAAGGATATGACTGGAGCGGATATACGAGGCAGAGATGATCGCGTGCGCGCGTCATGGCGACATAAAGAAGGCGACGTTCTTCTTCAATGCTGTCGTCGTTGCCCGCACTGCGCGCCATTGGATAGACGCCGTCGAGTGTCCAGGGCACGAACACGGCGTCCCATTCACGGCCTTTGGCTGAATGAATGGTGCTGATGATGAGTGCATCGGTTTCGTCGTCACCGCCCACGGCGAGGTCTTGCGTGGCGGCGGGCGGCTCGAGTGCGAGCGCGGCGAGAAACTCGGAACGTGTGGGATAACTCACGGCGATGATTGCAAGCTGGTCGAGATCAGCGAGTCGCGGCGCGGGCTCGTCATACGTCTCCATGAGCAGGCGATCGTACAGTTGACGGATCTGTGCGATTTCCTCGCTCGTGGGCACCGGAGATGGTGCGCCTCGCATGCCGTCGAGCAACGCGCCGAGTGCGGCGAGGCCGGGTGCGGCACGCGAAGATGCGCGCACTGCGCCAAGGACGCGCGGGTGCCAGCCGTGTGCGGACAGCAATTCAACGGCGACGCGCGCGGTGCTGTCGCCGACGCCGGGCAGCAGGCGCAGCAATCGGTACCAGCTCACTTCATCCTGCGGATTCTCGAGCAGGCGAAGGAATGCGAGCACGTCCTTGATATGTGCGGCTTCGAGGAACTTGAGGCCGCCCCACTTTTCATATGGTATGCGCCGGTTGGAGAGTTCGATCTCGAGATCAGCCGAGAGATAGCCGGCGCGAACGAGCACGGCGATCTCTTTGAGCGGCGTGCCTTCTTCGTGCAGCTCGAGCAGACGATCCACGATGAACCGCGTCTGTTCGCGTTCATCGCGCACGGTGACCAGCCATGGTGGCTCGCCGCCGGTGCGATCGGTCCAGAGCTGCTTGGTGTAGCGATAGGTGGCGCGCGAGATGAGCGTGTTGCTCGAATCGAGGATGGGCGCGGTGGAGCGGTAGTTCTGTTCGAGCGTGACGATCGTGGTGCCCGCGAACTGCGCGGGGAACGTCATGATGTTGTCGATCGTCGCGCCGCGAAATGCGTAGATGGACTGCGCGTCGTCACCCACCACCGTGATGCGACCGTGCGGGCAGAGCGCGCGCAGGATGCGCGCCTGCAGCGGATTCGTGTCCTGGTATTCGTCCACGAGCACGTGGTCGTAGTCGCCGCGAATCTGGTCGCCCACATCGCCGCCCTGTTCGAGCAGGAGGGCGAGCGAGAGCAGCAGGTCATCGTAGTCGAGCAGGTTCGCGTCGGT
>JBBQNT010000399.1:0-2872 GCA_038330215.1 Gemmatimonadales bacterium
CGGCCGGGCAGCCGCTCCCGACCGAACAAGCGCGAAAAAACAGCAATCCACGCCGGGCCCGCCGCGATGACGAGCGCGGCAATACCCGCCCGCGTACGCGACAGCCCTGCGATGAACATGAGCTGATAGAGCCCGTTTCCAAGCACGCCCATTGCCAGCAGTGCAAGAGCATCCCGCCGCGCCGGAAAATTTCGGCGGCCAGCCACGGCAAATGCCACGGCTGCCAGCACCACGGCTGCGAGCACGACGCGAAGCCCGTTGAATGCCATGGGCGGCATGGTAGAGATGCCCGTCTTCACGACCGTAAAGTTGACGCCCCAGATGAGCGCCATCAGCATCAGGCCGACATCCGTGAGCCCAAACGCGTGGCGTGCGGGCTCGGTCGATCGCGGCCGGTTGTCCAGCTCGGCGGCGGCGGAAGTCGTAGCGGGCGGGACGGTCGGTTTCACGGCAGCGGACATCCTCAAAACTAGGCGAGCGGCAGCGCCCGCGTGTAGGTTCCCGCCATGCATGTATCCTTCGCTCTTTTCGCCGACGCCGCCAACCTCTCGCAAGAGGGCAAGCTGAACATTCTCGGCGTGTTTGACGCGGTGCACGTCGCCGCGTTCCCTTCCGTACACCCACGCGCGACCCTTGTCGTGCGCCTCAAGGGCACGCCTGCCGACAGCGGCGTGCACTCGATGGCGCTGCGATGGATCAATCCGGACGGCAACGAACTGTGGTCGTCCAACGCGGAGATCACCGTGGGTGCGCCGCCCGGCACCGTGGGCGAACTCGACATGCCGGTGATCGCGGCGGTCGACCTGCCACTCGATACCGCTGGCGACTACGAAATGCTCGTGGATCTGGACGGCGAGCAGCATGCGGACGTCGTGCTGCACGTGCGCGGCGGCACGCCCCAGGCGCGGCCGATGGGCGGTCTCGTCAGCTGACGCGGACGATGCGCCGAGCAAGCACGAACTGCTCGCGCAGTCGGTCGACGTAAGCGTCAGGGACGCGCAGCGATTCAACGGTGACACCGCCGCGCGCGAGTGCGCTGTGCACGAAACGAGCACCGGCCAGGTACCACGCGACATGCGTGATGCGCCGATCATCACGATCGGAGAAGAAGAGCAGATCGGCCGGGCGCAGCACATCGGTATCGATTGATGCGGCGTCAACCGGCTCACCTGCACTGGCCTGCTGCCACGCGTCACGAGGCAGTGCGATGCTGTGCATGGACGCAATCGACTGCACGAAGCCCGAGCAGTCGCAGCCCCACGGTGTGACACCACCCCACAGGTAGCTCGCGCCCACGAACAACGCCTCGGCGCTGTGCGCAATTGCGTCGGCGTACGGCGGAAACTGAAGCGGTCGCTCGTCGTCGTCGTGCGCATCACCGGTGAGTACCATCGCGTCCGGGGCGACACGCGCGCCAAACGGCAGCGCGCGCGCCGTTCCATCTGCACGACGCACGATCGCTCCAGTGGTGAGCGGCCAGTCCGATTCGTCGCCGCCGCTCGGTTCGAGATAACCGCGGTGCATCCATCCGTCGTACGTATCGTCGCCGCGCGCCAGCCACCACTCACCGCGCTGCTCGAGCAGCGTGACGACATGACCCGACGTAAGCTGCGACGAGAGCGACGCACTGATGCGCGCCTCGGTCATCATCGGTGCCACGGCGGCGCGTACGCGCGCGACGTCGCCAACCTTGAAATCGTGCAGTTGCGTCGGGCTCAAGCGTATCCTCCGGCCGAAACAGTGTCGGCCAATCCAGGGAATCCTTCGCGTCCACGTGCGCGTCGTACCGCGCGCTCTATGGCGTCTTCCAACGCGGCGATCACCAGCGACTCGAGCACGGGCAGGGCGACAACCGGCCCCTCATGCGGCGCGATGGCGAATACCACATCACCATCGAACGATGTTGCGCTCGGCGAGATGCGGCGGCGAAGCGCAGTGGTGGCGCTTTCGGCAAGTTGCGCGAGTTCCAGTTTCGAGAGCGTCGCGGACACGGCCACGCACGCGAGCGTGGTATGTTCGCGCACAGCCGACGGAAAACGAACTTCGGCGCGCGTGTCACGCATGCGCGCCTCGATATCCACGAATCCGCCGTCATCGGCGCGCGCACCGGCGATAATGGCGCCCGAGGCATCGCGCACGTCGCCGAATGCATTCACCACGGCGATTGCACCGGCCACGGCCTGCGCTCCCTGCACCGCGCTTACGCCCACACCACCCTTCATCGCGCGCGCGATGCCCGCGCCCTTGCCAACGAGTGCACCGGTAGCCGCGCCCACGCTGCCTTCGGCCACGTCGTAGAGTGCGGCGTTGGCGCAGGCGTGATAGGCCATCTCGGCGGTGGGGCGCGCACCAAAGCGACCGAGCGGCGCCAGATCGTAGATGCACGCCGCCGGCACGATGGGTACAACGCCGCCCGCGACGGAAAATCCGCGCTGCTGTTCCTCCATCCACTGCATCACCCCAGCCGCGGCGTCGAGGCCGTAGGCAGAGCCACCGCTCAACAGAATCGCGTCCGTACGATCGACGAGATGTTCAGGCGCACACGTGCCCAGCTCCCGCGTGGCGCTCGCGCGACCCACCAGCGCCGCGCTGCAGCGAAACGGCCGGTCGAGCGCACGCAGCACACTGCAGCCCGTGGCGCCGGCGTCGTCCGTGGCGTGGCCGATCAACAAGCCGAGGGTTTCCCACGGCGCGGCAGCAGTCATGACACACAGGAGCGGGACAATCGCGCCGGACCGGATGTCACGGACGCACTTCGCCCAAGAATCGCGGACGGCGCGTCCTGATGCCAGTGGCAGCTCGCAGTGGCAACGCACCGCGACAGCGCCGATTACGCGCTACTTCGCGCCGAGTGGCTCCTCGCCGACGTTGC
>JBBQNT010000400.1:0-2855 GCA_038330215.1 Gemmatimonadales bacterium
CGCCAGTACCACGATGAGCGCCGCAAGCAGCGCAACGATCATTGGCATGACGCGGGTGACGCCCTGTGGTGCGACAGGTCGGCGGGGTCGACAGCGAGGCAAGGCACGGAGGCGGAGAGGATACGACGGCGTTGTGGCAACGTAAGCGATACGGATGAGCACGGCGCACTCATCCAGTCAGAGTATCGACCGCGTGGAGGGCGATCGGAAGCGAGATTTGTAACGGCTGTGGCGCTGGGCCGATCGGGCGGGCGTGCTCGCGCCGGCGTGCTCGCGGCGGGAGTGCGACTGGCGCGCGTCGACGGACGAACGGCGAACTAGCTTGATGCATGGCGACCGACAGCGCTCGCGGGCAGTGGTGGCGCGGTAGGCTTGGGGGTGTCGTGCTCGCACTTGTGGCGATGCTCGGCCTGCTCGCACTGCCTCCGCTGATTGCGACGGATCACGCTATCGCGCCAGCGTCATCCGTCCGGCTCCCCATGCTGGCACCCGCAGACTCGGCACGCCGGTTCGCGGTGTACGTGGCCGACTATGGCTATCACACCTCGATCTTCGTGGAGCAGCCGCGAGACTGGCCGCTCGAGCATGCCGACGCCGAACCAGATTCGGGAGGAGCGTACGCGGAGTACGCGTGGGGCGACCGGCGCTTCTTCATGGAATCGCGTTACGCACCCTGGTCCGTGTTTGCGACGCTGTTTCTACCAACCGAGGCCGTGGCATATGTTGCGCATCACGCCAGGGCCCCCGGTGAGCTGCGCGGGCTGCGAGCGTTGCACCGACGCGACGTGTCTGCTGCAGAGATGATGGCGCTGTCGACGCAACTCGAACGCTGGATCGTGCGCGACAGCGCTGGCGCACGTAGCCGCGCATTCGACAAGGTCCCCGAATACCGTGGCCGATTTCACCGCGCATTCGGTCGCTATTCCTGGTGGCAGAACTGCAACCGATGGACACTCGCGCAACTGGCGGTCATTGATGCATCGCGCGAACGTGCACTGATAGTGATGCCCTCGCACGTATTGTCACAGCTGAAGGGCTTTGCGATCGTCGCAATGAATGACCCAGTATCAGTGACGACGTCCGCCACGTCGCCGCGAACCGTCAACGCGCACTCCGGGAACGCCCCATGAGCGAACGCACGGCCACCTTGTGGGAAGACCTGCGCGGCGCGTCGTGGCAGGCGGCGCTGGACGGATACGATAACGTCATCGCCGCGCAGGGTGTGACGTCACTCGCTGCGCATGACGCTTGGTATCGGACAGAGCTGCCCGCCCTGCTGCGGTCGCGTGTTCCGGCGTTCGCGAGCCACGAGGAACTCGTGCGCATCACGGAGTGGAAGATGGCGCGCGGCGTGTGGCGTGCTCGCAACCTGGTGCTCGTGCGCGGCAATGACGCGGACGAGGTAGCACGTGCAACAGGCGAGGCGTTTGCGCAGGTGCCGCACGAGAGCGCACCGATTGCCACGATCGCGAAGCTCGCCGGTGTCGGCCCGGCGACGGCGTCGGCGGTGATGTCGGCATTCGAGCCGAGCATCTACCCCTTTCTCGACGAGCTGGTGGCCGCGCAGGTGCCGGAGCTCGGAAAGCCTGCGTTCACGCCGAGCTACTACCGCAAGTACGCCGCAGCGCTGCGTGAGCGCGCCATGCAGCTCGGCGTGGAATGGACACCGTCAGCGGTCGAGCGCGCACTTTGGTCGCATGCGGGAGGCAAGGCGGGAGCGCAGGGCTGAGCGTTCGAGGCCTGATGGAGCAGCACCCGGCTGCGCGACGCGGCCAAGGGCGCCGGCTACTCCGCCGGCGGACGTGGCGGGGTGTTCTCACCGCCCGCGGGCGGATTGGCCCGCTTCTCCGTGAGCACGCGCGTCAGGAACCGCTGACCTTCGGCCAGCCGCTCCACCTCACGAGCCATGTCCTCCATGGTATCGCGCATCGCGTCCGTCTCCGGGTCGAGCGGCTCGAGGGGTGCGTGAGGCATGCCGGTACCACGCGGGTACAACGTGTTCGGATTGATGCCACGCTCCAGCAACCGGCGAGTCCACCAAGCCCGTTCCTGAAGTCGGCCGTACCAGGCACCCGCCATGGCACAGCCCGCAAGCATCGCAACGACCAGTATGAGGAGCATGGGCGGGCCAGAGGGGAAACGAACAGCAGATGCACGATAGCCGAAGGGCTGGCGTTGTGGCTAGCTGCGGCGTGGAACACTGGTGTTGATCGTGGCTTATCATTATCTATCAGGCCGTTGCCCGTGTTTCCCGGTCTGCAAATTCGTTCGCCGTCAAACCATTCCCTGCCTCGGTCCGCCCTGCTTGTGCTTCGATATATGCCCCTGACCGACCGCGCGCTCGAGCATGCCGCCATACTGACCACGGTTGGTCCGGTGCGAGCGACTCTGGGCCGGACGCGGCGGCTGTGGCGGGCGGCTGCAACGACCCTGCTTGCGGCATTGCTCACCGCGATGGCTTCGGGTGATGCCCAGGCACAGGCTGGACGCCATCTGCACGGCATTCTCGAGGATTCCGCGACGGCCGAACCTTTGCGTGGCGCCGAGATCAGCGTGGTATGGGGAGACGCTGTGGCCGGCATGCGGCGCATCCGCACCGACGGTGCCGGCCGCTTCGACTTTCGCGACCTGCCGGCGCGGCGTGTGATCATGCGCGTGCGAATGCTCGGCTACACACCGCTCGAGCGCGTGGTGGACCTGTCGCGCGAAGACGTGCTGCTCAAGATCGTGCTGAGCGCGAGCAACATCACATTGCAAGCGGTGGATGTCACGGCCGACACGCTGAACGATGCGCTGGAACGCGTGGTCGCCATGACCACGCTCGATGCCTCGGCGCTGAACGCGATGCGCGGACA
>JBBQNT010000401.1:0-2836 GCA_038330215.1 Gemmatimonadales bacterium
TTCGCCGAGACCACGCCCGTTGATCGAACGGCCGCTACAGCCGAGATCACGCTGCGTCCCACGGAGCGTCTGCGCGCGAACGCCACGTACGCCAGCAACGAGTTCATTCGCACGGACGACGGCCTGTCCACATTCTCCACGCGCATTCCGCGCATTCGCGTGGAGTATCAGCTCAGTCGCTTCATCTTCGTGCGCGTGGTGTCGCAGTACGAAGCCAATCGCCGCGAACCGCTGCGTGATTATCGCACCGGACTCGCGCTGCTCGAGCGGCAGTCGGACGGCACCTTCGTTCCATCGGTGCGGCGGTCGTCCAACGTACTGCGAACGGACTGGCTGTTCTCGTATCGCCCGCGTCCGGGCACCACGTTCTTCGCCGGCTATGGCAGCAGCCTCACGGAGCCGGACGCACTGGCATTCACCTCTCTGCGTCGTGCCAGCGATGGCATATTCGTGAAGGCGAGCCTCTTCCTGCAACGCAAATCGGCGCAGTAGTTTGCGCGGGTGTTCTCCACCTGCCTCTTCTGCCACGCGTCGCTCGGCGCGAACGACTCACTCGAGAGTTTCCCGGTAGGGAAGCGTCTCGCGTTCGACGCAGAGCGTGGGCGCCTGTGGGTGGTTTGCACCAAATGCACCCGCTGGAACCTGACGCCGTTGGAAGAACGGTGGGAGGCGATCGAGCAATGTGAGCGGGCTTATCGTGGCACGCGTGCGCGCGTATCCACCGACAACATCGCATTGGCGCGACTGCGTGACGGTACTTATCTGGTGCGCATTGGACGACCGCTGCTGCCAGAGTTTGCGGCTTGGCGGTACGGAGAGCAGTTGGGTGTTCGGCGGCGTCGGAACTTCCTGATGCGCACCGTCCCGCGTTCCGTCTCCATGACGGCGGCGCTGGCGTATCCCGTGCTCATATTCGCCGGCGTCGGCGGCTATATGGCAACGGGTGCCCTGGCACCGATGGCGGTTCAACTCACTGGCGCGGCAATCGGACGACTTGCACTACTCCCGGTCGCTCACGTCACGGTACCCGGTATAGGGCGACTGGCCATGCGAGCAGAGAATGTGCATCAGACGATCGCATCCGTTAAACCCGACGGGTCGCTGCGTCTTGAAGTCTCGCTCCAGTCACCGCGACGATGGGTCAAGTTCATGTTCAGGGAGACGAGGCACACACTCACTGGCCACGATGCACGTCGCGCGCTCAGCGACGCGATTGTGGGTGTGAACCATGAGGGCGCAAGAGCCTCCGTCGCGGCTGACGCTGTCCGGCTGATTGAAGACGGCACCACTGCATCGAGCCTGCTCGCCAGTCTGGCGCTTCCGTTCGTCGGGAACACCCGCGACGACGTTCGACCGCTGTCATACGCCCCGCACGCGCAACGTCTTGCGCTCGAGATGTCGCTGCACAACGAAGACGAGCGCCGCGCCATGGCCGGCGAACTCGGCGCACTCTACGCCCGCTGGGAAGACGCCGAACGCGTCGCGAAGATCGCCGACGGCGAACTGACCTCGCTCCCCAGTTGAACCCGCCAGCGGTGCATGGTACGTTTCAAGGTTGTTGTCTGACTCAACCTAAGTAGTGAAACGATGCCGACTTACGAGTTCCGGTGCCCCGACGGCACCATTATCGAAAAGTTCTTCAAGATCTCCGAAGTGCCGGAGACCATTCCCTCGCCAAGTGGCGATGGCGACGCCGTGCGCATGATCACCGGCGGCGCAGGGCTCTTGTTCAAGGGCTCGGGCTTCTACATCACCGACTACGGCAAGGACGGCAAGAAGGACGTGCGCGATGCCACGGCGAAAGCCAAGAGCGACAGCGCCAAGGCCGACGCGAAGGCCGAGGCGAAGTCGGAGTCGGGAGGCAGCGATGCCAAGGCTGACAAAAAGTCGGACGCCAAGTCCGACACGAAGTCGGACAGCGCTCGCGAGAGCACGAGCAAGTCCGACAGCAAGTCAGCCGACGCCAAGCCCGCACCCAAGTCCGACGCGCCTGCCTCGACGCCCAAGCCGCCCAAGACTGACTGATTCCGTTCACACGAGCACCACTCCCTTGAATCACGCCGAGGCCCTGCGCAGCGAGATCGCGCGCGCAGCGCGCACGCTAGGTGCGCCCGACGACGTCACCCCGCACCTCGAACGGCCACGCGATCCCGCGTTCGGCGACTGGGCGAGCAATGTCGCAATGACGCTCACCAAAACGCTGGGCAAGAAGCCACGCGACATCGCCGAGTCGCTCATCGCGGCGATGGACCTGCCGTCGGTGGGCGCAACCGCCGCCGAGATTGCTGGGCCGGGATTCATCAACTTCCGGCTCGATCCGGGATTCCAGGCGCGCGGATTGCTCGCGATCCTGAACGCGCCGGACACGTGGGGACGAAGCAGCCTTGGTCGCGGCGAGCGCGCCTGCGTGGAGTTCGTCTCCGCCAATCCCACCGGGCCGTTGCACGTCGGCCATGGACGACAGGCGGCGCTCGGCGACGCCATTGCTGCGCTGCTCGACGCCGCCGGATGGCAAGTGGACCGCGAGTTCTACTACAACGACAGCGGCACGCAGATCGCCAACCTCGCCAAGAGTGTGCAAGCGCGTGTACGCGAGCTCGCCGGCTTGCCGCTGGAGATTCCCGAGGGCGGTTACCACGGCGAATACATTCGCGAAATTGCGCAGGAGTACGTGCTGCAGTTTCCGGCCGGTAAAACCGGCGATGATCTCGACCGCATGCGCACGTTCGCCGTTGCCGCGCTGCGTCACGAACAGGACCTCGACATGCAGGCGTTCGGCGTCAAGTTCGACACGTACTACCTCGAAAGCTCGCTGTACGAAGACGGGCGCGTCTCG
>JBBQNT010000402.1:0-2833 GCA_038330215.1 Gemmatimonadales bacterium
ATAGCCGCCGTGCGCGTACGCGTCGCGCAGCTTGCGCCGCCACCGCACCTGCTCCGGCTTCGTGAGGTAGCGCAGCACATTCTCCCGCTTGTGCCACTGGCAGCGCTGCACCACGGCGTCGTCGCCAAACACGTCGCGCACCGCCGCGCGCAGTCCCTTCGCGCCGTCGAGCACGACGAGCAAGCCGTGCGGCGCCGCGAAGCCGCGTTCGAGCAGCTCGCGCAGGAACGTCGCACACGTGCGCTTGTTTTCGGTGGCCGTTTGCACGAGGCCCAAGATGCGCTTCTCGCCCTCGGTGGTGACCCCCAGCGCGATCACCACCTGATCCTCCGCGAACGTCTTGCCGTCGAGCAACAGGACGAGCCATTGCCGATCATCGTGGCGGCGTGTGTGGAACTGTGCCAGTGTCGCCGCGCTCGCCTGCACGAACCGCGCGAGACACTCGACTTCGAGAGCCCAAAGGCCTCGGGCACCGCTTCGGCGGCGGCCTCATACTCGCGCGTGGAAATGCCCGACAGCATCCGACGAAACAAGCCGACATCGTGGGACCGCGGCGTTTGCAACTGCGCATACGTCGCCAGCGGCACTTCGGTCTGGGCGTGCACATCGCGCACGCGCGGCACCGTGATGGGCAGCTTCTGATCGGCCAGATAGATCGATCCGCTCTGGCGTCCCCAGCGCGCCAAGCCGGGGCGGCCATCGGCGTGCGCATAGCGCGCGCCGGCCAACGCCAGCACTTCCTGCTGCAGCGCGTCTTCGACCGCCTGCAGGCCCAACGGGATCAGGGCTTTGATCAGCGAGAGCGCCAAGGTCCCATCGTCCAACGGGGCCTCGACCTGCGCGACGGCTGGGGTGGATGACTGGTGTGCACGGGTGGCATTTCATACTTTTCGCATGGGTGGTGTCCTCGATATTGGCGTGGGAATCCTGGCTGGGATCAACACGCTCAGTATGGAGGCACCACCCGAATTTCAACTAGCCTTGGGACAGACCCCCCGACTTGCTCCACCTGCTCGCCGACTCGGAGCTGCGCACCATGCCGACGACGGCGGACGCACTCCGAGCGGAGCTGGTCGCCGGCGCGCACGCGGCCGTGCCGCCAGCGGATTGCGCGGCATTTCTCGACGAGGTCGCCGCGGAGTCCGACCTCGCGGTGCTGCAGGAGCTGGTGGCCCTGATGCGGGTGACGCACGCGACTGGTGTCGCCGAGGACGCGCTGCAACGCATGCGCACGGCGTAACGCAGACGCCAGCGAAGGGACTTCGCGCGTTCACCCCTCCGCAACCGAGGTGCTCCCGCACCGCCCTCCGGGCCGCGGTTCCTTCAGTCTCGGGTGACCGCGACCGATACTCCCAGCGTACGGTCCATTGGCCATGGATTGCCGTGCGTGACACCCGCGTTGCACCCGTCCGAACCGGCGTGCAGCGTGGGTGTCGCGCACGGTAGCATTCGGATGCTCTCGCGTCCTGCCGTTGCCATCTCATCCTCTTACCTGCGCGTTGCCCTGTTCTCATGGCCAGTCTGACTGCCGCCTTTCTCGCGCTCTCCTTTGGGGAGCGCGCTCTCGTGTGTGCGTTCGCGACGCTCCTGATCAACCTGAGCGCGGCCCAGTGTACCCTCTGCATGGTGAGCCACCGCGCGAGCGCCGCCGCGTCCTACGGGGTGGTCGTGATTTTGCTCGGCGCCGTGAATGTCGTCGGCTACTCCTCCGATTCGCGCCTGCTCGTGCCCATCGTGATTGCCGGATGGATCGGCACGTTCCTCGCCGTCCGATACGCCTCCCCGGCGTTCGCTCCCACCCGGACCCCGGCGCTGGACCCGGGGCGTGAGGTCATGGCGGCCTTGCCTGGCGCCGCCGAGCTGGGTGGCACGGAACGGTCTGGGCCGCGAGCCGGGCCCCGCCCGCCCGCTTGGGCGACGCGCCGCGTGGCGGCGGTCCAGCACCTCGCCACGAGCATCGAGCGCCCAGCCTTCCGGCTGACGCAGCGCCTGCGCTGTCTCCTGAGCTAAGCGTCGTCGCGTTGGAAACTTGTCGACTTGGTAGCCCGCGCCGCTGCGCCTGTGCGGTGAATGGACCGAAATCCCAGCGAGGACCTGCGCTCCATTTGTCACATCCGTCGCCACATTCGGCTTCTGCTGGGCGCGAAGCTCTGTCGCTACGGAATGAAGATCACCGGAGACGGGCCATCCTGTGTAGTCCGAGGAAATTACGGCGCTCATCCAAACTCATGTCGGAGTTGCGCGACTGATTGTTCGAGTCCCGACGCGCGCAGTCGATCGAGCATCTCGGCAAGTGATACCGGTGGCGACTTCAGTGATGCTGCTTGTTGGGACACCACCGTGGCGATCGTACCGGGTGCGATTCCAATCGCGTCGAGCACGAAGTCGTCCGGATGCTTCGCCTCGATACCGTACGGCGCGAGCAAATTGTTGGGGAAGTCCTTGAGGTTGAACGTCACAATCACCTGCGCCTTGCTACGAATCGCTGCGGCGAGTACGTGACGGTCGTTTGGATCGGGCAGCACGACGTTGTCGGCGAGGCCGTCATAGTTGCTGACAAGACAATCTGGTAACGCCTTGCACATCAGCTCGCGCGTTCGTGCGAGCGCATCGAGCGGGAGCTCTGGCCGACTCGCGGCGATGTTGCGGAAGCATTCGTCGAGAATCTCGTCAGCCCATGCCAAGTTCCTGCGCCTGTGCCGCAAGCTGGTCAAGCACACGCTGTCGTTTCGTCTCGTCCGCCTGCTTGTAGCGCAGTAAGTCCTCGAAGCGAACGCGGCGATGCGTGCCGACCTTGCGGTGCGGCAACGCGCCCTCTTCGAGCATGGCGATG
>JBBQNT010000403.1:0-2814 GCA_038330215.1 Gemmatimonadales bacterium
CATCATTTTGCAGGCGCTCGGCCCGGAGCCCACGGTCAAGATCGACCTCACGCACCAGCAGCTGCGCCTGGGCGACATGTTGATCGTGTGCAGCGATGGCCTGTCGGGCGTGGCACGTACCGCAGACATCGAAGAGGCCGCGCGCGCCGAGTCGGATCCCGCGGTGCTCTGTCACCGGCTCATTGCGCGTGCCAACGAACTGGGCGGACCTGACAACATTACCGTGGTCGCCGCACGCTTCGATGGCCAGGGTCTGCAATCGGCGCGGCACTCCGACGCGGTGGGACATCAGGTGTATCCGCTGCGCGGCACGCTCGGCGAAGAAGAGTTGCCGCAGGTGAACAGTCCACGTCCCACGCCGTACAAGTCAGACCCGAGCCCGCTGCTCGTCAACTCGGCGTCCAAAACTTCGCCACTGCTTGAAGCGGTGCGCGCGGGCGCATCCGGCAGCGTGCCGCGCTACGACGGTGCGGCGACCGAAGAGCGCAAGGCACGCGCACGACCCATCCTGCTGCTGCTGGTGCTACTTGGATTGGCCGTGTCGGTGTGGTTGCTGTGGCGCGTGCTCTCGGGCGGCGGCGAGTAGCAACAAGCTTGTTCGCCGCGCTCCGTGATCGGCGAGCGCCCCGCCGGATTATTTCTTCGACTTGATCATCGCGCGTGCAGCCGCGTGTTGCATGACGGTATCGCCGCTCCATGCGATCACGGTGGGCACGTCGAGCGAGAGCTGCTGCACCAGACGCGGATCGCCCATCGCACACACGATTACTTCGCGCTGTGCCGCGCGCGCGGCTTCGAGCGCCTGCTGCACACGCGCCTTTGTATCGTCGGAGAGCCACTGACGGCCCTTGGACGGCAGACGATCGCCGAACACTGCGATCACCCACGGTCCATGGCTCACCGCACTCGGTGCCTCGGTGCGGCGCGCATCGATACCGCCCGTTCGCAGCGCATCGAGCAGCGCGCTGCGTGACGCCTGTGCGCCGGGCACATGTGCATCGTCATCGATGACAGTGACTTCGGTGACCGCTGCCAACGCAGGCAGCGGCCCGTTCTCCAATCGAATGCAGCGATCGGCGAGTAACGCGCCCCACGCCGTGTCGGCAGCACTTGGACGACGCCAGTCGTTGGGCGGCGATGCCCACTGCGCCCACTTGAGACGACGGCGCAGCGCCAGCCGTGCGCGCTCGGGATCGAGCCTTCCATCGGTGCGCGCGGCTTCGAGTGCGTCAACGACGGCCTGCACATCATCGGGCTGCAGCAGCACATCACATCCGGCCTGCACCGCCATCACCGCCGCGTCGGTTTCTTCACGGCCCTCGAGCACACCTTGCATGATGAGTGCATCGGCGACGACGAGGTTGTCGAACTTGAGTTGCTGTCGCAGCAGCCACTGCAGAATCTCGCGCGACAACGTAGCCGGTAGCCCCGACGGATCGAGCGCCGGATAGGCAACGTGCGCAGTCATGATCGACGCAACGCCGGCGGCAATCGCCGCGCGGAACGGTGCGAGGTCCTGCTCCTTGAGCACATCCTGCGGCGCGTCCACCACGGGCAAGGTGAGATGCGAATCGTCGGTGGTGCGACCGTGTCCCGGGAAATGTTTGGCGCACGCGAGCACACCTTCACTCTGGCACGACTCGATCCACGCCGCAGCCAGCTTGCCGGCGCGCGTGAAGTCATTTCCGAAGGAGCGCGTGCCGAGTATGGGATTGGCGTCTTCGAGATCGAGATCGCACACCGGCGCGAGATTCCAGTTCACGCCCATTGTGCGCGCCTCACGTGCGGTGAGTCTGGCGGCGCGGCGCAGCGCTTCAAGATCATCGAGTGCGCAGATTGCAGCGAGCGGTGGCAAGCCGGTTGCGTGGCCGAACTGCTGGCCGGCACCACGCTCGAGATCTGCGGCAATGAGCAGCGGATGACGGCTTTCGCGCTGCAACCGCTTGGCCAGCGTCCGCACCACCTCCTGTTCGCCGCCGATGAGCAGGAAACCACCAACGCCGAGTGCGAGATACTCGGTGATGCGTTCCTTTTCGTGATCGAAACCGCCAGGCGATCGCCAGACGAGCGCGGGCATGACAAGCTGCGCGAGTTCACGCGATGTGGTTGAGCGGTTCACGCGTGCGCTCCTGTGCGACGTGATGCAGGGGTAAGCGAACCGAGCACGCGCCCATCGCTCGCACCGGTGGCCGAAGCGACATTGCCGTCGCGCCCGTGCACATGCAGCCAGCCAATGAGCGCAAACGCCACGCACTCCTTGGCGTTTCCGTCAAAGAACACGTCACTGAAGCGACGCACGGTGGGGGCACGTTCACCAAGTCGCGATTGCAACGCGGCGTGAATGGCGGAGAGCAGCACGGGATTCTCCGCGCCGCCGCCCGCCACGATGAAGTCTTCTATTGGTGCAGTCACGAATCGACTCACTTGATCAGCGATGGATTCGGCGGTGAATGCCACCGCCGTGGCGAGCATGTCGGCCACCGTCGCCTCAGGATGCGCAGCCCGACAGTCGTCGATAAACTGCGCGATGAATGCGGGCGTGAACAGCTCACGTCCCGTGCTCTTGGGCGGCGCACCGGCAAAGTAGGCGTGCGCCATTGCGTGGTGCACGACGCGCTCGATGGCTGTGCCCTGCCCTGCGAGCACGCCGTCCACATCGTACAGTAACGACGGCACGAGCGATCGCACGATGCCATCGAGGATCACCACGCCGGGCCCTGTGTCGAACGCCACAGGCGGTTCGTGATGTCCGGCCGGCGGCACGATGGTGAGATTGCCAATGCCGCCGAGGTTTTGCAGCACGCGCCAACCGGT
>JBBQNT010000404.1:0-2776 GCA_038330215.1 Gemmatimonadales bacterium
GCGTAAATGTGAGTTGGACGCTTCGGCGCTCAATGCGCAGGTCAGCCGTGCACACCGCATTCGGATCGGCCACAACCCGCTGATAGGGCACCACCGTGGCGCGAAGACCGTCTACCACGCCAACGGTGGTGTCCGGCCTTACACAGCCGCCCCCATACGTGG
Organism: Gemmatimonadales bacterium; assembly: GCA_038330215.1. GTDB lineage: Bacteria > Gemmatimonadota > Gemmatimonadetes > Gemmatimonadales > Gemmatimonadaceae > JAABRT01. The sequence continues at coordinate 163 of JBBQNT010000404.1, forward strand.
TCACGTGGATATCGAGCGGCATCCCCACCACGGCGCGCGCCGGAACGTCGATCACGTCAGGGTCTCCGTAAAAGCGGACACTTCCCACGCGCAGCACAGTTTTTCCATCGGGTGCAAGGCGTTCTTTGAGTGGCAGTTCAGATGCATCCACCGGCCCCACGGGAGAGCCACTGCATCCCGCAGCTGCCAGCGTGCCCACCAGCAACACACCGGCCGCCATTCGCCCACACCTTATTGATGTCCGCACGTTGATTGCTCCGCAGGAGGGTCATGTCACCACCTATTTCATAACCACCGAAAGTGCGGCGACGTCACACGCACCGTCAGCTCCGAATGGGTGATACGACGGTTTACGGATTACTCCGAAACTCTTTAATGACTCAAGAGTGCCGAGTTCTCGCCCGTTTTAGCGCGGCCTCAACCTGCCGTTCGTGAGCATCGATCCACTTCTCGGTGAGCTGATCGAGTTCGTCGAGTTGTTTCTGAGAGAAGTTCGGCGGAACAAATTCCATTTCGAGCCATGCCGTCAGATGGGTGTCGATCAACGCGATCGGAACGTCTGGGTAGTCTGCGTGAATGCGCGCGACCGACTTGGCAATGGAAAGGCTTTGCCCGTCCGGCCAGACGATCTTGCGCTTCCTGGCGTCGACATCGGCCTTTTCCAGGATGCTCCAGACCGTATGCCTCACGGCGTCGGAGAGCGCATCATCGGGCGAGTCCATTGAGCCAAAGACATCTTCGATGAGCGGGTTGTCCTCGAGGGGATGTGAGTTTTGTCGCTTGCCCATCGACACAGCATAGCACCGGGGCCTTACGGTGCGCGCGCCAGTTTCGTCCGCAGGCGGCTGTGCTCGATGCCCAAGTCGACCCATTGCGCGGTCAAGGCCTTGAACCGCTTGTAGTTGGCGATCTGGCGGCGCACGCGTGGCAGCGCGTCGCGTGCCACGTACTCGGTCCGGCTCTTCATATCCCGCGTATAGCTGAGCTGGTAATAGGCCCCGGCCTGGTGCGCGGGGTCTTTGTACTGGCGGCTGAGCGAACCCGGTCGCATCTCGTCGATCGCGCCGAGTTTTGCCTTGATCGCCGCGATACGCTTTTCGATTTGCATCAGGCGTCTTTGTGTCATGGGTATAGCATACATATGCTATACTGTACGGTCAACATGAACCGGGAGATATCGATGCCGCTGTGGTCCGCCTGGTGGAATGCCCTGTGCCTGCTGCGCCCCGCGTTCTCACGCATGCGCAGCTTCATGTGGTTCGCGACGGTCGTGGCCGGCTTGACGGTGCGCACCGAGCATTTGGGTGTCACCAGCATCGTGCGCGCGCTCAAACTGCAACCGCGCTTGTACAACAAGCTGCGCGACAGCGTTCACAGCCATGCCGTGCAGCTCGACCGGCTGTCGGCGTTGTGGACGCAGGTGGTGTTGCGGCTCTTCCCCGACCCGGTGCGCGTCAATGGCCGGCGCGTCCTGGTCGGTGACGGCATCAAGGTGGCCAAGTCCGGCCGCAAGATGCCGGGCGTGAAGTTGCTCCATCAACAGTCGGCTGCGAACACCAAGCCCGAGTACATCATGGGGCACTCGTTGCAGGCGGTCAGCATGCTCGTGCACGCGGCCCACAGTATCTTCGCGGTGCCGCTGGCGGTGCGCATTCACGAGGGCGTGGTGTGGTCCAATCGCGATCGCCGGACGTTGCTCGACAAAATACTGTCGCTGCTTGGAATCGTCGCGATCGGGGAGCCGTTCTATTTCGTGGCCGATGCGTTCTACGCGGCCGGCAAGGTCGTCAACGGCTTGCTGGCCGAGCACAATCACCTGATCACCAGAGTGAAGTCCAATGCGGTCGCCTTTGCCCCGTACCTGCGGCAGGGTCCGCAGAAAAGGGGCCGTCCACGGCTGTACGGTGACAAGATCCGGCTCCGATCTCTGTGCGATGATCTCCCGTCCATGCAATCGGCGGCCAGCCCCGTTTATGGCGAGCGCCACGTGACGATCCGTTTCCGGGTCTGCGATTTGCTGTGGCGTCCGTGCGGCCGCTTGGTGCGCTTCGTGGCGGTCACTCACCCGTCCAGGGGCTCGTGCGTGCTGATGTGCACCGACACGTCCCTCGACGCCGTCGAGATCATTCGGCTCTATGGATTACGCTTCAAGATCGAGCACAGCTTCAAACAGGCGGTGCATCTGATTGGTTCGTTCTCCTACCACTTCTGGATGCAGGACATGAAGCCGCTGGCCCGCAACAGCGGCGATCAGTTTCTGCATCGCGAGTCGCAGCGCTATCGCCAAGCGGTCACCGCCAAGCTTCACGCCTATCACGTGTTCATTCAGGCCGGCGTCATCTGTCAGGGGCTGCTGCACTACTTGGCCGTCGCCTGTCCTCAGCAGGTCTGGAACGCCTTTGGCTCGTGGCTGCGCACCATCCGTCCCGGCATCCCTCCCTCGGAACTGGTGGTCGCTCATGCCCTCCGCCAAACCCTGCCGGATTTTCTCGTGAATACGCGCGAACCCCATTCCCTCGCGAAATTCATTGTCGAACGACAGGACCCAGACACGTTCGAGATGTTCCGCTTGGCTTCATAGTGCAAAATCAGCGCCGAACTCGGCACTCTTGAG
>JBBQNT010000405.1:0-2772 GCA_038330215.1 Gemmatimonadales bacterium
CGCATGCCGAAGGCCGAGTTGCACGTGCATCTGGATGGATCGCTTCGTCCGGCCACGTTGCTGGCGCTGGCCGCCGAGCGCGGTGTGGCGCTGCCGGAGTCGGACGTTGAATCGTTGGGCGCGTTCATGCGTGTCGACGACGCGCGCAATCTTGAGGATTACCTCGCGCGTTTTGCGATCACGTTGGGCGTGATGCAAGATGCGGAGTCGCTTGAACGCATTGCGCATGAACTCGTGATCGATTCGGCGGAGGATGGCGTGCGATACGTTGAAGTGCGCTACTGTCCCGCCCTCAATACACGCGGTGGGTTGCCACTCGAGGACGTGCTCGCCGCCGTACAGCGCGGCCTGCATCATGGCGAGCGTGAGACCGGGACAACGGCGCGCACCATCATCTGCGCCCTGCGCAATCTTGGCTCGGCGCACGCGCAGGCGATGGCGGAGCTGGCTGTCGCACACCGCGCGCAGGGTGTGGTGGCGTTCGACCTGGCGGGCGGTGAAATGGGGAATCCGGCGCGCAGCTTTGCCGAGGCCTTCGCCTACGCGCGGGCGCACGACTTTGCGGTCACCGTGCACGCGGGCGAAGGGGACGGCGCGCATTCCATTCGTGAGGCCGTGCACCTGTGCGGTGCCGATCGCATCGGGCACGGCACGCGGCTGCTCGAAGATGCATCGCTGCGCGACTACGTGCGTGATCGCGGTATTGCGCTCGAAGTGTGCCCCACGAGCAACGTGCAGACGCGCGTCGTGCCTACACTCGCCGCGCACCCGCTGCGGGCGCAGCATGATGCAGGCGTGATCGTCACGCTCAACACCGACAACCGCCTCATGAGCGGCGTAACGCTCACCGAAGAGTATGCGCGCTGCGCCGAACATCTGGCGTTCGACTTGGCGGCACTCGCCGAGCTCTCGCGGAATGCGTTTGATGCCTCGTTCCTGCCGCTGCCAGAGCGGCTCAAGCTTCGCGATCAAGCGGCGCGCGAGATTTCGCTTTTGCTCGAGGAGAGCGCGAGCGATGAGTCGTGGTTGCCCACTGCCCAGGGAGTCTCTGCATGAACGCACCGTTTCGCACCGCGACCATGGCGATTGCCGACGAAGGGCCGGGCGCCTTTGAGGCGTCCCGTGCCGCGCTTGTGGTTCGCGAACTTCTGGGCGATCGCTATCGCGAACCCGTCTGCGGCATCGTGCTTGGCAGCGGGCTGGGCGGACTGGCCGCACACGTCACCGACGCGGTGCGCATCCCGTTCGCCGACGTGCCGGGATTTCCTCCCACCACTGTTTCCGGTCACGCGGGACAGTTGATCTCGGGAATGCTCGACGGTTCGCCTGTGCTGATGCTCGCCGGCCGACTGCACCTGTACGAAGGCCACGCGCCGGCGCTCGCCGGTTATCCGGTGCGAGTGCTGCATGCGCTCGGCGCACGCGTTTATGTGGCGTCGAATGCGGCGGGGGGAGTGAATCGCACGTTCTCGCCCGGAGACCTGATGCTGCTCGCGGATCACATCAACATGATGTTTCGCAATCCGCTGCACGGTCCCGTGCAAAAGGGTGACGAGCGGTTTCCGGATATGTCCGGGCCGTACGACGCCGAGTTGCGCGCGCTCATGCACGAGTCGGCGCACGAGCATGGCGTAGACCTCAAGGACGGCGTGTACATGGGGCTGCTGGGACCCACCTACGAGACGCCGGCCGAGGTGCGCATGCTCGAGAAGTTCGGCGCGGACGCCGTGGGCATGTCCACCGTTCCCGAGGTGATTGTGGCGCGCGCGCTGGGCATGCGCGCAGTGGCCGTCTCGCTGATCACCAACGAGGCGGCGGGGCTCAATCCGGCGCCGCTGTCGCACGACGACGTGCTGTCGGTGGGCCGGGAGGCCGGGGTGCGTTTCGAGCGCCTGATTCGCGGATTCGTGCGCAGGCTTGCTCAAATCAAGAATAGTTGATATGATGCCGCATGGCCTCGACCGCAGCGTCCTCCGCGCCCGACCTCGCGCTCACCGCGCGCCGGTTCCACGCGCTTTCTGATCCCACTCGCCTCGCCATCCTCGCTTCGCTGAGGAACGGCGAGTGCTGCGTGTGCGATCTGCAGAGCGCGCTCGAGGCCGCTCAGTCGCGGCTCTCGTTCCACCTGCGGGTGCTCAAGGACGCCGGACTCGTCACTGACCGGAAGGACGGGCGCTGGAGCTGGTACCAGCTCGTGCCCCACGCGGTCGACGAGTTGCACGAAGCGCTCGACGCGTTGCGTCCGGGATTCGGCCGGTTCGAGCCCGCGCGAGAACCCTCTCGGACGTTGCTCCCGCTCGCTCCATCGGCTGCCGTTCAGGCTGACGGCTGCTGCGGCTGAGTCCCCGTCCAACGATTCAGGATGTGCAGGTTGTTGCTGCCCGCGCCGCTTTGTGCGGATGAATGTATCAAAAAATCTTGATAGGAGGCACCATGTCCGCTACACAAGTTCCGACCGACTCCGAAGCGCTCACTCAGACCGTGCGCGAGCGGTACGCCGCCGCCGCCGCCCGGGCCGCCAACGGACAGCGCGCGTCCGGCTGCGGCCCCGTGGACCTGCAGGCGATCGGCGCCCAGGCCGGCGCCACCAGTGCCGGCTGCTGCGGCACCGCGGTGAGCGGCTCCGGCACCAACTCCGGCACCAACTCCGGCACCAACTCCGGCACCAACTCCGGCACCAACTCCGGCACCAACTCCGGCACCAACTCCGGCACCAACTCCGACTGCGGCGACCCGATCACCGACAACCTCTACGATGGCAGCGAGACATCG
>JBBQNT010000406.1:0-2763 GCA_038330215.1 Gemmatimonadales bacterium
GCCACCCTTGCAGCCCGCATCTGAATGGATTCCGCTCGCGTCGAAGCAGCGCAGTTGTTGTCAATGGCATCACGCGCAATGTCGCGCTTCTCCGGACATCGACACGTCCTGGAGGCAATGGCACTCCGACTGCCACTGCCAGACGTATTGACGCGACTGGTGCAACCGCTCGAGGAAGCATCGCCCGGCACACTCGGTGCTGTGCTGCTCGTAGATTCGACCGTCGAGCATGTGTTCACGGTTGCTGCACCGAGTATGCCTGCCGCCTTCACCACGGCAATCAGTGGACAGCCAACGGGTCCGCAAGCAGGCTCATGCGGAACAGCTGTCTACCGACGCGAGCTGGTGATCGTGGTCGACATCGCCAGTGACCCGCTGTGGCGCGATTACGCTTCTCTCGCGCTGGAGAACGGACTCGCGGCCTGCTGGTCCACGCCGATCTTTGACAGCGAGCGGCGTGTGGTCGGCACGTTTGCGCAGTACGCGCGCGAGCCGCGCCACCCAACGGCCGAAGAGTTGCGCGTGCTCGACGACGCGCGTGATCTCGCATCCGTCGCTATTCAGATGGCACGCGCCGAGGAAGCACTGAGCCAGGCGGAGACGCAGTTGCAGTTCGCGCAGAAGATGGAAGCTGTGGGCAGGCTGGCCGGCGGCATCGCGCATGACTTCAGCAACTTGCTCACCGTCATCGGAGGCAACATCACGCTTGCGATACCTTCCGTGCCGAGTGATTCGTTTTCATACGATGTGATGCTCGAGGCGCGGGACGCGTGCGTGCTCCGTGCGTAGTGAAGATGACCGCACTCATCTTGAACAGGCACTGCTCTCCCTGGCCATGAATGCGCGCGACGCGATGCCCGATGGCGGAACGGTCAGCGTCATCACGCGCACGATGCAGCTTGGTGTGGCGTCGGCGAGTCCGGGTGGGCCTTCAGGCCCCGTCGTCACGCTCGCCATGCGCGACAACGGCAAGGGAATGGATGAGGACACACGCGCGCGCGCGTTCGAGCCGTTCTTCAGCACGAAGCCCGCCGGACGCGGCATCGGGCTTGGCCTGCCTACCGCGTACTCCATTGTCACGCGGCGCGGTGGTGTGGTAGAGATCGACAGCGCGTTGGGTGCGGGCACGACGGTAACGATCACCCTTCCCGCCGCGGACCGGCACATCGAATCGACGCCATCGGGTGGGCACGCGGCGATCCGCTCCAGCGCTGGCACCATTCTGCTCGTAGAAGACGAAGACGCGGTTCGGCGGCTGGCGAGGCGCGTGCTCATGAGCCGCGGGTACGATGTGATCGAAGCGCGCGACGGTGTGGACGCGCTCACTGCATGGCAGGCGAACCGTGACACCATCGATGCGGTTGTTACCGATGTGATGATGCCCCGCATGGGCGGACCGACATTGGTGGAACAGCTACGAGGCCAGCGACCGTCCCTGCCAGTACTTTTCTGCAGCGGGTATTCCGATGTGCTGGAGTTCGATCCGGAACTGAGCGGCCCGCACACGGCATTTCTTGCCAAGCCCTACAGTGCACAATCCCTGACCGAGAAGCTGGAATCCATTCGCGCGTGAGCAACTCATTTGCCGACCTGGTGGTGGCGTCGCGGGAAGCGCATCCGTTCGCGCACCACCTTCGCGAGCGCGCAGAAGTAATCGCGCGCCAGGCGCTGCAGCTTCTGTTTCCCCACTTCGGCGCGGCGCCGGCGTGCGAGCCGGAAGCAGTCGAGCGCGAGCTGAATCATCTCGAGCGTCTGCTCCGGGAGACCATCGCGTCGGTGTCCAACGGTTCGCACGACGCGCCAGCCGCTTCACGCTTCATGCACGAGCTTGCAACCGTGCGCACCGCGCTCGTCGAGGACGCTGAGGCGCTCGCTGCGGGCGATCCGGCAGCGCAGGGCGCGGATGAAGTGATCATGGCGTATCCGGGCTTCCTGGCTACTGCGGTGCACCGGCTCGCACATGTGCTGTATACGCTGCAGATTCCCCTGCTCCCTCGCCTCATGAGCGAGTGGGCGCACAGCGAGACCGGCATCGACATTCATCCGGGTGCGCGTATTGGGCATGGCTTCGCGATCGACCACGGCACGGGTGTGGTAATCGGCGAGACCACGACCATCGGCGATCGTGTGCGTCTGTATCAGGGGGTGACGCTTGGCGCGCTGGCGGTGCACAAGCGGCTGGCCGACCGCAAGCGACATCCCACGATCGAAGACGACGTCGTGATCTATGCCAACGCGACGATTCTGGGCGGCGAGACGGTGGTTGGCGCCGGCAGCGTCATCGGCGGCAACGTGTGGCTCACTCACAGCGTGCCACCGCGTTCGCGGGTACAGTTCGAAAGCACCGTTGATGCGCGTCCTCCGGACGACGGCATCGAGTTCCACATCTGACTTTCCCACCCACGCGTCATCGACGACGAGGATTCCATGCGCGCCAACTCCATTCTCGATACCATCGGCCGCACGCCACACGTGCGCCTGCAGCGCATGTTCGACTCGCGCGTGGAAGTGTGGATGAAGCTCGAGCGCGCGAATCCCGGTGGCAGCATCAAGGACCGGATTGCGCTTGCCATGATCGAGGACGCCGAAAAGACCGGTGCGCTCTCGCGCGGCGGCGTGATCGTGGAACCGACCTCGGGCAACACGGGCATCGGACTCGCGATGGTGGCGGCGGTGAAGGGCTACACACTCATCCTCGTGATGCCCGAGTCCATGTCGGTGGAACGGCGCCGCATCATGGCCGCGTACGGCGCCACGTTCGAG
>JBBQNT010000407.1:0-2737 GCA_038330215.1 Gemmatimonadales bacterium
GCTCATCGTGAAAATGGCATATGGCGCGCTGTCCACCATTCGCCTGTTCGATTGCTGCGCACGGCGCATGCGCCGATTCTGCGTACGCATGAGCACCCAGAGCGCCGTAAGCGAGAACAGCCCCAGCGCGTACTGTGTGGCAAGCAGTTCTACGTTCTCACGCACGCTGGGCAGCCCGAACCACGGCTCCGGTACCGAGTCGCTCAGAAGCAGCGCCGCGAAAAGCGTAGTCCACGCAAGCAGGCAGGCGGCGAACACCAGTCGGCCTTGCAGTCGCGGCAGACCGAGTGCGGCGAGGCCCACGATCAGGCCGAAAAACGGCGCACCGATCCACCAGCCGCCGCCGCTGAGGTACATGATCAGCGCGATAAAGATCACGTCAACGCCAAAAGCCGCGGTGCTCCACCAGATCACCGCCGCGCGGCGATGGATAAAGCGACGCAAGAGTTCGAAGGCGGCGATCGTCGCCAGCCACGTCACGAAGCCACGCGCCACGTCGGTCGACGTCTGGCCCCAGTCGGTGAGGTGGATGGCGATGTTCAGCAGCAGCGCAGCGAGGATCCACGTGCAGCGACGCCTGTTGAGATGCGCGAACTCCCGATTCCAATGGCTGGGGCGGAAATCGCGGTGCGGCTTGAACTCGGCTTCGGGAACCTGCGCCATCGACCTGGGAATACGAGGAGTCGCGACTCGGTGCGACGCGATATGTGAAAGTATCGGTCGCTGGGCCGCGAACTCCACAGCGCGCTCAGACTACGATGGCGGTCCCGCGCAGTTGGCCCAACACGTCGGAGAGCTGGCTGAGCGCGAACGGCTTCTCGAGGATCGGCACGTTGACCGTGGACAGGAAGGCGGCCACGTCGACGCTGGCGACATCACCGGTGGCGATCACGAGCCGGTCGAGCACCTCCGGACACTCGGCTTGCAGCGCGTGATAGACAGCCATTCCCGAAGTGCCCGGCATCTTGAGATCACACAAAATGGCGTCGTACTGACGCTCTGCTGATCTTATAATGATCAGTCCTTCTGCGCCGTCACCAGCCGTGGTGACGTGCCAGCCATGCCGAGCGAACCAGCGCGAGAGGGCGTGCCGGATGGACTCTTCGTCATCGATGATGAGCACGGAGCGCTTGACGGCCACCGGAGCAGGCGTGGTGTGGTGCGGAAAGATCGCGTGTTCCGGCGCATCGTCACCGTCGTTTTCGGACGCGTCAAAAGTCGCCCGACTGCCAACGTCGCTGCCAACGTCGCTGCCAACGTCGCTGCCCGCGTCGCTGCCCGCGTCGCTGCCCGCGTCGCCCCCCGCGTCGCTCCCCGCGTCGCCCCCCACTGCTGCCACCACTGCCGGCGCGGCCACCCGCGGAAGTCGCACCACGAAGCACGCCCCCGCCGCTGTCGCAGACGGCTCGACGGTGAGCGTGCCACCGTGTCGTTCCACGATCGCGCGGGAAACCGCCAGCCCCAATCCCGTGCCCTGTCCCGGCGAGCGGGTCGTGAAGAACGGTTCGAAGAGCCGAGCGCGGGTGGCCTCGTCGATGCCGGCGCCCGTGTCGCGCACCGCGACGCGCACCCATCCGTCCGCCTGTGCCACGGTCACGTCCACACTACCCTGCACGGCGCAGGCCTGCATGCCGTTGACGACGAGATTCGTGACGACCTGCTCCAGTGCACCGTGCTCGAGCGCGCTGAGGCACGGCGCGGAGTCGAGCGCGAGCAGCACTTGCACCTGCTTGCTCTCGGGCCGCGTTGCCACGCCCGCGAGGGCACGCGTGACGACAGCGCGCGCGTCGAGCACCTGGCGACCGGCTGCGACCGGCGCTCGCACCACCTGCAGCAGGTCACGTACGATGGCGCGCGCACGGCGCGCCTGCTCGTGAATCACGCGCACTTCAGCGCTCGCATGCGGCGCTTGCTCTTGCTCGAGCTGCTCGGCGAGTGTGAGAATGGCCGAAAGCGGATTGTTCAGTTCATGCGCCACGCCCGACACCAACCGCCCCACCAGCTCCAGACGTCGCGCCTCCTCGAGTTGTCGCTCCATACGTGCGCGATCCTCGCCGCGCTGCCGTTCCGCGGTCATGTTGCGCAGGATCACCACGATCGCGTCGCCCGCACCGTCGGCGTCAATTTCGGCGAAGCCCATGCCGTACCATCGTGACGAATCGCCGGCGTCAACCCCGCGAAACTCCTGACGAAACCGGTCGCCGAGCGCGGCGCGTGCCAGGCTCTCGCTGAGCGCCAACTGTTCGCTGTCGTGCAGCAGCGCGTTGAACGGCGTGCCGATCAGACTCTCGGACGGCCGGCCGGTGATATGCTCGGCGATGCGGCTGGCCGTGGTGATGGTGCCCTTTCGGTCGAGCGTGAGCACCAGATACGGCGAGGCGTCCACCACCGTGCGATATCGCTGCTGCGCCTGGCGGATTCTCTCAACGAGGCGCGATTGCATGATCGCCGCGCCAAGCATCGCGATGGCACCGAATCCGGCGTAGTTCCAGAGAAACGGGAGATTGCCGACCGGCCGTGGAAAGTCGCCCCACACCGGCGGCGACATGAGGCCGCCGATTTCGAGCGCGCCTTTACCCACGTAGATGAGCACGCCCAGCGTCGTCACCGTGGCGAGCGCGCGCGGCGGCACCGTGCTCGCGGCCATCACGATCACCAGTACGTAGAACGACGCGCCGTGCCACCACCCGCCGCCGCTCAGATGCAGCTGAATCGCGATGAACAGGAAGTCGGCCAC
>JBBQNT010000408.1:0-2737 GCA_038330215.1 Gemmatimonadales bacterium
AACCCTGACCGTTAGATCTTGACGACAACCGGCGAGGTCAGTGATACCGCGATGACCGCGCCCTCGTTCAGGCACGTATCAAAGTCAGCGGTACCAACTGCCGCTGCTGTACCGGCCGCGGCACCAGCCGCTGCACCAACCACCGTGCTCTTGGTGTTCTTGCCAAGAATCTGACCTGCGATCGCGCCGATGATCGCTCCACCGGCAACCTTCTTCGCGTCACTGCCGGTGGACGCCGCACGGACACGCGCCGTGTTGGCGGTTTCTGTGGAGGCCTGCACCGGATACACGTTGCCATCGAGCGTCACCGAGACAAGGCGCACGGTGAGATAGGTGTCGTCGTTCTGATTCTGCGCGCGCTTGGCCGTGAGCACTTCAAATGTGCCCGTCGCACCCGGCGGGAACTTGGCACCATTCGTGCCCGTCACTTCGCCGCTCAGACGCGCCGTGAACTTGTCACCGACGTTCTGCGTGCCCGTGCAGACCTTCGTGTTGGTCACGAACCGCATGTCGCTGCCTGCTGAGATCGTGCCTTCAGTCGGCGCGGCCGGTGCTGGTGTCGGAGCTGGAGTCCGCGCTGGCGCGGTCGCGGTTGGACGCGGGGTTGGGCGCGGCGTGGGGCGCTGCACAGCCGGCGGTGCCGGGGCGGGCGTCACGCGCTGCTCGGCCGGCGGCTCCACCACAGGCACGTCTTGCAGCGCCGGCATGGTGGAATCCTGACCCGCCAGCGCCAAGTCGCGGCCCAGCGCGTCATCACCGGTGAGCGCGTCGTCCGACGCATCGCCGCCGCAGGCCGCGACGAATGCCAGCGTCAGTGCTCCGACCATTACCCGAGTGCCACGCTTCAAACGCATATATTCACGCATTGGTGATTCCTCCGTCAATGTGATATGGAAACGACACGCCTGCCGAAGGCCGGTAAGTTCGCGTCGTCCAAGCTTTGCCCCTCTTCTACCCGTCACGCGTGCAATCGGTGCCCACACGCGTCGCCCTGCGGCGCCTGCTCCCTTATCTCCGACCGTACCGTCGCGGTCTGGCCCTGGGCCTGGCCTGCGTGGTCATCGCCTCGGCGGCCGCCAACGCCATTCCGACGCTGCTTCGCCGAGCCATCGACACGATGGGGAGTACTGCGAATAATGGTGACCTGTGGCCGATTGCCGCAGTGATGCTGGTCACCGCTGCCTTTGCCGGCGCCTTCCGGTTCGGTATGCGCGAGCTGCTCAATAGCATCAGCCGGCGTGTCGAAACAGATCTGCGACGCGATGTATTCGCGCGCCTGCTGTCACTCGACGCAGCCTGGTACGGACGACTGCGCACCGGTGACATCATAGCCCGCCTCACGAATGACGTGCAGGCAGTGCGAATGGCAACGGGGCCGGCCATCATGTACTTCGTCAATACGATCTTCGGCGCGCTGTTCGCACTGATCATGATGTCGCGCATAAGCGCCGCGCTCACGATCGCCGCGCTGCTGCCCATGATCGGACTGCCGTTCCTGATGATCAAGCTGGGACGCGCGGTGCACGAGCGCTTCGAGTCGGTGCAGGAACAGTTCAGCACACTCACCACGCGCGCGCAGGAAAACTTGTCCGGCGTACGCATCGTGCGCGCGTACCAGCAGGAAGCCGCGGAAGTCGCGCGCTTCGCGACCGAAGGCGAGCAGTACCTGGAGCGCAACATGAGCCTGGCCCGCCTGAATGGCGTGATGAACCCGGGCTTCGCCCTGCTCGCCGGACTGGGCGCGGCCATTACACTCGGCTACGGCGGACGCCTGCTCATCGAGGGCGCCATCACCGTTGGCGGCTTCGTGGCGTTCGGCATCTATCTCGCCATGCTCACATGGCCACTGATCGCACTCGGCTGGACAATCAATCTGTTCCAGCGAGGCGCGGCGTCGATGGGTCGGGTGATGCAGATACTCGACGCGCAGCCCGAGCGCGTGCGCGATGAGGGCACCGTGCGACTGCCCGAGGCGACGGCGGGACGGACACTCGAGTTCAGGAACGTGTGGTTCGCGTATCCCACGGCGGGTGATGTCGCGGGTGGCGCGATAAATCACGTCGCGGGTGGCGCAGCGAATGATGTCGCGGGTGGCGCAGGGGAGCACGCAGCGGGTGACACTGATGACAGGCGCTGGGCGCTGCGTGATGTGTCGTTCACGGTGCGCGCGGGACAGACGATGGCGATCGTGGGCGCCACGGGCAGCGGCAAGAGCGCACTGCTCGACCTGATACCGCGGCTGTACGAACCACAGCGCGGCGAGATCCTGCTCGATGGTGTGCCGATTGCCCAACTGCCGCTGGATGCGCTGCGACGGGACATCGGATACGTGCCGCAGGACACACTGCTCTTCTCGGAGACGATTGGCACGAACGTGGCATACGGCATTTCGCAGTTGGAGTCGGTGGCGGTGCCTGAGGACGCGCTCGTCCCGCCCACGACGCACACGGCTGAGCACGCTGTGCCGCGCGGTGACGATGTGATTCCGGAAGTGATCGAAGCCACACAGATTGCGCAGCTCAGCGACACAGTGTCCGCGTTGCCAGCAGGATTCGGAACGCCGCTCGGCGAGCGCGGAATCAACCTGTCGGGCGGACAGAAACAGCGCACGGCACTCGCGCGCGCACTGGCGCGAAGCCCGCGCCTGGTGCTGCTGGATGATGCACTGTCGGCGGTGGACACGCAGACGGAAGCGGCGATTCTGCGCGGACTGCGCGGGGCGCTGACGGATCGCACG
>JBBQNT010000409.1:0-2734 GCA_038330215.1 Gemmatimonadales bacterium
TCGACCTCGCTGGCCCGTGTGGACCTCACCATGCAGGCCGCAGGCCTACCCGGCTCCGCGCCCGGTTACTCGGGGGGGCGCGCGACCCCGCGAGACTCAATCGCGCTTCGAATCGCTATCCGGAATCGTCAATGAATCAAGCCTCAGAAGAACTGACCGGCGTGTCCGAAGACGCCAGCGCGTCGGCGCGCACGCCTCGCCAACGGCGCGGCACGGCACTGCTGCTCGCGCTCTTCGCGATGGTGGTGCTGTTGCTGCTCTCACAGGGCGCCCTGGTGGCGTCGCTGCACGAGTTTCGAGCGGGCCGCAACACGCTGGTCGAGCAGCGCGCCTTTGCCGTGGCCGAGTTCGGCATCAACCGCGAGATCGCGCGCTGGCCGCGTGAACGTAACTTGCCGCCGCCGACCGGTCTGGCATTCGGCGCCATCGATTCGAACTCGGTATTCGTCTCGCAGGGCGACACGGCCCGCGTGAAGGTGACGCGGCTGAACGACAATACGTTCTGGGTGGTATCTACCGGACGCGCATCGATCGGCAACGCGGCACTCGAATCGCAGCGCATGACGCACATGCTGGTGCGCATCGCGTATCCCACGATCACGCCGGGGGCCGCCATTGTCACCGCCGGGGACATCACCGTGAAAGGCAACGCGTATGTCACCGGAAAAAACACCGATCCGGCGGGCTGGACGCAGTGCTCTCAGATTGCCGGCAGGGACACTTTTGCGATCGCCTACGCGCCCGGCGTCAGCGTGAGTATTCAGAAGCCGACCTCGGTCGTGAACGGCACGAATGCGGACCCCGCCGCTGCTGACTCAAACACGTACGTGCGCTATGGAACGGAAAGTTGGAACTCCCTGGTTGCGAACGCCGACATCAAGATCGCGGGCGGCACCTACCAGCCGCTACCGATCGGCACGGCGACCACGTGCACCTACAGTGCGTCGATGAACTGGGGTGAGCCGTTCCGTGGCGCGGGAACGATCGCAGGGTGCATGAACTACTTCCCCATCATCTATGTCAATGGGGATGTGCGCATCAACGGCAATGGGCGCGGCCAGGGCATCCTGCTGGTGAACGGTGACGTGTCCATCAACGGTTCACTCGATTGGTCCGGTCTCATTGTTGCGCGTGACGACTTCGACGCCGGCAACGGCACGGCCAATATCTACGGTAGTGTCATGTCGCGCAATGCACAGCTCGACAAGGACAACGTCAGCATCGGCGGCACGGTTGACCTGCACTGGTCAAAGTGCGCAGTGGAGAGTGCGCTGCGCGGTTCCGCAGTGCTCACGCGGACGCGCGAGCGGAGTTGGGTACAGTTGCAGTAGCGCACAGCCAAGCTCGCATCAGGCAGGATCCGGATCCCGTGCGGCGCATCAGGCGCCCGCACGGGATTTTCGCATGCGGAGATCCAGTTCCGGGGTGGCGATCGTACATCCAGCACGCAGCGCTCCGGCGCCGCCGGTCTCGCACTTCCCGCGATACCCCCCCCTCTATGGAGACTCCTGCCTCATGAGAACCTCATCAATCCATCGACTGCTCGCGCTCGTCGCAGTCGTCGGCCTCACCGCCTGCAATGACACGTCACCGACGGCGGCTCACGACAACGACAGCGCCGCACTCTTCGCGCACAACGCTCGCGATGGCGCCCCGCAGGGCACCACTCCCTCATGGTTCAAGGGCAAGACGGTGACGCTGTCCTACATCAAGGACTTCTTCTGCAAGGCACCACCGGCGAGCGGCGCAACGAGCGCATGCGAGCTCGGCGACGAGCCCACGGTCGCGCCGCGCCCGGGTCGCATCCCGGTTGCCTATGTAATGGCGCCGCTTTTCTCGCCGGCCCCTCCAATGCTGCACTGCCCGGTTGCTGGAAACTGCATCAATCATCCGTCCACGATCGATCTCTCACGTGTGTTCGGCCCGGGTACGGAGAACGCCACGTTGCCGCCGCACAGTCACATCATCGATGAGGTGCAGGGTAACTGGTGGGAAATCGAAGTCATCGGTGTGACGGAGCCGGCGATCTGGGCTCAGATTGAAGAAGGCAAGGATCTCGCGACCGTGCGCCGCCTGCAGGAAGCGGGTGTCGGCATCACGGAGGACATCCCCAGCAATCTGTACCTCTTCTTCAACGTGCGTCCGTGATGAGGCGCCAGCAGCGACTTGTGGCGCTGTGCGGCGTGGGCGGCGGTGCATTGATCGCTGCTGGCAGCCTGCAGCCGTGGTTCTCGCTCTTCGCCGGCCTGCAGCCTTACGCGGGTACGGTGGGCGTGTATGGACGCATTCTGCTGGGCGTGGGGCTGCTTGTGTGCGCGCTGAGTGCTCTGCTGTGGTGGAGCACGCGTGCCATAGCCGTCACACGCGCAGCGTCGCTCCAGAGCGCAGTTGGCGTCATCACATTGACGTTCGCGATCTGGATCGCGTACGGGTTGCAGCAGCAGATGGCCGAACTCGCGGCCAATCCCATGTTGGTCGCGGAGTACGGTCCGGGTGTGCCTCTGGTGCTGCTCGGCGCGATGGTGCTGACGGCCTCCGCCTTGGTGGCGGGGCCGTTTGCGCTGCCGTCGGCGCTGCGGATCGTGCTACCGTACGCTAGAACGACACGCGGCCGTGGTCAGACTCCAGGTCTCCAGGATCGCCCGTCACCGCACCCTTCACGAGCGAAATAAGCGAGGCGACCTTGCCGCCCGGCGTATCCCAGTACTCTGCCTCTTCCACAGTGACGCGGATG
>JBBQNT010000410.1:0-2728 GCA_038330215.1 Gemmatimonadales bacterium
TGGGATCTCCCGCGACGACGGCCTGATGCAACGCCTGCGCGACTGGCGCGCCCCGCAACAGTGCGTCGTGGAAACTGATGCCGACGTCCGCTGCGGTGGCATCGTCGAGCGCGCCCGCAAAGCAGCCAATCAACGCCCCCACGCCCGCCGTCGACGCCGCCTCGATAAAGCCACGTTGCCCCTGCGCGTTTGGCTTCTCATCGCCGTACGCGGTGCTCGATACACCATGGGCGGACGCGCCTGGCGGCGTGAAGATCGTGAAATGTGAATTGAGGAATAGAATGGCCGGTGGTCGAGGACTGAGGAGCGAACGCAGCTCGCTACTCCGCAGCTTCGCCTGACCGCTGAGCAGGAGGTACGGTTCTAGCTCGTCGAACCAGGCGTGGCCCGCGAAATGAACGACGTCGTACTGCGTCGACGAGAACTCGGCCACGAGCCGGTCAAAGTTGGCCTCCGGCCCAATGAGCATGGTCGGTTCGATACTGGCCTGCCGTCGGTAGCTGTCGGCGATGCGCTTGGTTTCTTCGAGCGCGCCCGGCAGTCGACCGAGATCGTTCTGATTCGGATCGCCGATGAGCAGAACACGCGGTGGCTGCCCGACCATCGGAGAGCCGCGCGCGGTATCGGAGACACCAAACGGTGCACGCACGATAGAGTTGCGCAGCATGAGGAAGGTGGCATCCACGATCAGCCACTCCCAGGGCAGTAGTTCCACCTCGGGCGACAGTCGTAGCGTGATCACGCGCGTCGCGTCGATGTGTCCGAGCGCATCGAGTATCGCGGCGGGCACACATCGAGACAGTTCCCCTGCCACGAGTCGTGTGGGCAAGTCGCCGGCAGCCACTCGGCGCAAGAGCATTGTGAGTCGCGGCCACTGCAGCGGTGTTCCGACGCCCTGGACCGAGGTGCCGTCAGCACTGACGTTCGCTTCGAGCGCCTGGCCATTTAACCGGATGCTCAGTGTGGCGCCGGACGCACGGCTGTCGGTGGGGATCGGCGCGATCGCAGATGCGCCTCGCGCGGGAGCATCGACCAGAGTCCGGATCCGCAAAAGAGCACGCATCGCCCTTCGCGCAGATAGCGAACGAGTGACGGAGGCGAGTGAGGACTCATCCGGCACCGTCCGGAAAGGGTTGTGGGAGTGGTGCCGTGGTGGCCAATCGAGCATGCAACATAATTGTCGCTGTGGTATCGTATCGTCACCAATCTGCGGATTGCGCGCGCGGTGGTTCAGAAACCGATGCGAAGCATAGAGAGAATCACCGGACGGCGAGCTTCTCGCGCCGAGGCCCGCTCCTAGACTCCATCTGGTGGGACGCTCGGTCCAACAGGACACCGACTCCTGCGACGGATTCCTCATTTCGGCGCGCTCGTCGCGCCGACAACCGAGAAAGGTGTCATGACATTCAATCTCCGTTCGCCACTGCTGGCACTCGCCGTGCTTCTTCCACTCAGCGCCTGCGCCACGATTCGCCAGGACCAGCTGGGCGTGAAGACACGGTTTGGCCGCGTCACCAGCGGTCCGCTGCAACCCGGGGCGCAGTTTGTCATCCCCGGTGTGAACTCGATTCTCCGCGTGCCGGCGCGCGTGGTCAATCGCGAAGTCCGCCTCGAGATGCCAACGCGCGAAGGGCTTAACGTGTCCGCCGAAGTCTCTATTCTGTATCGCGTGAAGCCTGATCAGGTCGCGCAGATCCTGTCCACCAGTGGTACGGCATTTGAAGACGACGTGATCATTCCCGTGTTCCGTTCGGCCGCGGCCGATGTCTCGGCGCGCTACATGGCCAAGGATATGCATTCGGGGACGCGCGCCGGGATCGAAGGCGAGATCCGAACGCAAATGATGTCGGTGCTGGAGTCGCGCGGCTTCGAGGTGCAGAATGTGTTGCTCAAGAGTATCCGGCTGCCTCCTGATCTGGCGCGGGCAATCGAGGAAAAGCTCGAGGCAGAACAGCGGTCCGAGCAGATGCGCTTCGTGCTGGATCGTGAGCGGCAGGAGGCAGAACGCCGCACGATCGAGGCCACCGGCATTCGCGATTCGTGGGCTATCATCGCACAGGGACTCACGCCCACCATCATCACGTATCAATCGATCGAAGCGTTCCGCGAGTTAGCGCGCAGCCCGAACGCCAAGGTGATCGTGACGGACGGCAAGGCGCCATTCCTGCTCACCGAGGAAGCGGCTGTCTCGCCGAACCCGGGCACGGACGCATCCGCCGCGGGTCGCTCGGCAGGTACGTCGACGGCTGGCGCGTCGCCGCAGCGGCTGGCCCGCCCAAGTACGCCCGCCCCATCGCTGGTGCGGAATCCGTAGGCACGGGCGCGATCCGGCGGCTCGAGCGTCGCGACCGCTTCACCGAAGACCAAGGCCGACGACGTAGTAGCCGGGCGTGGGTCGCTCTCTCTCTCGGGGTCTGGTGCGATGCACGTACAAACGGTAATGAACTACTCGCTGGAGTCGAAGCTGCTGCTACCACCGACGTTGCCACCGTTGAAGTTCGCCCAGATGTTCTGCTGGTCAGCCTCTGCCGATGCTGGAAGCGCACCGGGGAGGTCAACCGCATTCTCCGCGATGCGACGATAGCGGGTCCGCTCGTCAGCAGCAAGCATCCTTGGACTCGTCCTTCAGCAGACGAAACCGCAGACCAACCCACAGGCGCGCGATCGTACCGGAGTCGGGCGGCTTCGGCCCGTCCGCAAGGAAGACTTCGCCGTTACTGGCGCGTAG
>JBBQNT010000411.1:0-2712 GCA_038330215.1 Gemmatimonadales bacterium
CTCGGTCGAATCGGGCGCGGCCTGCTGATCGACTGGGCGGTACATGGAGAAGCCGGTGAGCCGGGCGGCCGTATTCCACACTGGCTCGTCGAGGAGGCCGTCCATATCGATTTCTGCATCCGTCGCCGGCGGCATGGACACGGACGTCTGCCCATCACGGGCGTGAAACACCAGCCCGGTGTCGGGCACTGGCTGGACAGCCGCGCTGGTGAGCTGAAACGACAGGCCGAGCAAGGGGAGCATCATGCGCCAAAAACTAATCGGCGGCGGGCAACGCTCCGGGGGTCAGTTGTCCGATGGAAATGCCGAAGTCCGGACCGGCCAAACGCGCCAGTGATCAGACGGGCTGGTATCGACCCCACACCGACTCGAGGGCATCCGCGATCTCACCAACGGACGCGCGTGCGCGCACGGCGTCGATGATGAGCGGCATGAGCGGCTGCCTCGCACCGTGGTGTACAGGCAGGTAGTCCGGTGCTGCGTCGCGCAGCGCACTCAGCGTGCGATCTGTCGCAGCCTGGTCGCGTGACGCCTTTGCGGCCGCGAGGCGCGTCGCCTGTTCGCGCTCGAGCGCCGAGAAATCGGGTGCGGGAATGATGGGTGGATCCTGCCCGTCGCCGAAGCGATTGACGCCGACGATCACCGTGTCGCCAGCCTCGATGCGCAACTGCTGGGCATAGGCACTGCGTGCGATCTCGTCCTGAAAGAAGTTGGCTTCGATGCCTGCCACCGCACCGCCGAGTTCGTCAACCTTTTCAATGAGCGCGAGCGCACGTGCTTCGACTTCGTTGGTGAGTTGTTCCACGTACCAGCTGCCCGCGAGCGGATCGACGGTGTCGGCCAGACCGCTCTCATACGCGATGACCTGCTGCGTACGCAGCGCAAGCGTGGCCGCCTCGGCCGTAGGAAGCGCCAAGGCTTCGTCGTAACCATTGGTGTGCAGCGACTGCGTGCCGCCTAGCGCCGCAGCGAGCGCCTGCACCGTTACGCGTACCACATTCGTGAGCGGCTGCTGCGCCGTGAGCGTGACGCCGCCCGTCTGCGTGTGAAAGCGCAGACGACAGGACTTGTCGTTGGCGCCGTATCGTTCACGCAGCAGCCTCGCCCAAAGCCGGCGAGCAGCACGGAACTTGGCCACTTCTTCGAACAGGTCGTTGTGCGCCGCAAAGAAAAACGACAGTCGCGGTGCGAAGTCGTCGATCGCCAGCCCGGTGTCGATGGCCTGCTGCACGTACGCCAGGCCATCGGCAAACGTGAACGCGAGTTCCTGCACGGCGGTGCTGCCGGCCTCGCGAATGTGATATCCCGAAATGGAGATCGGATTCCAGCTTGGTACTTCCTGCGCGCAGAACCTGAACGTTTCGGCCGTGAGCGCGAGTGACGGCGCAGGCGGATAGATGTATGTACCGCGCGCGATGTATTCCTTGAGAATATCGTTCTGTGTGGTACCCGAGAGCCTCTCGCGCACGATGTCACGCTCCTCAGCGACCACGATATACATCGCGAGCAGCGTCGATGCCGTGGCGTTGATTGTCATTGACGACGACACCTTGTCGAGCGGGATATCGGCCAGCAACAGGTGCATGTCGTCCACGGTATCGATCGCGACACCCACACGCCCGACCTCGCCGAGCGCGCGCGCATTGTCGGAATCGAGCCCCATCTGCGTGGGCAGGTCGAACGCCACGGAGAGCCCCGTCTGACCTGCTTTGAGTAGCAGTTTGAATCGCTCGTTGGTGGCCTGCGCCGTGCCGAAGCCCGCGTACTGGCGCATGGTCCAGTGGCGTCCGCGGTACATGTTCGGCTGCACACCGCGCGTGTACGGAAACGCGCCCGGATCGCCGAGGTCGGTGGCGTAGTCGATTGGGGCGTCGCTCGGCCGGGCGGCGACAGGGATCGGAATTCCGGCTGGGGTCAAGCGTTCGTCGGGCATTCGCGAAACCTAGGGTGGTGTCGGCTCGATCGGGATAGGCGAGCTCAGTCACCCTTGACTTACCGAGCGCGCCGGGCAATCACTGCCCAGATTCGCGTCGTGCGTCGGCTGATCACGACGACCGTTCGTGCATCTCACTGCTGGAGTCGAGGCCCGACGTTGGTGCTGTCATCGTTGTATCGCCTGCGCATCACCTGCGCGGCAAGCGTGCTGTTGTGCGGAGCGGTGCCCTCCGCGTCGCCTCTGTTGGCACAGGAAGTTGGTGTGTATGGCGCTGCGGGGCGGACCGAGCTTCGCGAGCTGGGCGCGCTGCAGGGCTACGGCGGCTACTTCCGCTTGGCACCACTTCGTTTTCTTTCACTGCGAGCCAATCTGTACCGGCATGCGGCCGACGCGATCGAGCGCGAGGGCTTGGTCTGCAATAACTACACCAACGGTTTTGAGTGCAACGCCGAACTTATCCGCAATGCGTCCGCGCTCCGGGGTGCCTCCGTGGTGGCGTCGCTGCTGCTGCCAATGGGAAAGATCATCGAGCTCGAGATCGGGGGTGGCTTGAGTCTGAATGAAATCACGGCGAGTGAACGCACCACATCGGGACGGCCTTCTTTCCTTGTGTATGGGAAGTCGGCACAGGCGGGCGTGCTCGGTCGTGCGACGGTGCGCGCTCGGCCGCTGCAACGTCTTCCCGTGTTCGTAGATGCGAGCGTGGACCTGCATCGCGTGTCCATGAACGGCTGCTCTACCGACATGCGGGCGCACGCACCCTACTGCGGCAGCAA
>JBBQNT010000412.1:0-2684 GCA_038330215.1 Gemmatimonadales bacterium
CCGGCTTCACGGAAGACAAGTGGGTGCAGCAGATCGAGTTCATGCCAGGCGCGCGCGAAGTGGTGCATCACGTGCTGGTGTACGCGCGCGTCGACGCACCACCAGCGGCCGCGCGGCCGGGGGCCGCGGCGGCGTCGCGCCCGGCACTAACGTGATGACGTTCGCCGAAGGCACGGCATTGCGACTACGCGCTGGCACGGTGCTCACATTTCAGATGCACTACACCGCACACGGACACGAGAGAACCGACCGCACCAGCGTCGGTTTCAAGTTCGCGGAGGCAGCACCAGCGGAAGAGATCCGAATGAGCGCGTTCATCAACGGTCGCTGCCCGCCGGCGGGAAGAACGTGCGAGTCGCCTCGGAGCTTGAGCCCGCGCAGCCCGTGGAAAGTTGGGGACTGCTGCCGCACACACATCTACGCTACACGCGGTGGCGCTACACGCTCGACCTGCCGGATGGGACGTCGCGCGTCGCGCTCGACATTCCGCGTTATGACTTCATCTGGCAGACGTACTACTTCTTCAAGACACCACTCGAAATTCCGGCGGGCGCCAAGCTCAAGTCTGTCGCGTGGTACGACAACGCCGCCACCAACCGACACAATCCCGACGCGACGCAAGATGTGAAATGGGGCGACCAGACATGGGAAGAAATGCAGTACACGGGATTTCTGTTTAGCGTGCCGAGTCAGCGGGCGCGGCCGAATCCGTAATAACAACGACGGTGGCGTGGCCACGGCCGCGCGCTGGCTCGCGATAATCGCCCAAGCGCCGTGTGCACCGTCGCGACGTATCTTATCGCGGCGTGTTCACCTACTCGGGAACATGGCCAATAACATCAAGGGGGAAGTGCGCTACGGAGCACCAATCGTCACGCGAGTTCGCGTCACCCAGCGCCAGGCAACGGCTTCACCCGTGCGATGTGCACCGCTTCTGTCGTGCGCAACGCTCCGCTTCGCATGGATCACTTCGTTTTCGCATGGATCACTTCGTTCAAGCGTGGAAACGAAACGCCACGCTGAATTGCACAGGCCGACTGTGAGATGTCGAGCGGTTTGACTTCGAGATCGTCGACCCGATCCTAAAAAAGCGGGGACTGGGGCAGCGGAATGCCGATCGAGCCGCGACGGAACGAGCGCGGCGCAGCGACTGAAGGAGCGCGACCGTAGCGTTACATGTGAAAGCATTACTCACATATCTTTCACAGATGCCAGCCAGCTCGAGCCTCCGCAGCAAACCGGACCCCGCCCTCGTCGTCGCCCAGACGACGCTGTCCGCCGCCGGGCGCTTAAACCTCACCAGTCGCCATCTGGCCGCAGTGATTGGCGTGAGTGAAGCCTCGGAGTCGCGCCTGCAACACGGACGCGGCGTGGATCCACAGAGCAAGGAAGGCGAGCTTGCGCTCATGTTCGTGCGCCTCTTTCGTTCGCTCGACGCGCTCGTTGGCAGCGACGACAGCAAGGCGAGTGCATGGCTGCACGCCATGAATGACCATCTCGGCGGCGTACCCGCCGAGCGAATCCGAACCGTCGAGGGGTTGGTGGATGTCGTCCAGTATCTGGATGCAATGCGAGGGCGACTCTGAGGCTCGTGCGCTGCAGCTGGTGGCATGGCGTGTGGTGGAATCCCAGCACGAAGTATCCACGCGCAAGCTGGTAAGCTCGGCGGCCGAACAGGAGTTGCTCTAAGAGTTGATCGATCGCGTGAAGCCGCCGGCCGTGGTTGGGGCGCGTCTGCACTACCTGCTCTCCACCCCGTTTCGATACCCGCCGCTGCGCCATGGCTCACGCTTCGGAACGCGTCACGAATGTGGCATCTGGTACGGTTCGGAGCAACAGCGCACCGCCTTCGCTGAAGTCGCGTACTACCGGTTGCTCTTTCTCGAGGGCACTGGGGCGGTGCTGGAACCGGTGATGACGGCGCTCTCCGGCTTCACGATTCGCATGCGGAGCGTACGGGGAATCGACCTCGCCGCCTCGCCATTTGCCGCGCACACGTCCGAGATATCATCACCTGTGTCGTATGCCGCATCGCAGACACTTGGCCGTGGCATGCGCGACGCGCAGGTCGAGATGTTCCGCTTTCCGTCCGCGCGTGATGTACAGACCGGTGTCAATGTGGGTGCCTTCACGCCGACGGTGTTTCACCAGGCCGCCCCGCACCATTTTGAACGCTGGTACCGCACCGCCACGCGAAACACCGTGGATTTCACATGCGGTGATCTCGCAAGAACGCGCGAGATGCATGTCTTCCAACGCAAACAGTTTCTTGTTGATGGGTTGCTGCCGTCTCCGGCGGCGGTGTCGCAGGATTGATCGATCCGCTGGCGCCGTGTGGGGTCACGCGGCCTGCACCGTGCCTTACGGTTTTGATCCCGTCGCCGCCGGTCCCAAGCCAGACTCCGCGAACCAGCTGCGCGACAATCGTGTCGCCTTTCCGCGGCGCAGCACTGGTAGGGTCTCGATGCTCGACAGCCGTGCACTCGCCGCACGAATCGTGCTCGGCGGAACATACTCCACGGCCCCGATATCGCAGATACCAACGCGGGCTACTCCACGCTGATCATTGAGTGAGCACGATTGTGTGTTGCCGGCATTGATCGCCGCGCTGCCAGCCAGCAACCGGTGCGTGCGCGTTGGTCCGCCGTTGTCTTCGAGCGCGGTGTCGGTGCCCGATGCAGTAT
>JBBQNT010000413.1:0-2682 GCA_038330215.1 Gemmatimonadales bacterium
GCAGGCAGTCGCATCACCGCGGAATTCACAGTCTCGGGACGTGTGTCGGGATCGTCGGGATGCAACACCTACAGGGCCGGCTATGCGACACAGGCCGACACGCTCAACTTCACGCCGCCGGAGAGTACGGAAATGATGTGCAGCATGCCGGAGGGTGTGATGCAACAGGAAGCATCGTTCATTGCGGCGCTGCAGACCGTGGCGACGTATCGCATCGACAACGATGTGTTGGAATGGCGTACGCCGTCAGGCGCGCTCGCGGCGAGATTCAAGGCAGCGGAGTGAGGCGCGGCGTGAGGCGCGGAGACCGCGCCCATCAACGCCGCATCCAACCCCGCGCTACAGCGACGGCCTCTTGGTGTGAATGTCGGTGCTCGACTGGAACTGGTGCGCCACCGACAACAGCTGATCGTCGTTGTACAACGCGCCCACGATCGTGCCACAAATGGGCTGCGGGTTGAGCGCCGGGGCCGGTGTGGTGTCGTCCGCCCCGCCGCGCCGACCCTGCGTGGGCACGTCGAACTTGTACGGTACGACTACGCACGGATGGCCTGTCTGCGCGTTCGCCGCCACATCTGCCGATGGGCCGCCCACAAACATGTCGAGCTCGCGCATGAACTCGCCCCACTTGGCCACCAGCATGTAGCGGCGACGCTGATTCTGCAGGAACTCGAAGCCCGGCACGGTGCGACCGCGCACAAATCGCGGATTCCAGTCGGCCGGTGCCATGGGGTTCGCGGGTTCGCTCGGCGCGGCCGGAGCTGACGGTGTCGGCGCGCCGGGTGCCGCTGCGCCCGGTGCCGCTGCGCCGCCACCGGCGCCGCCGCCGGCGCGCGGCGCGGGTAGGTTGTCGAGATCGAGTCCGATCTCCTTGGCCTTGCGCTGCACATAGCTGTCGAACGCCGCCGCGTATTCGACGTTGAGTCCACCGCCCGCCATGCCGGGCACTGTTGGACGCGCACCGATCTCGCGCGGTGACGCGCCGAGTGCGCGAAGCCCGTCCACAAGTTCCTGCGGAGCGTTCGGGTCGACGCCGACACGCAGCGATGTCAGGCTGAGATTGCGATTGTACTGGAACGGCGTGGTGATGGTGGACGGATCGGTTTCGTCGACGCCATGAATCGCGTTGAATACCATCGCGCAGTCTTCGACGGTGCGGCACATGGGCCCGACACGATCCTGCGACCACGCGAGTACCATGCCGCCGCTCCGGCTCACGCGTCCGAACGTGGGACGCAGTGCGCTGATGCCGCAGCGAATGGCCGGCGAAACGATGGAGCCCTGCGTTTCGGTGCCGATGCTGAAGGCAACGCAGGCTGCCGCGGTAGCGGAGGCCGGGCCGGCCGACGATCCGCTCGAGCCGAGCGTGAGATTCCACGGATTGTTGGTGCGTCCGCGAAACCACTGGTCGTTCTGCGCGAACAGGCCGGTGGCGAGCTTGGCGATAAGCACGGCACCGGCGTTTCGAAGACGCACGACAACTTCCGCGTCCTCGTCGATGATGCGGTCCTTGAAGTCCGGCGCGCCCCACGTGGTGGGCACGCCCTTGGTGTTGAACAGGTCCTTCACGCCGTACGGGAGGCCATGCAATGCACCGCGATAGTTGCCGGCCGAGATTTCCGCGTCGGCCTGCGCGGCCTCGCGACGCGCCTGCTCTTCCATGATCGTCACGGCGCCAAGCAGCGTGGGGTTGAGGCGCTTGAGTCGCGTGAGATAGATGTCGGTGAGCCGCGCCGACGTGATCTTGCGTTCTTTGAGGAGCGCGGAGAGCCGATGTGCGGGCAGGAACGCGATGTCGTCGTCGGATGCGGGCACGCTGCCGCGAAACGGCTCCACGACGAACTCCGCGCGATCGAACGCCGCGCTTCCACGCTCGCGCACCAGCTTCTCCATGACCGCACCCGTGCCGCCGGGATAGGGCTGGAACTGCAGTGCGGGCGCTTCGCCATTGCCGAGCAGGGGGACGTCCTGCTGGGCCTGAAGCGCGCGCCGTACATCGCGCTCGAGTGATGGCGAGCCGGCGCTGGCAATCATGCGCTGTGCCTGCGCCGCCCGCGAGCCGAATGTGGTGGCCGCTGCTGCGACGAGACTGTAGAACATGAAATGGCGACGATCGAGTCCGGTGGCGTCGTCGTCGTGATCTGACGCGGCCAGGTCGGTCTGCAGCTGGTCGAGCACGTCGTCGGGTGACGGCGTCGCGTTGGTGGGCAGGAAGTTCGGCACGGGCGGGAGCGAAGGGAGGGTGCAGTGCGCCCGTGGAGGTGGACGCGGGCGCGACTCTCAAACCTCCGTCGGTTGCTCGTCGGCGTCAACTATATGGCGCGAACTGCGTGCAAGACGGCCGACGGCGGCCCTGCCATCGCCTGCCAAACCAAACCATACGGCCTGCTGGACGAATCAGGGCGAATCGTTGGCGATGCGGCGTGACGGGCGCACTTGCTACGATGAAGACGCCGCATAGCCTTCAGAGCACGCGAGTTCCGATTCTCCAACCCCGCCCCACATGGCCTCCAGCCTGCTAGCGCTGTTCGACGATATCACCACGCTACTCGATGATGTCGCGGCGCTGAGCAAGGTGGCGGCCAAGAAGACCACCGGGCTCATGGGTGACGACCTGGCGCTCAACGCCGAGCAGGTTTCGGGGATCAAGGCCAATCGTGAGCTGCCGGTGGTGTGGGCAGT
>JBBQNT010000414.1:0-2672 GCA_038330215.1 Gemmatimonadales bacterium
CATTCTCGGTTTGCTCGACACACCCAGCTCCGGCGAGTATTTCATTGACGGACAGCCGGTCGCGCGGCTCGCACCCGCGGATCGCGCTCGCGTTCGCAACCAGCAGATCGGGTTCATCTTTCAGGCGTTCAACCTGATCGGCGACCTCACGGTGTTCGAGAACGTCGAGCTGCCGCTCACCTATCGCGACATGAACGCCAGTGAGCGCCGCGACCGCGTGCAGTCGGCGCTGGAGCGCGTGGGCATGACGCATCGCGCGAAGCACTTCCCCGCGCAGCTCTCCGGCGGTCAGCAGCAGCGTGTGGCGGTGGCGCGTGCGGTCGCCGGCGATCCCGCGATCCTGCTCGCCGACGAGCCCACAGGAAACCTCGACTCCAAGAACGGCGAAGCGGTCATGGACCTGCTCAAGGAACTGCACCAGAATGGCTCGACCATCTGCATGGTCACGCACGACGCTCGCTACTCGGCGCACGCCGACCGAGAAGTCGCGCTGTTCGACGGAAAGGTGCTGGATACACCCAGCGCCATGCTCGCCACGGCGTAAACGGCGGCAGCAGCAGCGGCACCAACGGCGTCGGCGGGCTACATTCCGCCGATGCCCGAACCCTCCCGCTTTCGCCGCACGCTCGTCCAGGTGATGAGCGTGCAGATCGTCGCCCTGCTGCTGCTCTGGCTGCTGCAGGCCCGCTACGCCGGCTGACCCGCATGCATTGGATCAACTGGGTCATCCTGGTCACGTACATCGTGTATGTGGTGTGGGACGGGCTGCGTCGCACCAAGGGCACCGTCAACATCGAAGGCTATTTTCTCGCCAACCGCAACCTGCCGTGGTGGGCGGTGGGCCTCTCGGTGATGGCCACGCAGTTGTCCGCGGTCACGCTTATCGGTACCACAGGTCAGGGCGCCACCGACGGGCTGCGCTTCGTGCAGTTCTACTTCGGATTGCCGCTCGCGATGGTGATCCTCGGTGTGACACTGGTGCCGTTCCTGCACGGCGCGAAGGTGTACACCGCCTACGAATATCTGGAACGCCGATTCGACGCGAAGACACGCTCGCTCACGAGCTTTCTCTTTCTGATGTCGCGCGGCATGTCGGCCGGCACCATCATTGCGGCGCCCGCGGTGGTATTCGCCGCTGTATTCGGGTGGGACCTCACATGGTCCGTGGCCCTGATCGGCGGACCCACCGTGCTCTACACCGTGCTCGGCGGCGTACAGGCCGTCACCTGGGCTGACGTCAAGCAGATGGTCGTGATCGTGTCCGCGCTTACCGCCATTGTGGTCGTGCTGCTGATGCGCATGCCGGTGCCGCTCGACGATGCACTGCGCGTGGCCGGCGCCACGGGCCGCCTCGATGTCTTCGATTTCTCGTTCGATCTCACCAAGACCTACACGTTCTGGAGCGGCGTCATCGGCGGCACGTTCCTCATGCTGTCGTACTTCGGCACCGACCAGAGTCAGGTGCAGCGCTACCTCACTGCGCGCTCCGTCGACGAGGCTCGCAGTTCGCTGCTCATGAGCGCCTACTGGAAAATTCCCCTGCAAGCACTCGTGCTGCTTGTGGGCGTGCTCGTGTTCCTTTTTTATCTGTTCCAGGCGCCGCCACTGCTCTACAATCCCGCGCATGAACGCCAGGTGCGGGAGGCGCAACCGGTGGAGTTCGCAGCGCTCGAGCGGCGTTACGTTACCGCCGGCGTGGAGCGAGAACAGTCAGCTCGAAACGTGGTGAGCGCACGCGCCGCCAACGACGCGGTCGCCGAGACACGCGCGCTCGACGAGTTCCGCGCTGCCGAAGCGGTGGTCACGGGGGTGCGTACCGAAGCGCTCGAAAAGGCCGAGTCCGTCACGGGACAGGCGTCGCGTGACGTGAACTACATCATTCCGCGCTTCGTACTTGACCAACTCCCGATCGGCTTGGCCGGAATCTTTCTGGCCGCGGTGCTGGCGGCTGCAATGTCGAGCATCGCGGCGGAACTCAACTCGCTCTCCACCGCCACCGTCGTGGATTTCTACCAGCGCTGGTTCCGCCCCGTGGCGAGTGATGCGCACTACCTGACCGTGTCGAAGATCTCCACGGCGATCTGGGGGCTGTTCGCGTGCATCGTGGCGACCTACGCCGCCACACTCGGCTCACTCATCGAAGTAGTGAACCGCTTCGGGTCGTTCTTCTACGGCTCGATCCTGGGAGTGTTTTTGCTCGCCATGATTCCGCGCGCGCGTGCGCTCGGAGCCTTCATCGGCCTCATCTCGGGAATGCTTGCCGTGGCGGCGGTCTCGTTCGGTGTGCCGAGCATCTCGTTTCTTTGGCACAACGTGATCGGCGCCGTCATCGTGGTGCTGGTGGGCCTCGCGCTCAGTAGCGGTCCGGCGCCGGCGGAGCCGTAGCGGGCGTCGCCGACACCTTGTTGAAATAGACGGGCAACTGCACGATTTGCGCCACTCGCTTCCCTTCGCGCTTGGCGGCCTGCCAGCGTGATTCAACAAGGGCCACCTTCACGGCTTCGGCAAACGCGTCATGTGTCGATGAGATGACCGACAGCGTATTCCAGTCGATGCGGCCCATGGTGTCTACCACGAACTCCAGCGTCGCCTCACCCGAGACGCCCGCGCTCCATAGTCCAGAGGGATACGCGACGCCGGGGTCGCTCATCATGGCCGCGGTCTGCTCCACG
>JBBQNT010000415.1:0-2636 GCA_038330215.1 Gemmatimonadales bacterium
AAGCTCAAAAAGCTCGCGCCGGTCGGCTGACCGATTTCCGCTGACCGGTTTCCGGTCATGAGCAAGTCGCATATGACTGATTCCCCGACGGTCACAAGATCAGTTGTGTGATGTGTCTCCCTCGCAAATCGTTTATTGGCAACCAGTTACGATACGAGACCAGATTGCGGCCCGGATCTCGCTCTGGTTTGGGTCATGGAAAGCAATGCCGTGAAGCGGGTGCTGGTGGTCGAGGACGAGCAGTCCATAAGGGACATTCTCGTTGAGCTCTTCGATGTAGAGGGCAACTGTCTCACGGCCGTGGAGTCGCTGCCGGAAGCGCTCGCTCTCCTCAAAACAAACTCCTTCGACTTCATCGTGACGGACTTGCGTCTTGGGGGAAAGCGTGACGGAGGACTACAGGTGATGGCGATGGCCGGAATGGTGTGCGACGAGGCAACGGTGCTCGTGCTCACCGCCTATCCGGACGACGCCAATCGGCAGGCTTCGAATCGTCTGGGAGCTTTGCATTTCCTGGAGAAGCCGGCTGACCTGCACACGATCGCCACGCTGGCGAACCATGCAGGGGTCAGCACGGCATTTGGAGCCAGCAAGGTGGAGACTCCGACGGGACTGTCGGCCGTCGGCTGAGCGCGGTGATGGCGTGCGTGTGGGGGAAGGTCCGCCGAGATGCCTCGGCACCGGAAGTGGTTGTCAGGTCCGTTCCGCGGGGTGGTGGTGATACTGGGGAGTGTCACGTGGGCGGCCTGGCAACTTCTGGTGTACGAAGGCTTCGACGGATCAGCCGATCAGGCGTTCCGACGCAGGTACTGAAGGCGTCCGAACGTGTGATCGTACAACGCGCTCAGCGATCCGAGACCTTCCAGCACGAGACGGAAGTTGCGCACGCCAGCCTGGGCGAGATCGGCGTCCAGCAGGGCGAGCTCCTGCTTGAGACGCTGCTCCAAGCGGCGGGTCAGCGCCGAGGCGGTCTCGTTGGGCTGCGCGTAGATCGCTTCGCCAACCCGTACAAAGCACTCGGCACGCTGGTCAAGGCGGAACTCGTAGCGCACGGCCACGGGAATAAGTGGGACCTCGGGCATCACGCGCGCAAAACGCGCCATGAGCGAGCGAAAGGCCAGCGGCGTGCGCGCCGGCAGCAGCTCTCCTTGCGGCAGTACCCACAGAGTGCGAGAGGGCCCGCCGCTCAGCAGTTGACTGGCGTACGACGGCAGCGCCCGCAGGTCGTCCAGGCGCTCGGTCGTGATGCCAAAACAACCAAGCCGTCGAAAGAACGGGTAGCGCTGCAGCTCCTCGCCCCGGAAAAGGCCGTACGCGTCCCGGTGCAGCACACGTCGCGACAGGAACAGCGTCAGAATGGGGTCCCACCACGCGCTGTGGTTGAGAAACGCGATGCTCGGCGCCGGGCCGTCCGGAAAGGGGACGCCCCCAAGCCACACACGGGCGAACGCCCGCCGCAGCAGGAATCGGAAGTAGCGCGCCGCCGCGCGCTCCGCCATGGAGAGCTTTCGCGCCTCGAGCAGCATGTCCCGACGATGGGCGAAACGGCCGGCCAGCGCAATGCGCTGGCTGCAGGAAATTTGACGGACAGCACTGGTCGGCATCTGCCGCGACAGTGGCGGGATCTTAAACGGATGGGTGTGCGTTGATACGCTGTCTGGGCGTGTCCACGGCCTTGTCCAACCCTTTTCCAACCTCGTGATCATGGCTGATACACCGGTCTCGCTGCTCCGCGCCCATTCGCGCCACGCTCCGTGGAACGCGCGTGGGCTCGCGTCCCACGCGTCGGCGTTGGTCGATGCCGCCGGCATGCGCCCCACCAACGCGTCGGCGCGTGCCATGCCGAGCGCACGCGCAGTGCGCTTTTATGTAGCCAACGGACTGCTCGACCGGCCCGAAGGCGCGGGTACCGCCGCCACGTACGGCTACCGCCATCTGCTGCAACTGCTCGCCATTAAGATTCGGCAGCGTGAAGGACAAACGCTCGAAACCATCAAGCAGGAAATGCGCGAGGTCACCGGCGATGCGCTCGAGCGGCGGGTTGCAACGTCTTTGACACCCGCGCTTCTGCTCAACAGCAGCAGCGGAGCCGCAACGAGTGACGGACCAGCAACCTGGCGTCGCCTCCCTATCAGCGACGGCGTCGAGATTCATGTTCGTGACGATTCACCCGCCGCACGTGACAGCATCCTTCTTGCCATGCGCGAAGCCGTGCGTGGTGCTGTGGGCCGAGCCGAAGTCACCGACTGACAACATTCCGAGAGCACATGCACCGCGTCCTGGTCACTGACGACATCGACGCGGAAGGCGTCGCCCTGCTGGTTGCCGAACCCTCGTTGCAGGTGGACGAGCTACCCACGTTGCCCGTGGACGAGTTGCACGCGCGCATCGGCGACTACGATGCCATCGTGGGCCGCAGCGCCACGCGCATCACGCGCGAGCTGCTCGAGAAGGCGCCACGATTGCGCGTGGTCGGGCGCGCCGGTGTTGGGGTTGACAACATTGCCATCGACGTCGCGACTGCGCTTGGCATTGCCGTCATCAACGCACCCGCCGGCAACACGGTCGCCGTAGCGGAACTGGTGTTCGGCGCGCTCATCGGCCTGCTGCGACAGATTCCGCGCGCCGCCACGGGC
>JBBQNT010000416.1:0-2619 GCA_038330215.1 Gemmatimonadales bacterium
GACATCCTGTTCGACGGGTCGAGCATCGAGGGGTTTGTGCGGGTAGAAGAGTCGGACATGCTGCTCGCGCCCGACCTCTCCACCTTTCAGATCTACCCATGGGGCGACCCCGCCGCGCGCGTCGCGCGGGTGATCTGTGATGTGAACCTGCCCGACGGCACGCCGTTCACCGGTGACCCCCGCTATGTGCTGCGCCGGCAGATCGCTGAGGCCGCCGAGATGGGCTTCACGATGAACGCCGGCATGGAAGCGGAGTTCTTTTTGTTCAAGGCCGGCCCCGACGGCGCCCCCGCAACCACCACGCACGATGTCGGCGGTTACTTCGATCTCGCGCCGCTCGACCTGGGTGAGGACGCGCGGCGCGCGATCGTCGATGCGCTCGAGCAACTCGGCTTCGAGGTGGAGGGTGCGCACCACGAAATCGCGCACGGGCAGCACGAAATCGACTTCCGCTATGCCGACGCGCTGCGCACGGCCGACAACATCGCCACGTTTCGCCTGGTGGTGAAGCAGGTGGCGCGGCAGTTCGGGCTGTTCGCGTCGTTCATGCCCAAGCCGCTGTTCGGGCAGAGCGGCAGTGGTATGCATACGCATCAATCGCTGTTTCGGCAGGGACAGAATGCGTTCTGGGATCCGCAGCGTGAGTGGGAGCTGTCCATCACCGCACTGCACTACATCGGGGGGCTGCTGCGACACGCGCGGGCGCTGTGCGCCATCACCAATCCGCTGGTGAACTCGTACAAGCGACTGGTGCCAGGCTTCGAGGCGCCGCTGCACGCGGCATGGTCGCTGCGCAATCGCTCGCCGATGATTCGCGTACCGGATCGTCGCGGGGTGGGCACGCGACTGGAGCTGCGCACGCCGGACCCCAGCGCGAATCCGTATCTTGCACTGGCCGCGATGCTGGCCGCCGGACTCGATGGCATTCGTACGGAAGCCGACTGGCGCGAACCCGTGCACACGAACATTGCCGACATGTCGCACCGGGAGCGACGCCGGCTCCGCATCGACGACCTGCCCCGCACGCTCGACGAGGCGTGCAATGAACTCGAACGCGACGACGTGCTCACGTCCGCGTTGGGCGCATCGGTGACCGAGCATTTTCTGGTGGCCAAACGCGCCGAATGGAACGACTACCATCTGCAGGTGACGCCGTGGGAGCTGGACCGGTACCTCGCCCGCTATTGACGTCCAGGGATTGATCCTCATGCCCACGCCACGCGCGTCAATGTCGTCGGAGTTGCCGTCGTCCCGCCAGCGTGCGCGCGCCGATCGACGGTTGCCTTCGGCGCTCATCGGATTGCTCGGCATCGTCATGGTCACGACGGGACTCGCCTGGACGTTTCTTGGCCTGTCGCTGCGCAGCCTCGAAAGCGTGCTGCATGATCGCGTCGAGGCGCTGGCGCTGCTGCATACGGTGAACGACGAGATGCAGCATCTCATGGCCGATATGGCGATCAAGGCCGACCGCGGAGTGGTGCCACTCGACAGCGCCTCCGCCACGGCGAGAGCAGCGGGCGAGCGGGCGAACGAGTCGTGGGACACGTATCTGGAGACGTGGTTCACGCCCGAAGAAGCCGAGCTCGTGGCGCGCATCACGCCAGCGATCGAACGCGGATTCCTTCAGTCACAGCTGCTGGCGGACACACTCGCCCGCGGAGATCGCAAGGCGCTGTCGACGTTTCTCGACGGCTCGTTCTTCCCTGATCTGGACCGGTTTTCGGCATCGCTGCGCGAGCTCGTGGCCTTGCAGGTGCGAGTCACGCAGGAGGCGCATGCACTCTCGCGAGCACGATTCGATGTCGCGGGTCACGCCTTCATTGGCGCGGTGGTCGCGGCAATGGTACTGGTTATCGTAGCGCTGCTCGCCGCATCCCGCCGAACGCCGCATCCGACGCGGCGCTGGGGTCATTAGTCATGCGCGTCCCTTTCAGAGTTACAATGACCGCAAACCGACATTCGCTCGCGTTGCTGCTTCTTGTGTCCGGCGTTGTTGCGTGCGCCGACGCCCCGCCGCCGGTGGAGGAGACTCCCGCCGAGATGCTCTCGTTCACCGACGCCGCCCCGCTCTTTGTTGCCGAAGTCGAGGAAGTGCACGAGGACGCGAGTGGGCGTGTGTGGGTGGCGCTCTATCAGCGGCCCGGCCTGTTGCGCGCGAGCTTCGGTGAGACGACGACGGTGGACACGCTGGGCGCGCTGGGCAATCAGCCCGGTCAGTTTCGCATGCCGTTCGCCGTGATGGACGCACCGGGCGGCGGCATCGCGGCGCTCGACGGCGTGGCGCACCGGCTCGTGGGATTCGCCAGCGATGGCTCGCCCGATTCCGTCGCCAGCATTCCGGAGAACGTCGACCAGTTCCTCGTGCGACGCGATACGCTGGGTGCCTGGGTGTCGGCGCTGAGCGAGCAAAGCCGCGGCGACTCGGTGCCGCTGCTGCGCGTGGACGGCGGCAATACGGATACGATCGCGCGCATTCACACGCCGGAGGCGACGGTGCGCATTCCGATGGGCCAGCGGTCGTATACAGCGCCGCCCGAGTACGCGCCACGCGACCTGTGGGGCGTGCTGGCCGACGGCACGGTCTGGATCGCCCGCGGAGGTCCGCATCAGGTGGACTAT
>JBBQNT010000417.1:0-2604 GCA_038330215.1 Gemmatimonadales bacterium
CTCGTCGATGTGGGCGACCACACGCGACTCGGCGTCGGCGTCGAGCATGCGAACCGCGGACTCGTCGGCCACGGCGTTGATATCGTCCGGCCACTGGGCGGGCGGCGCCGCGTCGATGCCACCGAGATGCACCACATGCGAGCCGATGCGCACTCCGAGTTCGGCGAGGAAGCGGCGGCAGACGGCGCCGGCGGCAACACGGGCCGTGGTCTCACGCGCCGAAGCGCGCTCGAGAATATCGCGCGCATCCTCTCGATCGTATTTGAGCACGCCCGTGAGATCCGCGTGTCCTGGCCGCACTCGCGTCACCACTCGTTTGCGTGGTGTGGCGGCATCGCTTTCGCGTGGCGCCGGGTCCATGATCTCGAGCCAGTTCTTCCAGTCACGATTGTGGATGAGCATGGCGAGTGGCGAGCCGAGCGTTTCGCCGGCACGTACGCCGGACTGGAACTCGACGCGGTCGGTCTCGATCTGCATGCGACGTCCGCGGCCGTAGCCTTGCTGCCGGCGCGCGAGCTGCGTGTCGACATCAGCGGCGAGCAGCGGCACGCCAGCCGGCAGACCCTCGAGAATGGCGATGAGGGCGGGACCGTGTGATTCGCCCGCGGTTGTGAAGCGCAGCATGAGTAGCGACGGTGACTCGGGTGAAACGCGAGCGAACGCGCGTGCGGCTCGCGTGGACAGGGTGGTGCGATCGCCGCGCATCGGGATGCGACGACCTCGCGATAACGTAATCGGTGCGGCGAAACGTGCACGGGCGCCGACTCGAAGCGCGACCCGCTTGCTCGGCAACGCAGACGCGCCGCGTCCCCAACGAGGGAACGCGGCGCGCTGTGTCCTGGGCTGTCAGGATCCGCCGCCGAAGCGGCGAATCCGTTCAGAGTATCAGTTGCACACCGTGGTGAAGTTGTCCGGCAGCTGCACCAGCGTGACACCGCGAATCGTTGCACCGACCAGAACGATCGCGCCGTCCGAGCGCTGCGAGGCACGCACCGGCCCGATGATCGGATCACGGATGGCCACCATGCCGACGCGCTTGAAGCAGTACGAGTCGTAGATCTCGATCACCGGCTCGGAGGACGCCACGAAAGCGAGCCGTGAGCTGAGCGTAGGCGAGTTTATGCCACGGTTGAGCGGGTGGAAGTCGAGTCCACCGGTGCTGCCGCGCGACTGGAAGATACCCTGAAGGCGCAGCGTGCGATCGAACACATACGTGGAGTCGCCCTTGATGGCAGCCAGCTCGCCATCGAAGTTGATGCCCACGCCCTGCACTCGGGCGAACGTATTGGCGATGTAGTCCGACACGTCCATCGCGCGTGAGATACCGCGGTCGATGACGGGAAGCGGCGGCGTGGGATCCATGCCGGACAGCGCGTCGTACATCATGCCTCGGCTGCCCAGCACCGGACCGCCCTCGCCAACAACAGCGCGGCGGAAGTTGCCCGAGTTGCGCACGTACGTGGTGTCACGGAACGCGAGCTCATTGATGCGGATGATCACGGAGTAGTCGAAGAACGAACCATCGGGCAGCGGGATGCGCTGGCGGAACGGTACGAGCGTCGAGTCACTGCCGACTCCGCCCGCGGCGTAGCGCTCGACTTCGAGCGTGTCCGCGCGGCCGGCGGTCTGTCCGACGGCCTGCTCAAAGAACAAGTGCGACGACTTCTTGCTCAGGTTCTCGTAGCGCACGGTTCCACGATTCGCGAACGGCGTCGACTGGCCCGGCGTGGGCGTGGTGGAGTACACGAGCACCACGTCTTCGCACGGCGATCCCGGGGCGCTTCCGCCCTGGCACGTGGAGGCCAGGAACTGTGGGCGATCGGAGAAGTCGTAGACCGTGCGCTGCGTGATGATTTCGTCCGTCGTTTCCGAACGAACTGACGTCACGCTGTAGGCAATGATGTTGGGCAGTGGATAGCGATACACTTCCCGTCCCGTGTTGCCGGCGAGCAGGTTCACGTAGCTGATGGTGGTACCGCCAGAGTTGGCGACGAGCAGCGTGTCGCCCATCGCACCATCACGGTTGCGCGGCCAGGCCGAGATACCCCAGGGACGCGAGCCAACAATGATGGGCTGGCGGAACGTGGAGTCGGCGAGGTTGAACACTTCGAGCTGATTGCGCTCGATGTTGGACAGGTACAGGCGGTTGTTGCGCGGGAAGTAGATCGCGTCGGCGATCGTACCGCCGTCTGGCAGCCCACGCGTGAAGCCGTTCACCACCTGCGCTGTATCGACACGCACAGCGCCCGAAGCGAAGCGCGCGACATCACGGCGACCATTCGCGTTCCGCGCAAAGCCCTGCACAATCACCGGCGTGGGGAAGCTGGTAACGGGGATGCGCGTGGTAAACGTGCGAACCAGCGTGCTGAAGCGACCGTCGGACTGCACGGAGTCGGCGCGAATCAGCGTACCGGTCAGCGAGCGGATCTCATAGCCGAGCGTGACGATGCCCACGGGGTCGGAGGCTTCCACGAAGATCGTGTCGGTCACTTCGAGACGACGTGCGACGCCGGTGCTCACGATCGGGATGGTGTTCGCGTTGCCGGGACTCTGCACGGCGTACGCGACGGGCGTGCCGAGTATGCGCTGATTGAGCGAGTCGAC
>JBBQNT010000418.1:0-2529 GCA_038330215.1 Gemmatimonadales bacterium
GCTCCGAACACCACGGCCAGCAGCATCATTCGAACAAATGTCATGTCAGTTGCGGTTGGGAGACAGTGTCAGCCGTGCGCGGCGTTGTGCGGCGGGAAGGACGGCCTCGGTCCGCGGTACGCGCAGCGAATCAAGCCGCCCTGAACTCCACGCGGCAAGCCGGTCGTCATATCGCACGCTGGCCGGATGTCCCGACTGCCCTCCCGGATACGTGGCCATCGCGCGTACCTCGTCGCCGAGTTCCACCACCATACGCCAGCTGGCACCGTGCGTGCCGGCTCCGGTGGATGGGTTGAGCGTGCCACTGCCACCCTGCATGGGAATGTCGCGACGGCTGAGTGATGCGATACGCAGGAAGTGATTGACTTGCGCAGTGCGGTGCGCCGACCACTGCCAACTGCTCGAATCCGGTGCGCCCAGTCGCTCGGTCAGGTCGTCGTAGGCCGCTTCGAGCGCGTCGGCGAGAATCTCGTCGCGCATCTCCACCGCCGACGTGCCTCGCATATCCCACCACACGTGCGAGGGCTGATCGAGCAGCACCGCAGCCATCATGTCGGTGGGAATAGGACCGAGCGGCGTGCCATTCGTGTCGTCCGCACGCAGCTCATCCCACAACATGCGCGACAGGTTCGACATCGCGGCCTCGAACAGCACCGCGACGTGATTATCCGTGGTGTACCGGCGATCCCAGGCCGACAACAGCTGGCCGGCACGCACGAGCGACGGCTTGGGCGGGCCGTTGCGCGCGGCTTGCGCGAACGCCGGCACGAACGCCTTCGCGCGCTCACTGAGCGGCTCGGTCTGGTACGCGCGCATGTCGTCGACAGTCACCGCGTTGTTCTCGCGCAGCAGCTGATTGATGCGCATTGCGCGCCACGGTCGCTCCCAGTCATCACCGAGGTAGCGCGGTTGCACCAGGGGATCGATCGGCTCCTGGTTGGCTGAGGCGAGAAACCCCTGCGCCGGTGCGATGGCCTGCGGATATTCACTCACTGCCCAGTCGCCGAGCCAGTCGCTTCGCCGCGTGCTGCCGTCTCGCAACACGTCACCGCGTCCGCTGTCGGGACGGATGGGGTACCGACCCGTAGACCGAATGCCGATGGTGCCGCTGTTATCTGCGGCGAGCATGTTCTGTGCCGGCACGTGATAGTGCGTGGCCATGAAATCGAGCAGCTCCTGCGCCGTCTTCGAGCGCGCCGCCTGATCAAATACTTCCATCTCGCGCCCGCTGGATTCGAGCACGGTCCAGCGATGCGAGATCCACCGATCGTTGATACGCCGCATCGGCCCACGATGCGTATAGCGCATGGTGTCTTCGCTGATGAGCGTGCCGTCGGGCGCGAAATACCGCTCCACTCGGCGATCAAGCGGCGTCCATGCGCCATCGAGTTGGTATTGCGTGGGGCCGATCGGATCGTCCACCGTTTCGATGTAGAAATCCATCACGTCGGCGCCCACGTTGGTGAACGTCCACGCGACATCGCGATTGAACCCGATCACGATGCCCGGCAGTCCCGGAATGGTGACGCCGTACACGTCGAGCGAATCGGGCACCACCAGATGTGCTTCGTACCAGATGGACGGCAGCGTCAGTTCGAGATGAGGGTCGCCGGCAAGCAGCGCGTGCCCGCTGGCGGAGCGCGCTGGGGCGACCGCCCAGTTGTTGCTGCCGACCGCGTCCGGCCCGCGTTGCGGCAAGCCGAAGGCAACGCGCAAGTCGGTATTGCCAAGCGCATCGAGCAATGCAACGGCCGCCGAGTCGGGTGTGCCCGGTCCGGGCAAGGTGACGGCATCCATCCGCGCCGCCGTCTGTCCGTTGGGCTGGATGGGCTCGACGATGGGCGCGTGCGACGGGAACAGCGCGTCTGCAGCCGCCGCGCCCACGATCGACGCCGCGCGGAGATGCCGCAGTTCGTCCTCGGACGACGACAGCGTATAACCCATGCGGTTGAGCAGGTGCATCATGTCGAGCGCGCTGTATTCGTAGGGAGTACGCCCCAGCAGCTTGTATTCGAACGGCATGTCGCGGCGCGAGAGTCCGCGGCGCCACGCGTTGACGCCCTCGGTGTACGCCGACGCCATGCGCCATGTCGGTGTGGTGGTGTCCGCGTTCGCCAGGCGTTGCTCCGCGGAGCGCGGCATGCCAAGCGCTCGGGTCGCCTGGTCGAGCGGCAGGGCGACGTCGCCCAGCAGTTCGGTCAGCGTGCCGCCGCCGGCGCGTGTCTGCATCTCGATCTGAAAGAGGCGGTCTCGCGCCACCACGTAGCCGAGCGCGCGGAACGCGTCGGCCGTGCTGGACGCGAAGATATGCGGCACGCCGCGATCATCGTAGATCACGCTGACTTCGGCGCCGAGTCCCGGAATGCTGCCATCGGCAATCGGCGGCAGCTCGGCCGTCTGCACCGAGGCGAAGAGCCCGTTGGCGGGATCGAGCAGCGGACCGAGCGGAGGCAGCGGGCCCACTGGTCGCGCGCCAACGTAGGCGAGCACGAGCAGTGCGACGAGCGCGGTGACCGATCCGAGCCGGGA
>JBBQNT010000419.1:0-2517 GCA_038330215.1 Gemmatimonadales bacterium
GCCCGTGATGTAGACGACCTGCTCGACGTTGCCGAGTTTCTTCACGTCGTCCATCACGTAGTCCATGACCGGTCGTCCTGCGACCTTGAGCATGGGCTTGGGCGTGATGTGGGTGTGCGGACGCAGACGCGTCCCCTTGCCAGCGAGGGGGATGATGACCTTCATCGCAATGGGGCTCTGGTGCGGCGGGTTCGGAGCGCAGGGTGCTGCGCCCACGGAAGGAAACGAATTCCCGCAATCTCACGCCCCGGAGCGGGGAGGGCAACTCGCGGCGCTTACGCGGCACTTACGCCGCGCTCGTGCCCTCGCGTCCGTAGCGATCCTTGAGGCGCACCACATCGTCGAGCTCGGGCGTCGAGGCCTCGAGCACGTCGCAGTCGGTGACGGCCTCCATGTAGTGAATGGTGCCGGGCGTGATGCGGAACGACTGACCGGTGACCAGTCGCTGGTCGCGCAGTTCGGTATCGTCTGGCAGTTGCACCCAGTACTTCATCTCACCGTTGAGCAAATGCACGGTTTCATCCTTGCGCTCATGATACTGCACGCTCAGCGCATGACCGGCCTTGATGTGCAGCACCTTGCCGACGTACCGATCGGTGTGCGCCCAGATCAGTTCGTGGCCCCAGGGTTTGTCTACGCGACGTGTCTCAACTCGTCCGCTCATGTGAGGTTTGGGTAGGAAGTTGGTGGAACGGTCATCAGTCAGTGGATCTGTCAGTTGATCGGCACGGCGCCCGGCGTGAGTACGTCGGTGGCGCCGAACGGATCGAGCCACACCGCATCGGGACGGGAGCGTGTCTCTACCACCACGACCATCGAATCCTGCATCGGGTCACCACGCACCACCGTCCAGCCGTCTGCTGAACGCACGCCGACCGGCATGGGATGACGATAATCACCCCGCCGGGCCAGCGTGACCGACGTGCGCCAGCCGCTTGCCGTTTGTGTCACGGTGTTCACACGCGCCTCATAGTCCACAACGCCAACGCGGTCGATCCACTGATCGAAGAACCAGCCCAGCGATTGTCCGCTGATGCGCTCGGCACTCGCCTGCAGCGCCCAGCGGTCCACATGACGGAACGCCCAGCGTGCGTAGTAGTCGCGAAGGAACGCCCGGAACGCGGTATCGCCAATGGCATCGTGCAGTGACTCGAACATTGCGGCCGCACGTCCGTACACCATGCTGTTGTACGTGCTGAAGTCGCGGAACAGATCGGCGCGCGTGCCGATGGCTTGTGCGCGTCCGTCACGTACGGCGGCGTTGCGCGCATTGGCCGCGTTGCGAAGCGCGAGCGCACGCGAAACGAGCACCGGGTCGGGCGGCGGCGACGGATTGTTGGCGTTGCGCGCGGCCACGGCCTCGCTCACCGCCGTACGCGTCTCGCCCGCCTGCATGCTCGTCTGGTACGAGGTGAGACCTTCATCCATCCAGCCCGACTGCCACTCGTTGTTGGCCAGGATGCCGTGGACGTAGATGTGTCCGCCCTCGTGAGTGGTGAGGCCCTGACTCGCCGACCCGTTCTGCATCATCATTGGGAACTCGGTGCCGCCGCCATCGATGCGCTTGAGGATCGTGAGCTGCGGATACGCGTAGGCACCGAAGAGCTGCTCCAGCCACTGCTGCGTGTTCAGTCCGAAGGCCAGCGCACGTCCGTTCTCCCACTGTGTGCGCGAGGTGGCAATGCACGCGGTGCGCGAGCGTTCACGTGCGGCCGCGTCGGCGCCGGTAGCAGCGGCGGTGGCGGTGGCAGTGGCGGCACGCGTGCAATCAGCTTCGGCGTCCGCGCGATAGAGCACGTGAATGGCCACCGTGTCGGTGAGCGCGAAGCGATACGTGCCCGGCGGTACCGCCCGTACATAGTGGCCACCCTCATAGCGAAAGCCCGGCGACGCGCTCCATGCGAAGTGGTGCACATCGCGTGCATAGAAGCGCACCGTGCGACGGCCCGCGGGCAGCTTGATCATCGGACCGTCGGGCACGTTCGCGTATGCGTCGCGCTGCAACATCGGCGTGTGACCCGGCGCCGCCACGCGCGCCCACCCGGGATCGCCGCTCACGGGTACGCCCGTGGCGCCGATCACCTGATCGTCAGCCACGATCATCGTGACGTCGAACGTGCCGAACTCACCGTAGAACTCGCCCGCGGGCACCGTGGGATTGGGTTTCCAGCCATCACGATCGTACACGGCCACCCGCGGATACCACTGCGCAAAATCCACGCTTCGTCCCCGTCGCCCCTGCCGACGCGCCAGCGTACTCGGCCGCGCGTCCCACGCAAACTCGACCTCGATCGTCTCGCCGGGACCGAGCGCTGACGGGAGCGCGAGATGCACCACCGTGCTGTCGGGAGCGAGCGGGTAGGTCACGACCAGGTCGCGCCCGTTGGCCCTGGGCGCGCGCGTGAAGCGCTCGTAGGCGAAGTCAGGCTCCCGCATGGACTGATATCGGTCACGCCCTTCACGGGCATCTGTGGCGCTCCAGCGCGAACCCGGGCGAAACGCGTTCAGGTGCTGGTG
>JBBQNT010000420.1:0-2450 GCA_038330215.1 Gemmatimonadales bacterium
CTGGAACGTGTTGAGCCGACGATCTTCGTACTGCAAACCGAACGATGTGGCGGCGGACCAGCTGCCGGGATTCCACGTGTGCACGCCGTTCACGTTCCAGTTGAAGAACCGGCTGCGTCCACCGCTCTCGATCGACTCGCCAGGCAGCGCCTGGGGAATCTCGAAGAACAGGTCGTTCGGGCTCCAGACATTGTTGCTCTGGTTGAACACGTCGAGACCGCCGCCGGCTACGAGGCGCAGGCTCTGTGATTGCGTATTCCACGCATCCCAGCCGACGGTGGCGCCGCCAGTGAAGCGGTTGGTTTCTTCCTCATTCACGCCCAGCTCGGTGAGCTGCAGCGGATTGGACTGCACGCCCACGCTTGGTGCGATGAACGTGCCGTCGGCATTGCGCCGTTCGAAGCTGATGAAGCTCGGGATGTACGCGATCGCGTAGCCGTGGCAGCCGTAGTTGTTGCAGTTGTTGTTCCAGCCGCGCTCGTTCTCGTTGCGTGCGTAGACGCTGGACACGCGCAGGTCGAACTTGTCGCCCAGATCCTGGTCCACGTTCACACGCAGCGACTGACGGCCTGCGCCGGTGTTGCGTTCGATACCTTCATCGCGCTTGTTGCTGGCGGAGATGAAGTAGCGCGTGGTGGCCGAGCCGCCGCTCACGTCCGCGA
Organism: Gemmatimonadales bacterium; assembly: GCA_038330215.1. Taxonomy (GTDB): domain Bacteria; phylum Gemmatimonadota; class Gemmatimonadetes; order Gemmatimonadales; family Gemmatimonadaceae; genus JAABRT01. The sequence goes on from JBBQNT010000420.1 coordinate 663, forward strand.
TCGTCTCGTACGAGAGATCACGCTGGCCGTACACCTGCTCCATTTGATTGAAGTAGGGATTGGAGTTGCCCTCGAAGAACGACGCGGCAGACTGACCGAATCGCGCGATGGCGGAGTCGGCGGTCCAGCGACGCTCGTCCAGCAGGTTGAGCGGCGTGAACACCCCAAAGCGCTGCGTGAGATTGACGCGCGGAGCGCCGGCCTGCCCACGCGTCGTCGTGATGACCACGACGCCGTTCGATGCCTTGGAACCGTAGATCGACGACGCGGCCGCACCCTTGAGCACTTCGATGGATGCGATGTCGTTCGGATTGAGGTCCGCAATGCGGTTGACCGCATCGGCTTCCAGCGTGGCGCTGGCCGCGGCGTTCGCGAGTCCGCGCCCACTTGGAATGCTGGCGTTGGAGTAGATCACGCCGTCCACCACGTAGAGCGGATCGAACCCGCCCAGGATCGTGGTATTGCCGCGAATCTGCATCTGAATGCCGCCACCGGGTGCGCCGGAGTTGGATTGCAGGTTGACGCCCGTGATCTTGCCCGCAAGCGCGTTGAGCACGGTGGGCGACGACACCCGGGACAAGTCTTCTCCCGAAACGAACGCAATCGACGTGGGCGCGCTGCGCCGCTCGATCGTGGTGGCCTGACCGGTAACGACGACTTCGCTCAGGTTGAAGACGTCCTGCTGAATCGAGATGTTGGCGGTATTGCTCGTCGCCGCCACGGTGACTTCCGTCCGTGCGTAGCCGAGCGCCCGCACGGAGAGCCGAACTTCGCCCGCCGGCGCGTTGAGGATGTTGTATCGTCCGTCCTCGTCGGTTCGAACCTGGGCTGACACCGGGGCACCAACCACCGCCACGACCGCGAACGGGACCGGAATATCCGTTCCGCTTCGGGTGACCAGTCCCGAGATGCGCCGACCCTGGGCGGCCAGCACTGCGGGTACCATCAGAAGGGCGATCAAAGTGCCTATTCCAGCCCGCCACTGCACGCGTGAGCGCACGAGTTCTCCTTGTCGAGGAATGGTGATTCGGTACATCGAGGACGGCTCCGGCGCGCGAAAGCGCGAGCCGACGCGTGACCTTCGTCACGTCGCCAGTGCCGCTGCTATTCGTGACAGATCCGTTGCGTCGGCATATTCGCGTGGTGCAATGCGCTCGGCAAGAGGGCTTACACGCAAAATGTGATAGTTGGCCAGCGAATGGGACGGAACGCAACGACTTAGCCCGCTGCCCTGCATCACAGGCTGACGCGTTGGAAGAGTTGAGCTGGCGACCTGTGCCGTAATGGCTCGTCGAGCGCTACACTTCAACCATGCCGTGGATCAAGCTCGTGGTTGCGCTGGGCACTCGCGCGGCCTTCAATCCCTCGCTCGCCATCGACCTGTTGCGCGTCGCATGGCGCTTTCGTCTGCGCGGATGGTGGCATCGGTTTCCGTTTCTGCCACTGCCATCCATGCGCTATGTGCGCTGGCGCATGTATACGGCCTACGGCGACGAAGCGGCCGTGCCACCCGCGCACGACGTGATCGCGTACGCGCGCTGGACCGGATCGCAGCCCTGAGCGACGCGAGTTCCGTGATACCGCCGCCAGGTGTGCCGACTGTCGCTGTACTGCCCGGCGGCGTTCCGGCCAGCGGCGCACCCGCCAACGGCTTCCGGACGCGCCTCGAAGGGCAGGCGTACGGACTCGGGTTCGATCTGGTCGGCGTCACCGACCTCGGCGAGCCGGCGAGCGTGGCGAACTTCGACGCCTGGCTGGCGGCTGGTCATCATGGCCGCATGACATACA
>JBBQNT010000421.1:0-2429 GCA_038330215.1 Gemmatimonadales bacterium
AGGAGCAGCAGGCGGATGTCTCCGTTGACCGTTCCGTGGAGAAGCAGATCGACGCCGAGCGTTCCGTCAGCGACGAAGCCGACTTGCTGGACACCTCGGCGGCCGATGCGCCAAGCGCGCGCGTCCGATCGCGATCCGGCGTCGGGGGCATAGGGCCGGGCCATGCGTGATGATATGACGTGCTCCGCGTCGGACACCGGTCGCGCATGATGGACGCGCGACTTCGCGCCGCGCGCGCGATGTGGCGGTGGACCGGCGAGCAGCGACCTGCCTTCGCCCTTGCGCCCCGACCGGGCGAGGAATCGGTGTGGGACTATCCGCGTCCGCCCGAACTGCGCGCTGACGCACGCGAAGTGATCGTTCGTGTGGGCGGCGAGGAGATCCTGCGCACGCGCCGCGCGCTTCGGTTGCTCGAGACGGCCAGTCCACCCGGCTTCTATCTTCCCATCGCCGACGCGCGAGCCGGCGCGTTGGTGTCGGCCGCCGGCTCGTCATCGTGCGAGTGGAAGGGCGTCGCGCGCTACTGGACAGTGCAGGGCGGGAACGTGCAGCTCGAGCGCGCCGCCTGGTCATACGACGCGCCCCTCGCTCCCTACGAAACGATTCGCGATCACATCGCGATCTATCCCGTCCACGCCGAGTGCTTCGTGGATGGCGAACGCGTCAGGCCGCAGGATGGTGGATTCTACGGCGGATGGGTCACCGACGAAATCGTCGGACCCTGGAAGGGTGGTCCCGGCACGGGCGGTTGGTGAACCGGTTACAAGGCGGATGTTCGCGGCAGTGCTGCCGGTGGGTTCCGCACCGCACGATCCGCATCGTACGTTCCGTGCATGGCCATTCACGCTGCTGCCGGGACGCGACCGTCGTCCGCTGAACTGATCGACCTGCCCGCGCTGGTAACGGCGTACTACACGCTCACGCCCGACACCGACAACGCGGCCGAACGTGTGGCGTTCGGCACATCAGGGCATAGGGGCAGCGCCCTCACCGCGTCGTTCAACGAACATCACATTCTCGCGATCACGCAGGCGATCTGCGAGCATCGCACCGCACGCGGCATTTCCGGTCCACTCTTTCTCGGCGCCGACACGCACGCGCTTTCCACGCCCGCGCACGAAACCGCACTTGAGGTATTGGCGGCGAACGGCGTCACGGTCATGGTCGCGCCGCGCGGCGATTACGTGCCCACGCCCGCCGTGTCGCACGCCATTCTCACGTACAATCGGGATCGCGCAACCGGCCTTGCCGACGGCATCGTGATCACGCCGTCGCACAATCCGCCAACCGATGGCGGGTTCAAGTACAACCCGACGCACGGCGGACCTGCAGACAGCGATGTCACGCGCACCATTGAATCGCGCGCGAATGAAATCCTCGCCGACAGACTGCGCGCCGTGCGCCGTGTGTCGGTGCATGCGGCGCGCACATCGGAGAACACGTATACGCACGACTATCGCACGGCGTACGTGCATGATCTCGCGCACGTGCTCGATTTCGACGTGATTCGCCACGCCCCGATCACTATTGCCGCGCATCCGCTCGGCGGCGCGGGTGTGCACTACTGGCAACACATCGCCGACTACTATCGCCTGCCCCTCACCGTGCTCGACACCACTGTGGACGCGACGTTTCGCTTCATGACGCGCGACTGGGACGGCAAGGTGCGCATGGACCCGTCATCTGCGTATGCGATGGCGGGCGTGCTGGAGGTCGCCGACGATTTTGCGGTGACAGTGGCCGCCGACACCGACCACGACCGCCACGGGATCGTGGCGCGAAGCGGAGGCCTCATGGCTCCCAATCACTATCTCGCGGTGTGCATCGACTACCTGCTGTCGCATCGCGACGCATGGCGGTCCGATATCGCCATCGGCAAGACGGTCGTGAGCAGCAGTCTCATCGATCGTGTGTGCCGCGCGCACGGACGTCGCATGCACGAAGTTCCGGTGGGCTTCAAGTGGTTTGTCGACGGACTCCTTGACGGCTCGCTTGGCTTTGTGGGCGAGGAGAGCGCGGGCGCGACGTTCCTGCGTCGCGATGGACACGTGTGGACCACCGACAAGGATGGCATCATCGCGGGGCTGCTGGCCGCCGAGATGACCGCACGCAGCGGCCGCGATCCGGGGGAGCGCTATGAGGAGCTCGCTACGCGACTTGGCGCGCCGGTGTACGCGCGCATCGACGCGCCGGCGAACGCCGCCCAGAAGCGAGTGCTCGCGGCGCTCGACGCGGAACGATTGGCGGTGCATGAACTCGCGGGCGATGCCGTCACCTCGGTGCTGACACATGCGCCCGGCAACGGTGCAGCCATCGGCGGCGTGAAGGTGAACACCGACAACGGCTGGTTCGCTGCGCGTCCTTCAGGCACCGAAGACGTATACAAGATCTACGCAGAAAGCTTTTGCGGCGAGGCGCATCTCGCGCGC
>JBBQNT010000422.1:0-2428 GCA_038330215.1 Gemmatimonadales bacterium
AGCGCCTCGAACGGATCGGCCTCGTCATACGGCGCAAGCGCCTCGGAAAAGCGGAAGGCGAGCTCCTTGGTGCCACCGCCGCCCGGCAGCAGACCAACGCCGACTTCGACGAGGCCCATGTACAGTTCCGAAGCGGCTTGCACACGATCCGCGTGCAGCACGAACTCGCTTCCACCGCCGAGTGTGAGTCCATGTGGTGCGACGACGACGGGGAAGGGCGCGCGCCGAATCGACATCACGGTTTGCTGGAAGCCGTGAATGCTTTCGCCGATTTCATCCCACGCGCCAGCGGCCACACCGAAGCTCACAGCGCCAAGATCTGCGCCCGCGCTGAACGTGCGCGCGTCGTCGTTACCAATGACGAGTCCGACGTATCCGCCTTTCTCCACCTTGCGCAGGCTTGCGCTCAGTCCTTCGAGCAACGCCTGCCCGAGCGAGTTCATCTTGGAGCGGAACTCGAAGCAGAGCACACCTTCGCCGAGATCGACCAGTCGCGCCGAACCGAAGTCTTCGATCGTGCGTCCGGCCGAGTGCTGCAGCGCCAGGTTGATGTTGCCCGGAATGGACGGAACCGGCTCGTACGTGCCGTCGAAAGAGAGATACTCGCCGTCCCTGTAGAACGCACCGCTTGCCTGCTCGAGCAGCGCCGGAATCGCGTCACCGCGCGCCGTGAACTGCTCGCGCAGCCAGTCGTGTCCAAGCGCATCCATTACGTGGAACGGTCCGATCTCCCAGCCGTAGCCCCACTGCAACGCGCGATCGATCGACACGATGTCGTACGCAAGCGTGGGTGCGAGCGTCAGTGCGTAATGCGCGGCGTCGAGCAGATGATCGCGAAGAAACGCCCCGTGCGCACCGCCGAGCTCGCGCGCGCCGGCGAGTCGCGCGGCGTGCGGCTGCCTGAGCAGCGCACCCACCTCGCCGCCGCTCATGCGTTCCTGCGGCACGTATGTGCTGTGCTTCCAGTCGTACGTAAGCACGCCATCCTTCTGCTTCTGATAAAAACCGCCGCCGGTCTTGTCACCGAGCTTTCCCTGCTCGATGAGCGCGTGCACCCAGTCGGGCAGCGCAAGATCTTCACCTGTCTGTGCGGCGAGTCCCTTCGTGACGTGGCCGAGCACATCAAGGCCGGACAGGTCACCGGTGCGGAACGTCGCCGTCTTCGCGCGCCCAAGGAGCAGGCCCGTGAGCCCGTCCACTTCGTCAATGGAGAGGTCGTGCTGCATCATGCGGTGCATCGTGCTCACCATGCCGTATACGCCGAGCCGGTTGGCGATGAAGCCCGGCACGTCCCTGGCGATCACGGTGCCCTTGCCGAGAATGCGCTCGGCGAACGTGCGCATCGCCCCGATCACAGCCGGATCTGTCTCCGGCGTGGGGATGAGCTCGAGCAGGTGCATGTAGCGCGGTGGATTGAAGAAGTGTGTGCCGAGGAAACGGCGACGAAACTTCTCCGAGCGTCCTTCGAGCAGCACCGACATGGGAATGCCGGAGGTGTTCGTGGTCACGATCGCGCTCGACTTGAGCAGCGGCTCCAGCCGCGCGAAGAGTGCCTGCTTGGGCTCCGCCAGTTCGATGATCGCCTCGACAATCCAGTCGCATTCGGCGAGCCACTCGAGATGGTCTTCCGTGTTGCCGCAGCGCACGCGCTGGGCCGCGCTGCTGTGCATGAACGCGGCGGGCTTCGCCTTGATTGCCTTCTGCAGTCCGGCCTTGGCCGGTCCGCTGCGATCGGGGGAGCCGGGGACGTCGAGTAGCACGACGCGGAGACCGGCAGACGCAGCAAGGGCAGCGATTCCACTGCCCATCGCGCCGGCACCCACGACGCCGACGGTCGTAACGCGCATGAACGCTCCGGGGGGGCGCACACCAGCGGCGAATGCGTACCGGGTCAGGGGGACACCGGCGCGACACCGCTCGCGGTCTGCGCAAAGAGGACCCCCCAATGTTGAGCGCGGCCCCGGTTACCGGAAGGGGCGGACGCATAAAACACGACGTTTACGTCACGTTTGCGCGCGGCTCAGGCGCTCCCAGAACACCTTGCGGGCCTTGGCCACCTTGGGCGCGACCACGCCCAGGCAGTACGGCGCGGACGGGTTGTTGGTGAAGTAATCCTGATGCACCGACTCAGCCGACCAGAATGTGGGGACCGGCGAAATCTCCGTGACGATCGGGTCGGGCCACATCGACTGTGCCGAGAGCTCGGCGATGTGCGCACGCGCCGCAGCGTCCTGCCCATCGCTGTGCGTGAAAATCACCGAACGATATTGCGTGCCTTTGTCGTAGCCTTGGCGATTGAGCGTGGTGGGATCGTGAATCACGAAAAACACGTCGAGCAGGTCGCGAAAACTGATCTCGCGCGGGTCGAACGTGACCTGCACCACTTCCGCGTGACAAGTCACACCGGAGCACACCTGTTCGTAGCTCG
>JBBQNT010000423.1:0-2411 GCA_038330215.1 Gemmatimonadales bacterium
TGGGAGCAGAACACCGAGGATCGCTACGCCGATCCGGGTTCGTTCATGACGGCCACCAACGACGCCGGTGAGTCGGTGCTCAAGCTCACGCCGGACGGTCGCTACGCGTTCCTGCAGGGCAACGGCGCTTCCGATGAAGGCGATCGCCCGTTCGTGGATCGCTATGAACTCGCGACCGGCAACAAGACGCGCCTGTTCCAGTCGGCCACGGGCGTGTACGAACGTGCCATCGAGTTGCTGAACGCCAACGGTGATCGCCTGCTCACGCAGCGCGAGAGCAAGACCGAAGTGCCCAACTACTGGGTGCGCGAGACGCGAGCCCGTTCAGCGCCGCGGCAGCTTACCAACTTCACCGATCCGGCGCCGCAACTCGCGGGCGTCACCTCGGAACTGATCACGTACAGGCGCAAGGACGGCGTGCAGCTCTCTGGCACGCTCTACCTGCCCGCGGGCTATGACAAGACGCGCGATGGTCCACTGCCCTTCCTGCTGTGGGCGTATCCGCGTGAATTCCGTTCGGCCGCCGCCGCCGCCCAGGTGCAGGGATCGCCGTATCGATTCGTGCGACCCGGCGGCTCGAGTCATCTGTTCGTGCTCACGCAGGGCTACGGTGTGCTTGACGGCCCGTCCATGCCGATCATCGGTGAAGGCGACGCGGAACCGAACGACACGTATGTCGAACAGCTTGTCTCGAGCGCTGAAGCGGCAGTGAACGCAATCGTGGAAATGGGCGTGGCCGACCGCGACCGCATCGGGGTGGGCGGGCACTCGTACGGCGCATTCATGACGGCCAACCTGCTCGCACACTCGCGTCTCTTCCGCGCAGGCCTCGCGCGCAGCGGTGCCTACAATCGCACGCTCACGCCGTTCGGATTCCAGGCCGAGCAGCGTTCGTATTGGCAGGCGCAGGAGATCTACACCAACATGTCGCCGTTCACGTACGCCAACCAGATCAAGGATCCCATCCTGCTGGTGCACGGCATGGCCGACAACAACACCGGCACGTTCCCCGTGCAGAGCGAGCGCATGTACGCCGCGCTCAAGGGCAATGGCGCCACGGTACGCTACGTGCAGTTGCCGGCGGAGTCACACGGCTACTCAGCGCGCGAAAGCATCGGACACACACTCTTCGAGATGGTCTCCTGGCTCGACAAGCACGTCAAACCGAAGCGCCCGACGACGACCATGCAGCAGTAGATGACTGCGCTCATTCTCGTTGTTTCGGTCTCGCTCGGCGTTTCCTTTCTGTGTTCGGTACTGGAAGCGGTGTTGTTGTCAGTGTCGCATGCGTACGTCGCGTTGCTTGTGGACCGGCAGGATCCTGCCGGTCCCTTGCTCGCGAAGATGCGACGCAACATCGACGAGCCGATCGCTGCCATTCTCACCCTCAACACGATCGCGCACACCGTCGGCGCCGCCGTCAGTGGCGCGCTCGCGTTGCAGGTGTTCGGCAGCGCATGGATGGCGGTATTCTCGGCCGTGCTCACGCTGCTCATTCTCGTGCTGTCGGAGATCATTCCCAAGACGATCGGCGCGCGCTACTGGAAGCAGCTCGCGCCGCTCACGACGCGAGTGCTGCGCGTCATGATCCTCGTGATGCGACCCGTGCTCATACCGCTCTCCATGCTCACCCGCCTGTTTGGCGGCGGCCATGGTCAGACCACCGTGAGTCGCGCCGAGCTCGAGATCCTCGCAGAGATCGGCCGACGCGAAGGTCAGATCGACGACGCCGAATGGCAGGTGGTGGCGAACATCATGCGACTGCGTGAAGTCACGGTGGCCGAAGTGATGACACCGCGCACGAGCGTGGTCGCGATTCCCTCTCACACCTCGCTCGCAGAGGCGCAGCGTGTCATGCTGGATACCGGATATCTGCGTCTGCCGGTGTACGGCGAGAATGTCGACAGCATCGTGGGCATCCTGCTCGCCCGTGACCTCTTTCGCGCCATTCGCGCGGGCGTTGGCGATGTGCCCAGCATCATGCGTGAACCGCTGCTGATTCCGGAAACGCGGCCGGTGGAATCGCTCATTGCCGAGATGCGTCGCCAGCGCATCCAGATGGCCGTGGTGCTCGACGAGTACGGCGGCACCGCCGGTCTTGTCACACTCGAAGACCTGGTGGAAGAAATCGTTGGCGAGATTCAGGACGAACACGAAGTGGAGCCTATTCCGTTCGAGCGTGTAGGGCCATCCGAGGTGCAGGCGGCGGGCTCCGTGGCGCTGGCGGAGCTCGCGGAACATCTCGACGTGGAGTTGCCGGTGGAGACGTACGATACGATCGGCGGTTTCGTGTTCGGCCAGTTGGGCCGTCTGCCGCGTGTGGGCGATGAAGTGAAGTTCGAGGGCGGCCGCATGCGCGTGCTCACGATGGACAAACGACGGGTCGCGCGCGTTCGCGTGCGATCGGAGGC
>JBBQNT010000424.1:0-2405 GCA_038330215.1 Gemmatimonadales bacterium
GGTGTGCCGGCCGACCCGTTCTGCGCGCATCACGAAAGATCCGGTCGTGTTGAGCGTGCCGGCGCTGGTGGTATCACCGGTGCGCTTGGCCACCGGAACGGGTTCGCCCGTCAGCATGGACTCATCGATTTCGCTGACGCCCTCGTGCACGATGCCATCCACGGGAACATGCTCGCCCGGCCGAACCCGCAGGAGATCCCCCTTCTGCACCTCGTCCAGCGGGACATCCTCTTCCGTCCCGTCGGCGTCTATGCGGTGCGCAATCTTCGGGGCGAGATTCATCAGCGCCCGAATGGCCGCATTGGTTCGAGCGTGCGCCCGTTGCTCGAGGATTTGTCCGAGCAGCACGATGGCCGTGATGAACGCCACTGCTTCGAAATAGAGTGGCACGCCGTGCTCGGTGCGCAAAGCGACGGGGAATTGCTCGCCGAACAAGACGGCGGCCACGCTGTAGAGATACGCGGCGCCCGTTCCGGTCACGATGAGCGTGAACATGTTCGTGCTCCGATTGCGAATCGAAGCCCGCCAGTTCAACCAGGCGGGAAACTCTTGATTTGATTCGACCAATCGTCGTTGCCAGCGATGGTCTCGCCGTTGCGTTTGATGGCGAGCCACGGGTCCGGATGAGCCGAGGCCACGTTGAATCTTCCGAGCACGAATGCGGCGAGATATGTCGCCTTAGGAGAGCGAAGCGGAATATTGCTCATACGGCGAAGGGGACGGAGCCCCTCGCCGCTTCTTACAACGCCCCCCCCGACGAACTCCGCCTGTCGCGGTCAGCTTACTCGCACTCGCAATGGTCGAGGCAGGCGCAATCGCCGCAAAAGTCCATGAGCTTGGCGCGCAACTCCGCGCGCGCTCGGTGCAGGGTGACGCTCGCATTGTTCGCGGTCATGCCGAGCGCGATGGCGACCTTGGCCACCGGCTCGCCTTTCAATTCCACGCGCCGAACGAGCTCGGCCTGCGCGGGCTTCATCGCCGGCAGCATCCTTTCAAAACACGCGCAGATGTGCCGCTCGGCTTCGCGATCGTCCGCCAAAGTCATCGTGCTGCTCGCCCAGGCGTCGTCGCGCTTGGCCGCGGCATTCTGGCTGCGCATATGATCGATCAGCACGTTGCGGAGGACTTGGTAGAACCACGCAACGGCTTTCTCGCCGTCTTTGATCTCGCCGCCGCGCTCCATCGCTTTGACGAGTCCGTTCTGAAGCAAATCCTCGGCGTCCGCCTCGTTGCCTACGCGCGAGGCGAGGAAGGCCTTGAACACGTGGCGGTGAGCTAGAAGCGCTCCCGTCACACCAGCTGGATCGGGCCGTGACATGAATCCCAACATAGGGAGATTCCTGTCGTCAGTAAAGCGTCCTCTTCACGGCGCAGCGATGCTGTCGCTGGGCGCAATGGTCCATCCGCCGCCGAGCGCCTTGTACACGGCAACGATGGCGAGGTTGCGCTCCGTTTCCGCGGCGACCACATCGCGTGCGGCAGCGAGTGCGATGCGTTGGGCGTCGAGGCGCACGAGTGGGTCGGCGCGGCCCGCGTCATACTGCTGCACGGCCAGATCGCGGGCGCGCTCAGCGGCGCGCTCTCTCGCGAGCAGCAATTCGGTTCGCGCCACGGCGGCGCCATAGCGGACGAACGCGTTTTCCGTTTCTTCGAGCGCGCGGAGCACGGTCTGTTCGTAGGCGGCTAACGCGCCATCCGTCCGGGCGCGACTGGCCGTGAGCTGCGCATGCAGCCGTCCATAGTCGAGCAGGCGCCAGCGGATCGACGGAGCGACGGCCCAGCTCTGCGAGCCGGCGTCGCCCAACTCACCCCGGGAGAGGCCAATGAAGCCGAGAAAACCTTGAACGCTGACCTCCGGGAAGAACGCGGCGGTGCTGACGCCAATGTGCGCAGTTGCTGCGGCGAGCGCACGCTCGGCGCGTTGAATGTCCGGGCGGCGTCGCAGGAGGTCCGCAGGTTGACCGATGCGGACTGCCCGATCGTGCATGGGCGAAACCCTCGCAGCACTCCACGGCAGTTCGCCGGGATTCATGCCCACCAGAACCGCCAGACGGTGCTTATGCTCAGCCGCAGTGCGCACCAATCCCGGTATCAATGATTCGGTCTCGCGGAGCAGGGCTTCAGTCCGCGCCGTGTCGAGTTCCGTGCCGCGGCCCGCCGCCACACGGGTCTCGGTCAACACGTGACTATCGCGCAACGTCGCAAGCTGGCCATCGACGAGCCGAATCGCCTGCTCGGTGTTGCGCAATGCGAAGTAGTTCGCCGCGACTTCACCGAGCAAAGCGACTTGGACGTCGCGCAGCGTGGCATCTGCCATGACGAGTTCGGCCGATGCCGCTTCCGCGCGCCGACGGGTGCGACCGAAGACGTCGATCTCCCAAGCAGCGTCGAAGCCGGTCGCCCAC
>JBBQNT010000425.1:0-2390 GCA_038330215.1 Gemmatimonadales bacterium
TACGCTGGCACCAGCCCACGCGCCTTGCGCGCGAGCGTCAGAAGCACTTCGACCGCGCGGTCGACACCCACGTCATCATTCAGGCAGCCGAACGAGATACGCATTGCACCGCTGGCGATGTCCGGTGCCACGCCCATCGCGGTCAGCACGTGAGACGTGCCCACGCTACCACTCTGACACGCCGAGCCGCCGGAGGCATGAATGCCGCGCAGGTCGAGGGCCATGAGCAGGGTTTCGGCGTCGGTGCCGGGAATGCTGAGGTTGGTCACGTGTGGCGCGCGCGGTGCGTCGGCTCCATGAATGACCACGTCGGGCATGACGCTGCGCACGCGCGCTTCGAATCGCTCACGCATGGCGAGCAGGCGCGCACAATGTGCGTCGCGCTCACGCACCGTGAGTTCGCACGCGGTGGCGAGTCCGATCGCATACGGCACATTCTCCGTGCCCGGCCGGCGTCCACGATCCTGCGATCCGCCGTGCATGAGCGGCTCGAGCTCCACGCCGCGACGGATGAACAGTGCACCGATGCCCTTGGGCGCGCCGATTTTGTGTCCACTGATGGTGAGCAGGTCAACCGGCAACGAACGCAAAGTAAAGTCGATCTTACCGAAGGCCTGAACCGCGTCGGTGTGCATGAGCGCACCGCATGCCTTCGCAATGTCGGTCAGCGCGGGAATGTCCTGCACAACGCCGGTTTCGTTGTTCACCCACATCACGCTCGCTATCGCAAGCTCGGTGTCACACGCCTCGGCGTAGCTGTGCCCGTGCACGCGTCCATCGCGCGCCACCGACGCGAACCGTTCGGTGCCCCCCTCACGCGCCACCTGGTGACAGGCGGCAAGCACTGCCTTGTGCTCGATCGGCGTGGACAGCACCGCACTCCGGCCCGTCCGCCGCGCCGAACGCCACGCGCCGATCACGGCGAAGTTGTCGCCTTCGGTTCCGCACGACGTGAAGCAGACTTCGTCGGGATGCGCGCCCAGCGTATCGGCCACGCGCTCATGCGCGTCATCGAGCGCGACACGTGCTTCGCGGCCGAACCGATGCACACTCGAGGGGTTGCCGAAGCGCGCCGAAAACCAGGGCAGCATCGCCTCGAGCACTTCCTCACGTACGGGCGTCGTCGCCGCATGATCGAGATACACCGGGGAGTGGCTCATATTGGCTTAAATTAGGGTGTGCAAGCGCGCGTGCCTACCTCTGATGGCACCGATCTGCTCGTAATTGCGTAGGGAACGTCATGTTCACGACCTGTTTCTTCTGCTCCGCGGACCTCGGCCGCAATCAGGCAATCGAAGCCATGCCTGTGGGACGGCGTGTGGCCTTCAATCAGGAAACCGGGCGCCTGTGGGTCGTCTGCCGCGCCTGCGAGCGCTGGAGCCTGTCTCCGCTCGAGGAGCGGTGGGAGGCGATCGAGGCATGCGAGCGGCTCTATCGGGACACCCGGAAGCGCGTGGCCACCGACAACGTGGGCCTCGCGCGCGTGGGCGACGGACTGGACCTCATTCGCATCGGTGAGCCGCTGCGCCCGGAGTTTGCGGCGTGGCGATACGGCGACCAATTCGGTCGGCGTCGGCGGCGGCAGATAGCGGTGACGGGCAGTATCGTGGGCGCGGCCGGTATTGTGGTCGTGGCCGGGGCCTGGGCCGGCGCGCTCGTGGGGTCGTTGGGCGGCATCTACGCGAACCCCGTCTTGTGGGATCAGCTCATCAACGGCAGCCCGGACAAGAGGATCGCCTCAGTTCGGACGTCAGATGGTCGCGTACTCGACGTGCGCCGTCGCCACGCCCGCATGACGGCGCTGCTGAATCCGTCAATCTCCGGCGAACCGATGGCGCTGCGCCTTGAACACATCGCAGGCACGGAAATACTGACGGGTGTCCAAGCCTCGCGCGCGGCGCAGCGGTTGTTGCCGGCGGTGAACCGGTTTGGCGGATCAAAGCGAAAGGTCGCCGAGGCGGTCGGTTGGCTCGAGTCGTACGGCGGGCCGGAGCGTGCGCTGCACCAACTCTCAAACGCACGAGGTGCGGATGTACTGCGTGCGATGGCTGGCAAGAACAAAAAGCCCGTTGACCCAGCGAAGCTTGTCGTCGGCAAATCGCCCGGCGCGCTGCATACACTCGATACCACGGAGCGGCTGGCGCTCGAAATGGCGCTACACGAAGAGTCGGAGCGTCGGGCGATGCAGGGTGAACTCGCCGCGCTCGAAACTGCGTGGCGCGATGCGGAAGAGATCGCGCGCATTGCCGACTCACTGCTCGAGCCGGAAGCATTGAACAGCAAGCTCGACTCGCTGCGCGAAGCAGGCAACCGTGCAACGCTCACGAGCGATGCGGAGCCCCGCGAGTGAGCAGCAAGGCGCTTTCGAACGTGATGTACCATCACTGCCT
>JBBQNT010000426.1:0-2354 GCA_038330215.1 Gemmatimonadales bacterium
CATCCGCAACTGGAAGCTGCTGTACGAGGGCATCGCGCACACGCTCAAGCAGCCGGCCAACAAGGGCGAGTGGTATCTCACCGACGCGTTCCAGTACATGATCGACCACGGCGCGAAGATCAAGGTCGTGGATGTCGCGGGTTGGTATGACGCGGGGCAGGTGGAGACCTATCTCGACACGAATCGCCAAATGCTCACCAAGGGACGCGCCCGCAAACCGGCATCGCTCGGCGAAGGCGCGAACATCGTCGAGCCCGTGTACATCGAAGACGGCGTCACCATCGAACACGCCACCGTCGGGCCCAACGTCTCGGTGCTCGCGGGCAGCACGATCTCGCACGCGGAAGTTTCGGACAGCATCATCGGCGCGAACAGCACCATCGCACACTCGACGCTCAGGCAGTCGCTCGTAGGCGACCGCGTGCATCTCGAACATGTGCACGGCACGGTGTCGGTCGGCGACGACGACGTGGTGCGCGGCAGCGTCGCGCTGTGACCACGCCGCGGCGCATCTCGCGGCGCGACGCGCTCTCCGGCCTCGGCGCAATTGCCGCGTCGGCGGCCATCGGCTCCGTTGTGCCCGCACCCCTCATCGCTTCCACGCCCGCGTGGCGTGCCGATCTCCAGCCGCCCGCGTCGCCGCAGTCGGGCAACCAGTCGGGAAGTCAGTCGCGCATGCTCGGCGTACCGTTCGAGAAGCACGACATAGTTCGCATTGCGGTGATCGGCACGGGATTGCGCGGACGTTCCGTGCTGCGCGAGTTGCTCGCGGTCGAAGGCGTGCGCGTCACCGCGCTGGCGGATATCGTGCCGGCCAAAGCGGCGCAGGCCGCAAAGCTCGTGACCGACGCTGGCCAGCCGGAGCCGGCGCTCTACACCAACGGTGAACGCGATTTCGAACGCCTGGTGCAGCGCGATGACATCGACTTCGTGTACATCGCGACGCCCTGGCAATGGCATGTGCCGCAAGCCGTCGCGGCCATGCGCGCAGGCAAGCACACCGGCGTCGAGGTGCCGGTGGCAACCACGGTCGAGGACTGCTGGCAACTCGTGGACACGTCGGAAGCCACGCGTCGTCATTGCCTCATCATGGAGAACTGCTGCTACGGGTACAACGAACTGCTCGTGCTCAACATGGTGCGCGCGGGCGCGTTCGGTCAGCTCAAGCACGCGGAGGCGGCGTACATTCACGACCTGCGCGCGCTGCTTTTCGAGGACAGGGACGAAGGCCTCTGGCGCCGAGCGCCGCATCTCGCGCGTGACGGCAATCTGTACCCCACGCATGGTCTGGGGCCGGTCGCGCAGTACCTCGGCATTCATCGCGGCGACCGGTTCGACTATCTCGTGTCCATGAGCTCACCGGAGTTCGGGCTCACCGAATACCGGGCGCAGCATGTGCCCGCGAACAGCCCCAAGCACAATGAGCAGTACCGCTGCGGCGACCTGAATACGTCGCTTATCAAGACCGTGCAAGGGCGCACGATCATGCTGCAGCACGACGTGGTCAGTCCGCGCCCGTACGATCGGCTCAACATGGTGTCCGGCACGAAAGGCGCATTCCGCGACTACCCGGCGCGCGTGTATCTGGAAGGTATGGAAGGCGGACATCGCTGGAACCCGATCGATGGCATGAAGGCGCAGTACGAGCATCCGCTCTGGACCAACGTGGGCGAGCTGGCGCGCAAACTCGGCGGGCACGGCGGCATGGACTTCATCATGTGCTACCGCACCATCCAGTGTATGCAGGAAGGACTCGTACCTGACTTTGATGTGTACGACGCCGCGGCGTGGAGCGCACCGGGGCCGCTCAGCGATGCGTCCGTTGCCGCAGGCAGCGCCCCGTCGCGTTTTCCGGACTTCACGCGCGGGGCGTGGGCCGGTTCCACCAGTACCGGCTGATCCGTGCAACTCACTTCGCTCGATTGGACAATCGTCGCCCTGTCGCTGCTGGTCTGCTTTTTGCCGGCTGCGCTCATGGCCAGGCGTGCAGGACGCAGCAGCAGGGAGTTCTTCGGATCCGGCCAGTCGGCGCCGTGGTGGCTGGTGGGCGTGTCGATGGTCGCGACGACGTTCAGCACCGACACGCCAAACCTCGTCACGGACCTGGTGCGGACCGGCGGAGTCGCGAACAACTGGGCGTGGTGGTCGTTCTTGCTCACCGGCATGGCCACGGTGTTCTTCTACGCGCGGCTGTGGCGTCGATCCGGCGTGCTCACAGATCTCGAGTTCTACGAAGTGCGCTATTCGGGGACACCGGCGCGCGCCGTACGCGCATTTCGCGCCGTGTACCTCGGCCTGTTCTTCAACTGCGTGATCATGGCGACGGTGAATCTGGCCGCCGTGAAGATTGCCAA
>JBBQNT010000427.1:0-2347 GCA_038330215.1 Gemmatimonadales bacterium
GTGCCGTAGTTGCTGGCGTAGCGCACGGAACTCATCGGTCCAAGCAGCACGCGCGTCCCGTCGGGCAGGCGCAGCGAGTCGCGTGTGCCCACGGCCGCGGCAAATCGCACCTCATCTGCTCGGGGCGCTTCGCTTCCCGCCCGCCACATCAGCGCGGCGGATGCAACGAGCACGACCGCCGCCGCGACCGCCGCCGGCGCGCGCCAGCGAGTTAGCCGCGAAGCGCTGGCTTCGCGCGGGCGGCTGGTGGCCGAGTTCGAGCGGACTGACTCGGCCGTTATGCGCACATCGGTAGGTGTGCGCTCGCGAGCCGTAGCCCGGGCCTGATCGAGCGAGCGCACCGGAGCTGCCTCGACGGCGTCGCGCCGACGACTCATTACTGAAAGCAAGGCGCGTTCTGTGTCGATCGGGGCGTGCAGCTCGTCCCCAAGACGGATCGCCGCCTGCTCGACCGCCTGAACTATTCGGGCGTCGTCCGGATGCGCGGCGAGGTAGGTCGCGACGGCCTGCGCCTCGTCGGCGGAGCTCTCTCCGGAGAGAAATCGACCGATCGCCTCCCAGCTGGGAGATTCGGAAGACCAGGGCGGGAGTGCAGAGTCGCGTGACATGATGACCAGACAACACGTGAGTCGCCCCGGACCCTAGGTACGTCGGACGACAGGATGCCGACGATGTTAATGCGGACCCCAGGCGGGCGCGACCTCAGAGGGGTTATGATTGCCTCGGCATGCCTCCATTCAAGGTCCCTGCATGAGCGATGATCGCGAACTGCTGCGCCGTATGGCCGCAGGAGACGATGACGCATACGCTGCAGTGTTTCGGGTGTGGTATGCGCCGCTCGTGCGGTTCGTGGACGCGATGCTGCGGGAGCGCGACGAGGCGGAAGAGGTGGCGCAGGAGGTCATGCTCGAGCTGTGGCAGCAGCGAGCGCGGCTCGATCCCGACCGTCCGGTGCAGGCGTGGCTGTTTCGCGCCGCGCGCAATCGTACGCTGAATGTGCTGCGGCATAGAAAGGTGGTGGATGCGACGGCGCCGACCATTTCAGCGATGACGCCCTCGCCGGCTGCATCGGACGAAGGGGCCACCGAGCAGGAGATGCAGGCGGCGCTGCACGAAGCGCTGTCCGAACTGCCGCCGCGTTGCCGGGAGGTGTTCACGCTCAGCCGGGCGCACGGCATGCGCAACGCGGAGATCGCGGCGGCGCTGGGCGTGAGCGTCAAGGCGGTGGAGGCACAGGTGGCGCGCGCACTGCGCACACTGCGTGAGCACTTGCGTCCGTGGTTGCCGCCGGGAGATCGGCTGTAACGAACTGCTCAAGCGAGCGGTGTGAGCGACGCATGCGCAGGCCGACGTAGGGTACAACCGCGGTCGCGTGTTCTCTCCCCGAACACGCGGCGTTTGCTGTGCGGGAAGGCCCGCACCGATTGCCGCCCTACCAGGAGCCAACATGCGCATCATCCCGCGAGCACTGACCACAGTGGCTGCACTGACGCTTTTCGCCGCCGTCACCGCTTGTTCCGACACCCCCATGAGCGCGAGCGATGAGGCGGCGGAAACGCTGCTTGCCGACGCACTCAGCAGCACGCCGGTGGGCTTCAGCGCAACGGAAAACAGCTACGCCGGTGCCGACAATGATGCGTGGCGTCCGCATGCCCGCCGTCATGCCGGACGCGGCGGTCCGTTCGGATCCGCGTTCGGCGCGGGCTTCATGGGCGGAGGACTGGGTCATGACTTCGCCACCGGCGACGGCTTCCGGGCCGGTCTCTCGCGCGGCCCGTTCGGCGGCGGCGTACGCGCCGGTGACTGCACATTCAATGCGTCG
The DNA here is from genome assembly GCA_038330215.1 of Gemmatimonadales bacterium. Lineage (GTDB taxonomy): Bacteria > Gemmatimonadota > Gemmatimonadetes > Gemmatimonadales > Gemmatimonadaceae > JAABRT01. The sequence goes on from JBBQNT010000427.1 coordinate 1,823, forward strand.
TTGGGCCGCGCCGTATGCGCTCCTGCAACTGATCGTCCGGGACTCACGGTGGCGCGCTGGGTGATCTGGACGGACGTGAACGGTGTGGTGCAGAGTGCGCCGGATTCGACGACGGCGTCCATGCAAACGCACGCCGAGGTGTCGGGCACCGTGCCCAGGCGCGACAGCGCCACCCGCACCGTTCGCCACGTGAGTGATCGACTGATCACCGGCTTACAGAAGGGCAGCACGCAGCGTGTCGTGAACGGCACCTCCAACGGTAGCGAGACGGTGAACGGCTTCGTGGCAGCCGGGGCGTTCGTTGCCCAACGGGTTGTCGCCGATACCACGCGAGATCTCGTGATTCCCGTCTCCACTCAGGGACGCACGTATCCGATCAGTGGTACGGTGATCCGCTCGATGGAAGTGGAGGTATCTGTCGCGGGCGGTGCAGCGGAGACTGCGAGCTGGCGCGAGGTGCTCACATACGATGGCACGGACACGGCCACGCTCGAGATCACGCGCAACGGTGTGACCAAGACGTGC
>JBBQNT010000428.1:0-2333 GCA_038330215.1 Gemmatimonadales bacterium
GCCCGCGGCGACGTTGGTACGCTGCTGGGCGCATCGCTGCCCTCACAGCAGCTTTTTGAGCTTGGTCGCAGCCAGGGACTTCCGGGTTACGAATACAAGGATTTTGCAGGCACACAGGCGGGTGTTGTGCGCGCCTTGCTGCTCTGGACGGGCCCATGGCTTCGCCAACCAGTGCGCGTGCGGGACGGTTTGGTGCTGCCACCGATTGCGCCGGGCGTGAGTCTTGGCACGCAGAGTGGATTCACCGGAGCACCATCGGACGCGGCGATGGCGAGTGTGTTGCGACTTGGCGCAACCACCGACTCTCTCGGCGTGCTCCGTCCCGTGTCACGCGTTTCAGACGGATGGCGCTCCAGCCTCAGTGCCGGCGTGCGCTTCTTCTCCGGATCGCTATTCGTTGGCGGCGCGCAGCCGTTGGAACGCGGCGAGCGGTGGCGATGGCTCGTGACGTTTGGTCAGCAGCTGTAAGACGCCCCGATCATCGGCGTGTGGCGTGCGCGATCATAGTTTCGCCGCGTGCGCGATCATAGTTTTGCCGCGTGCACGTCGTCGAACTCGCCGACAAAGGTAATTTCGGGCGCCAGCACATGTCCGAACTTGTTGGCGACGGCTTGCTGGGCATGTGCAATCAACGCCCGCACGTCGGCGGCGGTCGCAGCGCCCAGATTCACCATGATGTTGGCGTGCATGTTGGAGATGGCTGCGTCCCCAACCCGGAATCCTTTCAGCCCGCACTGATCGACAAGTCGGCCGGCACCAACGTCGGCAATCTTCTTGAAAATGGAGCCTGCGCTGGGATGAATCTCCAACCATGGATGTCGCGCGCCCCGCCAGGCGAGATTCTCCTGCAGGATGCGATGCAGAGTGGCCGTCTCGCCGCGTTCGAGCTTGAACGCCGCTTGCAGCACGATGTCGCGCGTGTGGTGAAACACCGTGTCGTCGTAGCCGAAGTTGATGTACGATGCGTCCACGATACGCCGCTCGCCACTCTCGGCCAGAATCTCGCATGATTCAAAGACCTCGGAGATGAACATCGTTCGTTCGCGTTCGGGCGCGGGAGCGAGAAAGTGCAGGTTCTGCCACAGCGCGCCGCCCACCGTGCTCGGGATGCCCACGTAGTGTTCCAGACCGGACCAGCCCTGCCGCGCGCTGTCCAGCACGAGATCACGCATGATCGCCCCGCTCTCCGCGTGCAAGCGGCCGTCCGCATCTATGGCGTGCGCAGTCGCCATATTGCGAATCACGATGCCGCGAAAGCCTTTGTCAGCGACGAGGATGTTGGCGCCCAGTCCCATCACAAACCAGGGCACCCCCAAGCCGCGCGCGTGCGATATTGCCGTAGCGAGAGCATCGGCCGAGGTGGCATTGTACAGGAGGTCGGCCGGACCCCCGATCCTGAACGTGGTGTACGGAGCCAGCGGCTCCGCACGATGCACATGGGCGGGGTCGAGCCGGAGCGCGAGCGCGTCGAGCGCGTTCGTGAGGTCGGTAGAAATGATGGCGTTGTCCGTCATCACTGAAACATCCTGCATCCCACGCGACAATGCCAGCGTCATTTTCATCCCGTCAGCGCACAAACCGACGGCGCTATCTTCTGTTCGGCCTCTCGCTGCTCGTTGGCGGCGTTGCCGTCACCGCTCACCCGACTGCTGCCGCCGCCCAGACTCGCGCCGAGTTGGAGCGCATCGTCAAGCGTACGGTATTGGCCAACGGGCTTGAAGTGATCGTGGTGGAGAATCACGGCGTGCCAATCGCGACGCTCGAGATCGACGTGAAGAACGGTGCGTTCACGCAGACGCCCGAGTACGCCGGCCTGGCGCACATGTACGAACACATGTTCTTCAAGGCCAACCGCGAGTATCCGAACCCGGATGCGTTCGGACAGCGCGCCGCCGAGCTTGGCGCGATCTATAACGGCACCACGCAGGAAGAGCGCGTCAACTACTACCTCACGCTGCCAGCCGATTCGCTGGAAGGCGGTCTGCGATTCCTTGCGGCGTCGCTGCGCGAGCCACTCTTTCGTGACGAGGACCTGGCGCGCGAGAAGGAAGTGGTGCTGGGCGAATACGACCGCGCGGAATCGAGCCCATTCTTTGAGCTCGACAAGCGCATGACGGCGCTATTGTATCCCGGCAACGCGAGCCGCAAGGACGCGCTCGGCGATCGCACGGTGCTGCGCAACGTCACCGTGCAGCAAATGCGTACGATTCAGTCGCTGTATTATGTGCCCAACAACACGGCGCTCATTGTGACCGGCGATGTGGATCCGGAGCGCGTATTCGCGCTCGCGGAGCAGATCTTCGGCGACTGGAAGCGCGGCGAGGATCCGTTCA
>JBBQNT010000429.1:0-2304 GCA_038330215.1 Gemmatimonadales bacterium
GCCACGTGCACCGTGGCGAGCTGCTTCACCTCCGCGGTGGAGAGCGACGTCACAGGGCTCGCCGGTGTGACTTGGCTCGATGCGACGCCGATGGGCAGCACAAGCACGAGTGGAACCAGGACCGTAAACAGCAGCGAAGGCAGTCGGAATCTCAGCATGCGTCGAGGGCAATGAGCGAAAGCAATTGTGCGAGCACTGGCGCACAGACGTTACGCACCGCAGAATCCCCACGTTGATCGGAATCGATCGATGCGCTTCCCACCGGAGAAAGTTATGTCCGCCGTCACGTCCCTGCCTCGTTTCGCCGCCGCGCTTGCGCTGAGCCTGTGTTGCACCACTGCCGCCGCGGCCCAGACACCGGCGGCTGGTGCGGCACGCAACATGGGCGGTGGGCAGTGCACCGCCAGTCGCTACAACTGCGCCGACAGTCCCAATCCGCTGCCCGCGCCCAACACGGTGTGGTTGGAAGAGATGACGTGGATGGACGTGCGTGACGCGGTTGCGGCAGGCAAGACGACGGTCATCATCACCACGGGCGGCATGGAACCCAACGGCCCCTGGCTCGTCACCGGCAAGCACAACTACGTGCTCAAGGCCAACTGCGACGCGATCGCGCGCAAGCTGGGCAACGCATTGTGCGCCCCGACACTCAAGTTCGTGCCCGAAGGACGTATCGAACCCGCGTCGGGACACATGACGAGTCCGGGCACGATCAGTGTACAGGAGACAACGTACCGCGCCATGCTCACCGATATCGTGCACAGCCTCAAACAGCATGGCTTCACGAACATCATTCTCATCGGCGACAGCGGCGGCAATCAGAACGGGCAGCGTGCGGTGGCGGATTCGCTCACGGCACTCTGGCGCGGTGCGCCGATCGTTGCACATGTGCAGGAGTACTACGACTACGGCAAGGTCGCTGCGCACATGAAGTCGCGCGGACTCGTGAGCGGCACCTCCGATGGTCTGCATGACGATCCCGTCATCACGCTCAACATGATGATCGCCGAGCCGTCGTCGGTTCGGTACGACGAGCGCGTGAAGGCGAATCTTGCCACGATCGATGGCGTGTCGCTGACCGATCGCGCCAAGGCCGAGGCCTGGGCGCGCGAGATCGTCGAGTTTCGTGCCACGGTAACCGTAGACGCGATCAACAAGGCGATCGCGAACAAAGGCACGCTGCCGCCTCCGACGCGATAGCGTCTCGACTGCGCGTCAACCACGCGTTCACGTGGTGAAGATCTTGCGCAGCCCGCAATCACTTCGTCGCGGAGTTGGCTCGTGTTGCTGACGCTGTCGCTGGCTGTACTGCTCGCAGTGCCCGACTCCACGCACTGCACGGCAGCCGCAACGTTCCTGCGCCAGACGCAGCAGATGCAAGCGCTGGTGGACGCCGACACGATTGACGACTGGCGCACGCGTCAGAAGCTGTCGGGGTGCCGCGTCACCGCCGCCGGTGGTACGCTGCTTAGCCTGCGCGACGAGGCGATTCGTCTCTACGACCGCTTGCGCTCCGCTGGCTGGACGCGCACGCCGGACCCGCGCGACGCGCCCGGCGAGTCGTCGCTGCGATTTCGATGGGAGCGTTCCGACTGCCTCTTCAACGTGAATCGCGACGGATTGCTTTTCACGGACGCCGAGGAGCGAGTGAACGAGGCGCTGGTGCTCAAACCCGGCGAGACGCGGTATCAGGTGTTCGTGATGTGCATGGCGGCCCTGCCGGCGGTCGATCGCGGGGATTAACGGCTGGGGGCACTGCGCCGTAACAATCGCGGAGGCGTGTGCTCCGTGGCAAATTTCGTGACGCCCAGCTCACCTCGCCGCCGGCCCCCGTGCCGCACTCATGAGTACATGTGCTGCACTCGCGCTATCCGGCCCCACCGACGACTTCGACTCCCTTCGCATGCGCCGCCCCCTGCACCACGCCACTACGCTGCTGACCGCAGCTGTCCTGCTTTCGTCGCTCAATTCCGCCGAGCTCTCGGCGCAGATCGCCTGGCCCGACGAAGGCCCGCGCACCTGGGCGCCTCGGCTCACCGAAGGCGCGATCACGGCCAACGACCTGCGTACACGCCTCTACCAGTTCGCGGACGACTCCATGATGGGCCGCGAGGCAGGCACGCTCGGCAACATGATGGGCACGGACTATATCGCCGCCGAGTTCAAGCGGCTTGGCCTGCTGCCGGCGGGGGAGAACGGCACGTATTTCCAGAACCTCGACTACGGACGACTGGCGTACAACGAGCAGCGCGTCCGACTCGCCGCTGGCGGTGCTGCGCTCGCCGCATCCACCGACTGGGCACC
>JBBQNT010000430.1:0-2283 GCA_038330215.1 Gemmatimonadales bacterium
TTGCCGCGCCGCCTTCGCCGCCTCGACGTCCACATCAACCAGGTGACTGGTCCGCGCGTCGAAAATCAGCACCCGCCCCACATCCAACTCGGCGGCGGCCGCCGCCACCTCAGCCGGCTCACCTTCGGCGAACCGTCGACTCCCCTCAAAACCGATCACCGTCCCTGTCTCGTCCTGCCCATCCCGATGAAATGCCGACGACATCACGTCCGCTCCAATAAGTGAGGAGCAGAATATTACCCGGCCTAAAACCTACTTGTCAATCACCCGGGTAATTCATCGATCGTGGAGCTGTCGTCCGCTGTGCGAGCGCGGGTGTTCGCGCGATGGTCGGAGCCGATCAGCATCCAGAGCAGCGTTCCGGCCACCAACACCACCGCGTAGCCGTACGGCAGCGTGATTGCCGCAATGCCCGATCCGATGGCCATGGTGGTGGCACGAAGGTCGGCGAACTGGTCGCGAACGAGCGCGATCAGCGTGAGCGACTCTACCAGCAGCAGCACGCCGAGCATGGGCGCGGGGAAGAGTCGCTGAAAGGATGACGGGTCGGACGAGAGCAAGGCGCCGGCCACGAGATACAAGATTCCATAGTAGATCACCGATCCGCCGCTGCGGCCGCCAAACGCATAATGGCCCGCCATACCGCCCGAGCCGTGACACACGGGTGTGCCGCCGAGCGGCGCGGCGATCAGGTTCATGAGACCGTAGGTGAATCCGATGCGGCGAACTGTCGGCGGCTCTCGCTCAGGAAAGAAGTCGACCACACCCTGTCGGGTTGCGAGCACCGAATTGCCGAGCGAGAGCGCGAGCTGTGGCACGGCGAGCAGCAGCGCGCCCGTGAGAAACTCGTCACGCGTGGGGAAGCGATCGGGCAGTGTGGGCGTCTGCAGTGCGAATGGCGCTGCGAGATCTGCCGGCCACGTGACGAACGCGTACAACAAGCCAAGCACCACCAGCACAATGGCGGCGGGCACGCGCTGATTGCGGCGCAGCAGCAGTACAACGCCGAGCGCGACGGCCGCCACGGTCCACCCCCGCGTACCGTCGGATGCCATGAACTTCGTGATCGCAATGCGCGCGAGTGACAGTCCGAGGCCAACCTGTATGCCACGCACGATCACTCGAGGCACGACGCGTGCGATCCAGTCGAGCGCGCCGGTCTGCGCGAGCACCAGCATGGTCACACCGACTACGAGCCCTCCAGCGGCCAGCAACGGGCCACCGATCTGTTGTGCAATGACGACTGCCGCCATCGCCTTGAGCGGCTGCACGGGCATGGGCAGCCTGTACCACAGCCCGGACGCGATCTGCAGCGCGCCAAAGACCAGGAACACCGTGGTGGGATCGAGCTGCGCGGCGAGGATGACGCCCACGAGCAGCGGGAGGTCGGTGCCGAGGTCGCCAAAGGCGCCGGCCAGCTCGGATCGGTCGAAGCTGAGTGGAGTACGTGACACGCGCGAAAGCTGAGCGTCGCACAGGCATTGCGCTACGCTAGACTACAGTGAGTTTCGCGCGGGCTTGCATTCGGGATTTCACTCGGCCTTCCCACCACGGTACGACTTGTCCTCATTCGCCATTCAAGCCAGGCACGTTGTCAAGCAGTATGACGAACACGTGGCCGTGCGCGACCTGTCACTCACGGTGCCGCGCGGCACGGTGTACGGCCTGCTCGGTCCCAACGGGGCTGGCAAGACGACGACGATTCGCATGCTCATGAACATCATCGCGCCGGACTCCGGCACGATCGAAGTGCTGGGTGTGCCGAGCAACAGCAGCGAGATCAACGACCGCGTGGGCTACCTGCCCGAAGAGCGCGGTCTGTACCGCAAAATGCGCGTGCGCGATGTGCTGCACTTCCTGGGCCGACTCAAGAGTGTGCCCAAGAGCGAACTGCCGGCGCGCATCGACAAGTGGCTGGAGCGGTTCCAGTTGCGCGGACGCGGCGGCGAGGACTGGGGCGCGGCGCGTGTGGACGAACTCTCGCGCGGCATGCAGCAGAAGGTGCAGTTCATTGGCGCGCTGCTGCACGAACCGGAGCTGGTGATCCTGGACGAACCATTCAGCGGCCTGGATCCCGTGAACGCGCAGGCGCTCAAGGATACCGTGTTGGAAATCCGTCAGCAGGGACGCACGGTGGTGCTCAGCACGCATGTGATGGACAACGCCGAACGCATGTGCGACGCGGTGTGCATCATTTCGCGCGGCGAGAAAGTGCTCGATGGCGCGGTGAGCGCGGTGCGCGAGGCGCATGCAGCGCGCATCGTCAATCTCACGTTCGAGTCG
>JBBQNT010000431.1:0-2271 GCA_038330215.1 Gemmatimonadales bacterium
CATGGTGGGCGGCGGTTCGTCGGCCAGTCGCGACAGTCTGGCCGTCGTGCCTGACCTGATCGGACGTGCCGAAGGCGACGCGCGTGGTCTACTCGAACGTGCCGGCTTCACACTGGGCGAGATTCTCTTTCGTCAGGCCGACGAACGACTCGGCACCGTGCTGGAGACGTTCCCTGTGCCCGGCGAACGCGTGCAGCTTCCGGCCACGATCAACCTCATTCTCGCGGACCGTCGCCGCGTGATCGACTCGATTCCGTACGGCTACTCATCGGATACGACGAAGCTTGTCTCCGATTCCACGCGCGCCAAGGGCGAGGCGGTCGCGCTTCGCGTCGATTCTACGCGCTCGTCGTTCGATACGATCAGCACACGTCCAGATTCCACGCGTTCGTCGTTCGACCCGAGCGCCACACGTCCTGATTCGCCGCAATGACCGTCCGGATTGCACCATCGATTCTGTCCGCCGATTTTGCCAGGCTCGCTGATGACCTCGCGATGATCGAGGCAGGCGGCGCCGACTGGATTCACGTCGATGTCATGGACGGTCGGTTCGTTCCCAACCTGACCTTCGGCGCCAAGGTGATCGAGACCGTGCGCCGATGTACGTCGCTTCCCATTGACGTGCATCTAATGGTGGTCGAGCCGGAAAACTACTTTGATGATTATGCCAAGGCCGGCGCCAACGTGCTCACCGTCCACGCCGAAGCGGCGCCCCACCTCGATCGCCAGTTGGCGCGGATCAGGGAACTCGGCTGCAAGGCCGGCGTCGCGCTCAACCCGGCCACGCCGCTTGAGCACGTACGCGAGATTGCGGCCCAGCTCGACCTGCTGCTGATCATGACCGTGAATCCTGGCTACGGCGGTCAGAAGTTCATCGAGTACACCGTGGACAAGATCTCGCGGGCGCGGCACATGCTCACCGCCGTTGGTTCAGGAGCGGTGCTGGAGGTCGATGGCGGCGTGAGTCGCGACACGATTGCGAATTGCTGGCGCGCCGGCGCCGACACGTTCGTGGCGGGCAATGCGGTGTTCACGGCGGCTGACCCGCAGGCCGAGATTGGCGCGTTGCGCGATTTGTGCGGGGTGATGGTATGACGATCAAGCAACAGTGGATGGCAGTGGTTGGTGTCGTCGCGGTGCTGGGATTGGCGCTGTTCGCCGGCTCCCGTCTCGTGGGTGAAGAGTTCTATGATGTCCGTGTCGGTTCGCAGGCGCCCGGCTTCAACGCCGTGGATATGAGCGCCTCCGACGGTTCGCTCAAGACGCTCAGTGACTATCGCGGCAAAGTGGTGTTGCTCAACATCTGGGCCACTTGGTGTGAGCCATGTCGTCGTGAAATGCCCAGCATGGAGCTACTACATCGGGCATTCAAGGATCAAGGCCTGGAAGTCGTTGCGGTGAGCATCGACGCCGAGAACATGGAACCGGCGATCCGCGAGTTCGTGAAGGAGTACAACCTCACGTTCGATGTGTTGTACGACGCGACGGAGCTTTTTCGCGCGGTGTATCGCTACACGGGCGTTCCGGAGACCTACGTCATCGACCGGAGCGGTATCATTCGTAGAAAATGGATCGGACCGGACGACTGGAACTCCGAATCCAATCGCAGATTCGTGGAGATGCTGCTCACGGAGCCCAGTGCGTAGCGCATCGCGCACGCTCCTCCGCATTCGCACCGCATGAAGCGCCGACTGCGCGCCGAGTGGCCGCGCGCCCTCGTGGCGCTCGGCTTGGCGACCGGCTTGTGGCTGGTCGTGAGCGCTGAAGAATCCACGTCGGCGTGGGTCCCGGTGCAGGTGTCACTCACACTCGAACCCGGCCTCTCGCTGGCGGCCCCGCCACCGGACGTTCGCGCGCTCGTTGAAGGCAAGCGCCGCGCGCTCTACAAACTGTTCTCGGACAATCCCACCATGCAGCGCGCTGTCACGTCGGCGGACGGCGACAGCGCGCAGATCGAACTGCGTGCTCAGGATGTGGACCTGCCGGCCGGCAGCGAGGTCGAGGTGCGTGACCTGCGTCCGCGTCTGCTCATGGTGCTGCTGCGGCAACCGAACGCCCCGGCCCCGGACTCTGCGTCGCCGTGAGCCGTCGCCGTGAGCCGTCGCCGTGAGCGGTGAGTAGTTCGTGAGCACTGCCCCGCGGATACGTCGCGTGCTGGGCATTGAAACGTCGTGTGACGAGACCTCGGCCGCCGTTGTCGAGCATGACGGCACGTCATTCACGCTGCGATCGCTTGTGATCCTCTCGCAGGATGTGCACCGGCTGTTCGGA
>JBBQNT010000432.1:0-2261 GCA_038330215.1 Gemmatimonadales bacterium
GCGCTGCCCATGCGGTCGCTGCACCGGCGTACCGCTCACCACGATGCTCGACGCACGCCCGTGATAACCAATGGGCACCCACTTGTAGTTGGGCAACAGCGGATTATCCGGCCGGAACATGCGACCCACGTTGGTGGCGTGGTGCACCGAGGCATAGAAGTCGGTGTAGTCGCCAACGGTCGCTGGCAGCATCAGCTCCACGTCACGCAACGGCGTGAGCAGCGCGGGCTCGAGTGTCTCGCGCGCCTGTTCACCCCTGCTGCCCGTGCGCAGCAGTAGCGAGACCTGCGTGCGCAGCGCGCGGGCCGGCAGTCGCCCGAGCGCGAAGAGTGCGTTGAGCGTGGGCGTTGCGCACGCTTCCGCCGCCGAGATGGCCGTGCCGCTGAAGAGCGCGCGAGACATCGCGGCGCGCACGTCGAACACCTGATCGCCGATGGCGATGCCAACACGCGGCGTTTCATCGTTGCGGCGAAATACGCAGAACGGCAGGTTCTGGATCGGGAAGTCGGCGTCCGTCGCGTTGGCCGACTCGACCCAGCTCCGCAGCATTGGGTCGAGCGAGTCGGCGAGCGCCTCGGGCGATTCAGGATCGAGCGTGGGTTTATCGCTCACCACGCCCCCAACGCGCGTACTTCGTTCACGGGCTCCGTGAACGAGCACGACCCAAAAGACATCGCGATGCGCTCACGAACGTGCGCGAGTTCGGTGCGATCGAAGCGCACATTCTGCCACGCAATGGAGTCGTCAGCGAACACGACCTGTGAGTCGTCGGACGACTGCAGCGCACGTTCCCTCACGTGGCGGTCCAAACCCTGCGCTGTCATCGCCGCCACCAGGAACACATTGAGATAGCCATACATGGAGCCCTGCGGCGCGTCGGGTGCGTACGTGAGCGGGTACGTGCCGTGCAACGGATGGTGCAACCCTGCCGTGGCCTTGAACGCAACGCCATGCAGCACGCAGCAGTCGATGAACGAAACCATGGCGGACGGCGACGGGAATGCGTCGGCGGTGATTCCACCGGTGCGCATCTTGGCACGCCGACCGACGCGTGCGAGTTCTGCAATGAACGGCGTGACGTCGTCGACCCACGGAATCTCCACGAACACCTGCGTGTCACTCTCGAACGCCTCGTGAATGGACGCGATGTCGGCGGGTGTGGTGGCGCGCGTCTCGATCGTGTCCACGATCGCGCTGCATTCGTCCCACGTCCAGCGATGCGCGTCGTTGAGCGCGGTGATCGCGATGGCATCGGCCTCGTGATTGCCGCTGCCAATCGCTGAAATACGCCACGGAATTGCGCCGGCGTCGCGCGGCAGCAGCGGCTCCGCCTCGCGCGCAAAGTCGTCCAGCGAAGCAACAGGACAGACGAAGCGGCCAAGCATCCAGCCCGCTTCACCTCCGCGGTAACGCGCATAAAGGCGCACGGCTTCGGCAACAGACAGCGACGCCGGAGGAAAGAGGCCCGCGTAGTCGACAATGCCATCGAGCAGCACGCGGGCAGCGGGATCGGTGACGAGGGGTACGCGAACGGGCATGGATCAATACGTGACGACGATCAGAGACCGTCGAAGTCAAGCGCAAGGTCGAGCGCGGGCGCACTGTGCGTCAACGCGCCCACGGAAATTCTATGCACACCACACTCGGCAATGCCACGCACGGTGTGCAGTGTTACGCCACCCGACGCTTCGGTGATGACCTCATCGCCGCACATGTCGACCGCCGTACGGGTTTCCTCGAGCGTCATATTATCGAGCAACACGGAGTCGGCACCAGCGTCGATCGCGGCGCGCACCTGATCGAGCGTATCACATTCGATCTGGATCATCGTGCCAGACGCCGCGATGCCGCGCGCGCGGTGCACGGCCTGTGCAACATCGCCACCGATCGCGGACAGGTGATTGTCCTTGATCAGCACGCCGCTGCGCAAGTCGAAGCGATGGTTTTCTCCGCCACCGGCCAGCACCGCGTACTTCTCGAGCCTGCGCCAGCCGGGCGTGGTCTTGCGGGTATCAAGGATGCGTGCGCGCGTTCCCCGCACCGCCGCCACAAACTTTGCCGTGAGTGTGGCGATGCCCGAGAGATGCTGCATGAAGTTGAGCGCGACGCGCTCGGCGGAAAGCAGCGCACGCGCATGGCCGTTGAGGCGCAGGACAATCGCACCGGCGTCGACCATCGTGCCGTCCGCCTGCTCAACGCGCACCGAGATGCGATCGTCGAGCAGACGGAACGCTTCGCACGCGAGCGGTACGCCCGCGATT
>JBBQNT010000433.1:0-2224 GCA_038330215.1 Gemmatimonadales bacterium
TACCAGCTGCAGGACGCGCGTCGGCAGGGCTGGCGCATCATCGAACCGCATGTGATCGCTGAAGACCGGCATGTGGTGGCCAATCTCGGTGATCTCATTCGTCGAAACCCCATTCCGGGTGTCCGTCCGCCCAACGCCGCCACGGGCTGCTTCCGCTACACACGCAGCAATCGCTGCCTGACTCTGGTCGTTGACGGACAGGTGCTCGGCCCCGATGCATTCGTTTCGCCAGGCGACGTGCACTTCATCGCGTTCATCAACTCCGCCGATGCCGCGGTCAAGTACGGCGCCCGCGCGCGCGAGGGCGCCATCTTCATTGCGACGCGTCGTCGCGGTGACGACGAGCGGAAGCCGAAAAACGATCCATGAACGCGCGGTCGATACGATCCTTCAGTCGCATCGCCCACGCACCTTCGGCAAACAGCGGTCCCCAGCTTGCAATCGCACGCCCATCGCCGGTGTTCACGAGCGTGAGCCAGTGCCGCTGCGGTGAGTATGTCTCCCGCACACGTTCGCTCGACAGCGCCTGTGCGAGCGCGCGCGCCAAATGCGGACCCATGCGCACCGCGTAGACGCCCGCCTTGTCGGTGGTGGGCGCACTCGCGAGTGTCGCGCAGTCACCCGCCGCAAACACGTGCGGCGCTGACACGCTTTGCAGGTGATCGTTCACCAATACAAAGCCGCGCGCCTCGACGGCGAGCCCGCCCTGCGAAAGCCACGTCGCCGCGGCCGGACCGGTTGCCCAGATCGTCACATCACTTGGCAGCACGCGATCACCAGTGAGGTGTACATGTGTTGGCGTGACGCGCTGCACGAGTGCACCTGTGTGCACTTGCACCTGCTGCCGATCGCAAGCGCGCTTCAGCTTCGCCGCAAAACGCCGTCCACGTCCGCTGAACAGCGTCGCTTCGCGGCTCACGATGTGAGTGCCGAAAGCGCGTGCAGTCGCGCCGGCACGGGCAAGGCGCGCCCGCGCCGCGAGCGCCATCTCGATGCCGGCCAGCCCGCCACCCACCACCGTCACCTGACCCGTCTCGCGCGTCGCCAGCCGGTCGAGCTCACGCGCGATCGCTTCCACGTTGTGCAATGGCTTGAGCGGCCACGCGTGTTCGCGCGCGCCGGGTATGTCGAGCCCTGCAGGCACCGACCCAACGGCAAGCGAGCAGATATCGAACGCAACGAGCCGGCCGTCGTCGAGGCGCACGTGTTTCGCGTCGGCGTCGATCGCCACCACATGATGCGGTTCGAGCTCAACACCGCTTGCAGCGCAGCGTGCGGCGACATCGACGGAGAGTTCTGCAAGCGCGTATCGTCCGCCCAGCCAACCGGGCACCATGCCCGAGTACACATGCACACGTTCGGCGGTACACACAATCACCCGACACGGGGGAAGTCGTCCCTGCTCGATCGCTTCCAGCACAAACAGGTGGGCATGGCCCAGGCCGGCGAGCAGCAGCGTTGGTGTCAAGGCGGGGTCTCCGCGGGCGGACGCAGTCGCATGAGTCCTTCCTGTGCGACTGATGCGACCAGGTCACCGGCTTCCGAAAAGATCGCACCACGCGCAAAGCCGCGCGCGCCGAACGACACCGGACTGTCGATGCTGTACAGCAGCCACTCGTCGGCGCGGAACGGGCGGTGCAACCACAGCGAGTGATCGAGCGACGCGAGCTGCAATCCCGGCGTGCGATAGGGTACGCCGTGCGGCAGCAGCGCGGTGGTGAGCAGGCTGTAGTCGGACGCATACGCGAGCACCGCCTGGTGCAGCAGCGGTTCATCCGGCATGCGACCCTGTGCGCGAAACCACAGACGGCGCGAGGGCGCGCGCGCTTCCGGCTCGAACCAATCCACCGCGTCCACCGGGCGGAAGTCGATCGGTCGGTCCTGCGTCCATGTGGCGCGATAGCGTTCCGGAATGCGGTCGGCCATCTGCCGGAGCAGGGTGAGCTCCGACGTCAGCTCGTCGGGCGACGGTACGTCGGGCATGGTCGGCTGGTGCGCCAAGCCGCTCTCCGTGCGGTGGAAACTGGCCGACAGATTGAAGATGGCCTGACCGTGCTGGATCGCAGTGACGCGTCGTGTCGCAAAGCTCGCACCGTCGCGCAATCGGTCCACGAAGTACACGATGGGCGCGGCCAGGTCGCCGGGCAGAATGAAGTAGCCGTGCACCGAATGCGCTTCCCGCGGCTCATCCACCGTGCGTCGCGCGGCGACCAGCGCCTGGGCG
>JBBQNT010000434.1:0-2211 GCA_038330215.1 Gemmatimonadales bacterium
TCGTCCACCGACGAGTTCACCGATGCCGTCATTGCCGCGCTGAAGTGATCGAAGCAGGCCATCATGCTTGAAGCCGGCTCCACCATCATTGAGGGGCCGGCGCCGCGCACCACGCGGCTGCTGCATCTTTCCGACATTCACTTCGGACGTCCGCATGTGGCTGTGCATGTGGCCGCCGCGGAGGCGTTTGCCGCCGCGGGACGCTTTGATGCGATCGCCGTATCAGGTGACGTGTCGCAGCGTGCGCGCCGCCATGAGTTCCAGCAAGCCGCGCAACTGCTCGATCGGCTGCGCGAAGTGGCACCGGTGCTGGTGGTGCCCGGCAATCATGATTCGGCGTGGTGGTTCGCGCCGATCGGCATTGGTATGCCGTCGCTCATCCACGCCGGCTACCGGCGCTGGATCAGTCAGGACCTCGAACCCACGCTGCACGTACCGGGCGCCACGCTCGTGGGACTCAACTCGTCACCTGGTATCCGGCTGCATACGCTCACGCGTCGCCCGCGTGATTTGTCGGTCAAGGGCGCGCTGACCGATGCGCAACTCGCCGATGCGCGGCAGCGCTTTGTCGCGGCGCCGCCGGGCGACCTGCGCGTGCTCGTGGTGCATCACAACGTCATGCCTGGCGACCTGTCGCAGCGCTGGGGCCTGACGCGTCACGAGCACATGCTCGATGCCATCGTGGCGACCGGCGCGGAGATTGTGCTGTCCGGTCACGATCACCAGGAGCGCGTGGTGCAGGTGCAGCGTGAGCGCGGTTGGTTTGTCGCGAGTACCGCGGGAACGCTCAGCAATCGCAGTCGTGGTGCGCGGGCGAGTGCACTGGTAACCGTCACGGCCGATGCGACCACGCTCGAGGTGACGCCGCACATGTACGATGCAGCGGAGGGAGAGTTCCGGGCGGTGCAGGGGGTGCGGGCGGAGCGTCGCCGGTAGTTGCAGCTCCCGCCGCGCGTTACTGACACGTTGTCGCGTCGTGCCCGTGCACAGCCCTCGGGCCCTGATTCATCATTGACTTGCGTCGTCTCGGGCGCGCACGGCATCCCGCCAGCGCTCAAGATTTGACACGCGTGCTGCGAGAGAAGCAATCTCGTTTGCAACATCATTCGGTTCAACAGTAGTGCCGCGTGAGTGCGCGCCGGCTCCGCTCGCGCCTTCCTCAGCGGCCACCACCATCTCCCGAGCCGCGCTCCTACGGGTCGGCGCACCGGTCACCCTGGTCGTTTTCATCCGACCGGACCCACGCGTGACCGTCCCAGTCACCGCTTCGCCCAACGCGGCCCGCGCAAAAAACCAACGCCCCAGAGGCCCCAACCACGTCCAGCGGAAGAGTCGCTCCGAAATCGGCATGCGCAGCGGACTGCGCACGAGCGCCACTATGCCAGCACCCAGCAAGACGGATCGCAGCATGAACAGGATCTGGGCCATGGGCGGCAGATACCACGTGTTCGGCCCGATCTGCGTGCGCATGTTCGACGCGATGTTCACCATCACGAACGACGCGACGATCGGCAGCACGGCCGAGACGCGAATGATGCGCTGCCGCCGAACATACGACGCATCGGCGCGCAACATCGCTCGTCCTGCTGCACGCTCGTCCATGAGCGCCGCGAGTCCGCCCGTCACCTCGCGCGCCTCGAAACCGAGCTTCATGAGTCGCTGCGTCGCACGCCAGGTGCTCCAGATGCGGCTTCCCATCGCGGCCGCGACCACTGCCATTTGCGTCAACGCGTCGAACGGATGCCAACCGAACACGCGCACGACCACCACCCAGATCAGCACCATGGCGCCTACACAGAGCAGTGCTGCGGTTCCGAGCGAACTCAGTTCCTGCGCGAAGTTCCGCACCGGAATCGGCACGTCCGGTTCGCCCTCATGCGCCAGCTCCACTGCTTCCACGAACGCTTCTGCCGAGGCGAAGCGTTCATCCGGATTCTTGTGCAGGCACTGCTCGATCGCGTCGGATAGCGAGTTCGGCACGTCGCTGCGCGCGGTACTGATCGCAGGCAACGTCTCGGTCAGCTGCTTCACCAGCACCTGCTGCGTCGACGTGCCCGACACGGGCGGTGTACCGGTGAGCGCAAACCACGCCACGAGGCCGAGCGAATAGAGGTCGCTGCGCCCGTCCACACGATCACCTGACGCCTGCTCGGGACTCATGTATTCCGGTGTGCCCACCACTTCGCCCACGCGAGTGAGTCCCGGCGCCAC
>JBBQNT010000435.1:0-2200 GCA_038330215.1 Gemmatimonadales bacterium
GGCACTGCCAGCACGCATTGTCGAACGTCGCGCCGAACCGCTGGTGGCCGATCGTGCGCCCTCCACGCCTACACTCGAAGCGATCGAGCGCGCCTACATCGCGTGGGTGTTGCAGAACGAGAGTGGCAACAAGAGTCGCACCGCCGAGGTACTGGGCATCGATCCGTCCACGTTGTATCGCAAGCTGGCACGGTATGGAGAGGATGCGGCGTAGCATCGGCGTGGCATCGGCGTGGCATCGGCGTGGCATCGGCGTAGCATTGTCACGCGTGCAGCATGAGTGTTTCGTGTACGGCGCGGCCCATGCCACGAGTGGTGCCGGGCCGTTTTGCACGGTGCAAGAGTTCTTGCGAAACGCGATGTGCACAGCCGTGGTTGGGCTCGCGGTGAAATGATGTAAGTGATTGCAGGACATGGTGTTTCCGTATGAGATCCGGCGTGGCCCGCGCATTGCCTTAGTGGTCAGTGTCGCGCCGGACTCGAATGAGACAGCGTCGATCGAACCCTCATCCTCACGGAGATACGGACATGCCCCGGAACCGCACCCGCAAAGGTTTTACCCTCATCGAACTTCTGATCGTCGTCGTGATTATCGGCATTTTGGCCGCCATCGCGATCCCGAAGTTTGCTGACACGAAGGAGAAGGCGTACATCACCGCCATGAAGTCCGACCTGAAGAACCTGGTGTCCGGCGCCGAAGCGTTCTTCGCCGACAACAACACGTACGCTGGCTACGAATCATCGGCCAACTTTCCGACGGGTTCGTCGAACGTGACGCTGAACTTTGCCGGCACGGCGACGGGCTGGGCGGCCGACGCGTTGCACGCCTCCACGGCGCAGACCTGCGACATCGGCGTCGGATCGGGTCCGATTCCGGCCGGTGCGGCTGAAGGCGCGCCGGTTTGCAGCTAAGGGTTTGATCGCTTCGCCTTGGCGAGGCGCGAGTATCCGCCGGTCCATCGGACCGGGGCAAAGGGGGGTCGGGCTGATGCCCGGCCCCTTTTTCGTTGTGTGCTGGATTGTAGGCGTGTTATCGGGCACCTTCCACCGCGTGACCACGCCCTCCGACCAATCCCGCGCGAACATCTCGGCACCGCTCGGCGTGCTGCTCGTGATCACGGCGCTGGCGCTTGCGCTCGCCGCGCTTGCCGGACAGCGCATGACATCGTCCAACGTGCTGCTCACGCTGCTGTCGCTCGGCGTGATTTTCGCGCTCTGGTTTCTCGTCGTCCGCTTTCTGCTGCGGCGATACGTGCTCGGCCCGATCGGAAACGGTCACGAGGCGACTCGCGCACTGGTTCGTGCGGACAAGCTGGCCGCCACCGGGCGTCTCGCGGCGGGCATTGCGCACGAAGTGGGCAATCCGCTCAGCGCGATCGCCAACTACGCGTATCTGGTGCGACAGCGAACGGAACACGTCCCCAGTGTGACGGAGCCGCTCGATGGTATCGAACGTGAGGTGGAGCGTGTGGACCGCATTGTGCGTGGCCTGCTCGACTACGCCAGGCCGCGTCGCAGCACGCCACGTGCAGTGGTGGCGGACCACGTGCTTCGCGGCGCCCTGCAACTACTTGGCGACCAGGGCATCCTGCGCCGCATCGACGTCCAGTCCGCGCTTGACGGCGACGGCGCTGAGGTGTTCGCCGAGCAGCATGATCTGCAGCAGGTGTTCGTGAATCTGTTGCTCAACGCGGTAGACGCGATGTCGGGAGTGGGGCAGCTCAGCCTGCGCACGCGCCGGCTGCCGCTTTCAGTGATGAGGGCGACAGCCGAACGTCGGCGTGTTGATGATGATCCGGCAGAACGATTCCCTCACGAGCCGAACCTGCGCGCGCGGGCATGGCTCGCGCAGCGTCAATGGGATGGGCCCGTGTTGCAGATTGTCGTGGCCGACTCCGGGCCCGGCGTGCCACCGCAGGATCTCGACCGCGTGTTCGATCCGTTCTACAGCACGAAGAGCGAAGGGCGGGGCACTGGGCTAGGTCTGGCGATCGTTGCGCAAACGATTGACGGACTCGGCGGCACGGTGTGGGCGCAGCGCTCGCGCGAGGGTGGGGCGGCGTTTGTTGTGCTGCTGCCTCTGTCCGACCGAAAAGTAGACTCGCCAATCTCACTGAACGCGTGGCCAACCGAGCGACCACGCGAGCGAGAGTAGATCATGCTCCGGTACGCGAGGGTGTGTCCCGCCTTTAGTTGAATT
>JBBQNT010000436.1:0-2153 GCA_038330215.1 Gemmatimonadales bacterium
GGCGTCACTGAAGGTGTCGTACGGTGTGCCCATGTCGAGTGCCTCGCCGGTGGCGAGATCAACGAGCGTGAGGTCGATCGCGACGCCGAGGTTGTGGCGCGAGCGGTCGGCGATATAGCCGTCGGTGATCAGATCTTCGCGTGCCGCTTGCCGAGTCCACGCGACCATGGCCTCGGTGGCACGAACGGGTCGATACGCGTCCCACACCTTGAGAGATAACCCCTGCTCGCGCAGATGTGCCTGCACGCGAGCGAGCGCCGCCGCCGCATCGCGGTGCAGCAAGGCGCGATTGGCGTTGTAGCCGGGCAGCGGCGCGCCGGTGAAGTTGCCGCTGTCGCGGTAGCGCATGTCGACGAGAATGGTGCTGTCGAGCGACTGCACGTCAACGAGCAGCGTATCGGCGTCGGCCTGAGTGCCGGCGATCACATCGTCGGGCGCGTTGACGGAGGCGGGCGCGGTGGGGTTTGCGCTGTCGGCAACGGCCGTGGCGCCGTTAGCGAGGCCAGGCGTACGATCCTCGATCGTGCAAGCGCTGAATGTGACGGCCACGACTGCAGCGATGAGCGTGATGGCTGGAGCGCGCGACGCGGAAGGAAATCTCATCTGGCGAATCTACGGATGGCGCCGTGTGCAGGCCATCGCCCGATCGGCGAGTGCCCGTGCGTCGCGCCGTACACGACGTTCGCTACCTGCGCTGGTTGACGGGTGCTACTTGCGCTGCCACCGGTCCTTCGGCTCGAGCACGGTGCGCACCGCTGCGCCGTCAAGCCACGTGCGCGCTCCCGCATCGTCGAGCAGGTAGGCGTCCCAGAAGGCAGTGCCGGTGGCGAGAATGGCGCGGTGATGATTGGCATTGCGCGCGCCCTCGGCGTCACCCGGCAGCGCGCGGTCACCGAAGGCGGAATGTTCGGCGTCGTGCAGCACGAGTTCATACTTGCGGCCATCGGGCAGCGCGGGATACACCGCCAGACGATTCTCGACCGTTGCGTCACCGATCACTGCCTGATCTTTCGTACCGGTCATGAGCAGCCACGGCAGGTCCACCTTGCCGAAGGCCGCGGACGCAGAAGCGTTGCGCGGCGCGCTCGGGCTCATGATCACGGCGGCGCGAATGCGTGGATCGAGATAGGGCGTGCGACCATTGGGCAGCGCCTGACCACTTACCGCCTGCGTGGTGACGGCGCCGAATGAATGTCCGGACATGCCGAGGCGCGACAGGTCGAGCGCGCCGGCGAGCAGGTGGCCAGCCTGTGCGTTCCACCTTGCGAGTGCATCGATCACGGCGGGCACATCGGCCACGCGCAGCAGGAAGTTTTCGGTGCTGGCCGCGCGGCGCATCGCGGCCATGCGACGCAACGGACCTGTGTTCTTCCATACGCTCTCGTCGCTACCGGGGTGCTGGATGTACACGACGACATATCCGCGCGCGGCCCAGTGCTCGCCCAGATACGGGTTGTTGCTGCGCGAACCGCCGAGTCCGTGGCTGAAGAGCAGCACCGGCGCATTGGTGCGCGCGGCCGGTCGGTACACGCGAATGGGCACCGTGCGATTGCGCTTCGCATCGCGCACATCAAGATCGATGGGGGCGAGCGCAGTGCCGGTGGTGCGCAGGGGATCATACGACGCTGCCGTCGCCGCCTGCGCCTGCAGCTCGGCGTGCGACAGCCATGCGAAGTGCGCACCAATCGGCGCGGCGGCGAGTGCGCACGTGGCAAGCAGTGTTGCGCTGCACGCGAAGCGGAAGTGCATGTCTACCTCGTGAACACTTGCTGGAGATACTGCGCGGCACGCGTCTCCGCATAATAGTCGGCCCGCCACGGCGCGGCGCCACTCACGAAACCCACGTGTCCGCCCTTCAATGGAAACTCGGTGGTGATGAACGCATTGTCGCGCACACGCGACGCGATGTCATCGAGCACGTCGCGTGGCAGGAACGGATCATTCACTGCGCTCAGCAACAGCAGCGGACGCTGTGCATTCGCCACGAACTGCGCGGAGCTGGCTCGGGTGTAATAGTCGTCGGCATCGGCGAAGCCGTGCAGCGGTGCCGTGAAGTGATCGTCGAACTCCCAGAGCGTGCGCGCCGTGCGTACCGACGCGAGCGGCGACAGGTCGGGATGTCGCGCGATCTTGGCGAGCGCCTTGGGAATGAG
>JBBQNT010000437.1:0-2151 GCA_038330215.1 Gemmatimonadales bacterium
AATATGCGGTGTAGCCTTGTAACTTAGAGGGCCAGTACGTCGCGCGCCAAGGCCTCGTCCACGGCCAACTGCGCGCGCAGTGCTTCGCCGTCGGCGAAACGGCGCACTTCGCGGAGTCGCTGGAGGAACAGAATCTCCACCGGGGCGTCGTACCAGTCGCCGGATACGTCGAAGAGATGCGCTTCGAGACGGCGCTCGGCGTCGTCCCACGTGGGACGGCCCCCGAGGTTGAGCATGCCGCCGTGCGTACCGTCCGGCAGCACCACGCGCGCGGCATACACGCCATCCGGCGGAAGCAGCTTGCGCGGGGACAGCGGCGCGAGGTTGATCGTGGGAAATCCGAGCACGCGCCCGCGCTGATCGCCGGCCACCACCACGCCGGAGACCGAATACGGACGTCCGAGCCCCTCTGCCGCGCGCACGAGGTCGCCGCCGGCGACGGCGCGGCGAATCGCTGTGGACGACACGGGGTGGCCCTCGTGTCCCTGCACCGGCTCCACCAGGTCCACCGAGAAGCCGCGCTGCGCCCCGAGGGCCTGCAGCACGGCCGCATCGCCCATGCGGTTGCGGCCGAACCCGTGATCGTGGCCGATGAGCAGCGCCTGGAGCTTGCACTGGCGTCGCAACACGTCGTCCACGAACGCCTCGGCCGATAGCGCAGCGAGTGCAGGCGTAAATGGCAGCACGACCACCACCTCGACGCCGGTAGCCGCGAGCGCGGCGAGCTTCTCGTCGATGGTGGTCAGCAGCGGTGGAGCGGCCGAAGGATTCACAATCTCGAGCGGATGCGGCTCGAAGGTGACGATTAGCGATGTGAGCGCACGCGACCGCGCGAGACGTACGAGCCGCGCCGCCACATCCTGATGGCCGCGGTGCACGCCGTCAAAGGTGCCGACCGTTATCGCGCTGCCGCCCCGTTGGTCCGGCAAATCCAACGTCGCGCCATCGCGAACGACGATCACGCGGACGCCTCCGGTGAGAGCAGCACGACGCGCGGTTGCCAGCGATCCTGATCGGCTGCGGAAACGCGCGTCGCCACCCCGATCACCTCGCCGTCCCCATTGACGAGCACAGCCTGCGCGCCCGGAACGGTCGCCGGAATCTGACGTCCCACCCGCAACGCGGCGCGACCGTCCTCACGGACCACTTCGGTGGCCAACGTGTTCATCGCCACATGCGGGTTCATGAGCGTGATGTGAGCGCCGGGCACCAGCGTTTCGAACGCCGTTGCGTCGTCCACATGCAGCGGACCGCTCGCCAGCCGGCGCAGCACGGCGCAGTGCGCAACTGTGCCCAGTGCAGCGCCGAGGTCCCGGGCGAGCGCGCGAATATAGGTGCCGCCGCCACAGGTGATGTCGGCCTCGAGCCAGTCGTCGCCGTGCGCGGTGACATCCCAGCGCATCACGCGCACCGTGACCGGCGCGAGCGCCATCCGTTCGCCACGCCTCGCCTTTGCATATGCGCGTTCGCCGTCCACATGTTTGGCGGAGTAGTCGGGCGGCACCTGCTCGATCTCACCCGTGAGCGCGTGCAGCGCCGACTCGAGCCGATCCCAATCTGGCGGCGGCCCCTGTGCGATCACGGCACCTGTCGCATCGTCGCTATCGGTGGCCGTGCCGAACACGATGCGTGTGCGATATAGCTTGGGCTCTCCGTTTACATACTGCAGCAGTCGTGTGCTCTGACCTACGGCGCAGAGCAGCAATCCGGTGGCAAACGGATCAAGCGTTCCGGCATGACCGACGCGCTTGGTGCGCAGCGCGCGGCGCACGCGTCCGACCACGTCGTGCGAGGTGATGCCGGCAGGTTTGTCGACCAGCAGCAAGCCGTGCAACGAGCGAGCACCCGCACTCATGTGCCCGACCGTGTTCGGATCAGGCGCTGTCGTCACCGGACTCGGCACGCACCTGTGCAAGCAACGCTTCGATGCGCGCCGCGTGCGAGACGGTCTCGTCGGCCTTGAACTCGATTTCCGGTGCGACGCGCAGCCGGAGTGCACGACCGACGCTGCCACGCAAATGATGCGCGAGCGACGCCAGCCCCTCGAACGTCGCCTTGCGCTCGGCGTCCGTGCCCATGACGCTCACGAACACCTTCGCATGGCGCAGGTCACGCGTCACATCAACGCCCGTGACCGTGACCATGCCGACG
>JBBQNT010000438.1:0-2137 GCA_038330215.1 Gemmatimonadales bacterium
TGTCTCGCCCGAAGCGTTGACCGTCCTGCGCGAGTTGCTCGAAACCAACAGCTCGGCGCTGCTCGAAACACTGCAGGAAGAGACACCCGAAGGGCTGATGGAAATGCTGCGCGTTCCCGGCCTCGGTCCGGCGCGTATCCGACTCATACACGACGGTCTGCACATCGAGACGCTGCTCGAGCTCGAAGTCGCGGCATCAGACGGCCGCCTCGCTTCGCTGCCGCGCTTTGGCGCGAAGACAGCGGAGCGCATCTCGCTGGGCATCGCGTCGCTCAAGGAGTCGGGCGCGTTCGTGCTGTACGAGCACGGCCGCAGCGAGGCGGAGCGGCTGCGCGCGTTGATCGCGTCGCAGGCCGACGTGCTGCAGGTCGCCATCGCGGGTTCCGTGCGACGAACCTGCGAAGTGGTCCGTGATGTCGATCTCGTGGCGGCCGTGCGCGGCTCGCCGTCAGTTGTCGCGGCCGCGCTGGCGCATGTGGACGGCGTGCGCGAAGTCATCGGGGGCGGCGGACCGTCCGTCACGTTGCGCCTCGCCAACGGCACGCGGCTCGACCTGTCCTGCGTGCGACCGGAGCAGTTCGCCGTGGCGCTCTGGCGGGCCACGGGCAGCGAGCAACACGTGCGCGCGGTAATGGAGCACGCGGCCGTTCAGGGATTCACGCTCACCGGCGACGAGCTGCGTGATGCACGCGGTGCAGTTGTGCACGTGCGCGACGAAGCGAGTCTGTACAGCTCGCTCGGACTTGCGTTCATTGCACCCGAACTGCGCGAGGGCACCGATGAGGTGCAGGCCGCGGCGGCACACACGCTACCGGTGCTCGTTGAAGAACCGTTGCTGCGCGGTGCACTTCACTGTCATTCGCAGTACTCCGACGGTGGTGCAACACTCGCCGACATGGCGGCCGCTGCGCGCTCGCGGGGCTGGCAGTATCTCGGCGTATCCGACCACTCGCAGTCGAACACGTACGCTGGCGGCCTTTCGCGCGAAGCGATCCTGCAGCAGCACGATGAGATCGACAGTCTCAACGCGCAGTTCGCGCAGGAGGGCGTCGCGTTCCGACTGCTCAAGGGCATCGAGGCCGACATCCTGCCGTGCGGTCGCGTGGACTACGATGCGAGCGTGCTCGACCGTTTCGACTTCGTCATCGCGTCCGTGCATTCACGCTACGGCATGAACGAGCGACAGATGACGGATCGCGTGCTCAAGGCGCTCGACGACCCGCATGTCACTGTGCTTGGTCACCCCACCGGCCGTCTGCTGCTCACGCGCGAACCGTACGCGATCAACATGCCGGAAGTCATTGCGAAGGCCGGCGCCGTCGGCGTGGCCGTCGAACTCAACGCCGATCCGCACCGGCTCGATATCGACTGGCGGTTGTGCCGCGTGGCGCGAGCGAACGGCACGCTCGTCTCCATCGGTCCCGACGCGCATTCACCGCAGGGACTCGACCACATTTCGCTGGGCGTGAGCACCGCGCGCAAGGGTTGGCTCTCCGCGCACAACGTGCTGAATACGCGTTCGGCCGAGGCGGTGCTCGCCTTCGCACGTGCGCGGCGAGACGGAATCGATCCGGCGCACGTGCTCGCATCGTTCGACGAATCCGAGGGCGCAATGCCTCGGCGTGCGGCCGCGAGCTGACGCAGGGACCAAAGCGGCGTGGCCAGACGATCCACCGTCAAGACGACCGGACAGAAGCCGTCGCAGCGTGCGCCGCTCGTGGCCCGCGCGCCGCGCACGGTGGCCGAGAAGAAGCGCATCGCGGGCGTGGTGCTCGACGCACTCGAGCGCGAGTACCCCGATGCGCACTGCGAACTCGATCACCGGAACGCGTTCGAGCTGCTGTGCGCCACGATCCTTTCCGCACAGTGCACCGACGTTCGTGTGAACATGGTGACGCCGGCACTGTTCGCCCGCTATCCCGATGCAGCGGCGTTGGCATCGGCGCGGCCGGAAGATGTCGAGGAGATGGTGCGCACTACCGGGTTCTTTCGCGCCAAGGCGAAGAACCTCATCGCCATGGCGGGCGCGCTCACGGACCGGTACGGCGGCGACGTCCCGCGCACCATTGACGAACTCGTGCGGCTGGCCGGCGTGGGTCGCAAGACGGCCAACGTCATTCTCGGCAACGCCTTCGAT
>JBBQNT010000439.1:0-2134 GCA_038330215.1 Gemmatimonadales bacterium
ACCGTCGGTGCGGGGCAGAGCGCCCGTGGCGCGCGGACGCTCGCTGCGCGACGCATAAATGTCACGCTCACCGCGCACCGTGAGATCTTTGCCGCGCATCACCAGCGTGACTTCGCGATCCACCACACCCGACCAGGTGAACAGCGTGCGTCCGCGATCACGACCGTTGTCGTTGCGGCGGTCGTTGCCACGTCCGGGCTGTGCGGAGAGTGCATCGGCGAAGCCGACGGTGGACACGAGGAACATCGTTACCGCGGTCACACGAAGCAGCGACATGATGGCACTCCTGAGGCTGACGCAAATCTGAGCCGAACCGGCAATGCGTCGTCGGCCGATTCGGTGTCCCGGCCACGGGCACAGTCGCTCGTGGTATCGAAGACATCAAAGAGCAGGAGCAATGCCAAAACGCCCGCGACTCACCGAGTCACGGGCGTTTGAGCTGCTAACTCACGCATTCGCTTACACTTGCCGTCCCTGGCCGCGAGACGCAGACTCGTCTGGCAAGGTGTGCGCTGTCACCTGTGCAGGACGGAGGACACCATCGCGGCGTGGACGATGAGGGCGATGCGCGAGTTCAGCGCGACGTCAGCGCGACGTCAGCGCGACGTCAGCGCCCCGTGGGCCACACGGTGCCCTGGTCACGCTTGGTGACCGCGCGCACGCCTTTGTACAGGAAGCGCTGCACGCGCTTTCCTTCGTACGTCTCGGTGGTGAAGATGTTGCCCTTGGAGTCGGTCGCGATGCTGTGCACGGCGAAGAACTGACCGGGCTGGCGGCCGCCGTCGCCAAAGGTGGTGAGCACTTCGAGCGACTGCCGGTCCATCACATGCACGCGCATGTTCTTGCCGTCGGCGAGATACAGGTACTTCTGCTCGGGATCACGCGAGAACGCAATGTCCCACGTGGATCCGTCGCCGAGCGTACGCGGCAGCACCTGCACTTCCTTCACGTACGTGCCGTTTTTCCGGAAGACCTGAATGCGATTGTTCGGACGATCGCACACGTACACGAATCCATCGTTCGTCGGCTCGGCGCAGTGCACGGGGTTGCGGAACTGCTGCACAAGCGGCGCGTCTGGGTCGTAGGGCCCGAGGTTGCTGTCACTCGGCACGTTGCCGTAGGCGCCCCAATACCGCTTGATCGCACCGGTGTTCATGTCTACCACGGCGACACGCTTGTTGCCGTATCCATCAGAGACGTAGGCCTCCTTCGCCGCATTGTCGAATGAGATCTTCGCCACGCGACCAAACGCGTCCATCGCCTTGCTATTTGCGGCGCGACCGGGCACGCCGTACTGCGCGAGGAACTTGCCGTCGCGCGTGAACTTGAGGATGTGCGAATCGTTCGCGCCGTTTCCGCCGATCCAGACGTTGTCGTCGCCGTCGATCGAAATGCCATGGTTGGACTGCGGCCACGTGTAGCCCTCGCCCTCGCCGCCCCATGAGTTCACGAGATTGCCTTCCGGGTCGAACTCGAGCACGGGCGGCGCACCGGCGCAGCACTCGCCCGATGGCGGCGTGGAGACGAGTCCAGCTTCGGTGCGCGCGTTGAGCGTGGCGTTGCCGCGGTGAATAATGAAAATGTGATCGCGCGAGTCGACGCCAACGCCGATGGCCGAGCCGAGCACCCAGTGGTTGGGCAGTGGTCTGGGCCAGAGCGGATCGACCTCAAATGCCGGTGCCTGCTGCTGCGTGGCGATGGCGTCGCTCACCGAGGACTGAGCCACGGCGAGGGCAACGATGGTGGCGCCGAGCACGCTGGCAAGCAGCGGCTTGGAGGGAATGCGCATTCCGTACTCTCCGTTCGGGCGGGCCGGTCGTGTGGCGACCGGGGATACGTGATAGTTTGGGCGGGATAGGAAAGGCCGGAACCCGGCCACGCACGCCAACCCGGGCCATGTTGGCCCGCGTCGATCGAACTGTGCCTAAACAAACGCGCCGAACCGCCGTTCGTCCAGAGCCAATGTGTATGCCACGCCTGTCTCATCGATGACCATGCGCTCGTTGTTCGTCTCCGGACTCGTCGCTGCATACGCCTCCAGAATGGTGGTGGCACTCGCGATGACACTGGCCGCGTCACTCGCATTGATCCTGTGTGCCTCGCCAGCGCACGCGCACGAAATACCCGAACGCGT
>JBBQNT010000440.1:0-2107 GCA_038330215.1 Gemmatimonadales bacterium
TCCGCGACAACCCCGGCGCGATGTTGCGCGCACGCAGCGCCGCTTCGATCGCAATCGTGCCCGCACCACACATGGGATCGACCAAGGGCACATCGCCTGGCCAGTCCGACGCCGCGAGCAACGCCGCCGCAAGCGTTTCCCGCAGCGGTGCCTTGCCGGAATCCAGACGCCACCCGCGCCGGTGCAGCAACTCCCCCGACGAATCCGCGGAAATCGTGCACACATCGCGATCAAACCGCACCAGAATCCGCTGCACGCGCCCGCCCGCGAGGCGTTCTTGATGCGCGCGGTCCGATACGGCACTCTCCCCGGCACCCTCCGTGACCTCCCCGTCCCCCGCGACCTCCTCCCCCGCGTCAGTGGTCCGCACACCCGGCACCGCCCGCTCAATTCCGCGCGCAATGCGCTGCGCCACCGCATCGGAGTGGTAGAGCCGCGACTTCCGACAGGTCACCGACAACTCCGCCGTATCGCCGGCCGAGAGCACATCGCCCCACGGCACGCGCCGCGCCAACTTCTCCAGCGTCGCAAAGTCTCGTGCCTCAAACGTGTCGAGGCGGACAATCACGCGCGTCGCCAACCGGCTCCAGCAGTTCACGCGGAACAGCATGAGCGGCGTTGCCTCAAACGCCACGCCAGCGGGCTCAACACCCTGCACCTGCACGCCGAGCGACTCGAGCTCGGCGGCCACCAGCGGCGCAAGTCCAGGCGCCGCGATTGCGAACGCCGCGCGCCGAGCGGTTGACCGCGCGCCGGACGGCTTGCCGGGCCGCGCGCTAGACCGCGGCGACGACGCCATGCCGACGACGCAGCGTCTCCCTGGTCGGTGTCCCGCGCAGTCGCATCAGACCGCTGAGATCTTCGGGGCTCAGCGGCGGCGCAAACAGAAATCCCTGACCGAAGGCGCAGCCGAGCTCCATGAGCATGCCGCGCTGCGCTTCCGTCTCGATACCCTCGGCGACGGTGTCGAGGCGCAGCGTTTCGCCGAGTGCAACAATCGCACTCGCGAGCACCGCGCCGTCTCCGCCCTTGTCGATGGTGTCCACGAAAGCCTTGTCGATCTTGAGGATGTCGATGGGATAGCGCTGCAGATAGCTGAGCGAGGAGTAGCCCGTACCGAAGTCATCGATGGCGAGCGACACACCCAGCTCCTTGAGCTGCGTGAGGCGTTCAAGCGAGACATCCACGTGCTGCATGAGGATACTCTCGGTAATCTCGAGCACCAAGGATGACGCACTGAAGCCCGACATCCGGAGCGCCTCACGCACATCTGCCACCACGCCCGGCTCCTGCAACTGGCGCCCTGACAGGTTTACGGTCACCCGCACCGGCGCACCACGCTCCTGCGTCCAGCGCTGGCCCTGCCGGCAGGCCTCACGCAGCACCCATCGGCCGATCTCCACGATAAGGCCAGTCTCTTCCGCAACCGGGATGAAGACAATGGGCGGCACCGTACCACGGCCCTGCCGTCGCCAGCGCACCAGTGCCTCTGTGCCGCACACTTCACCGCCATCGAGCGCCACGATGGGCTGATACTCCAGGAAGAACTCGTTGCGCTCCGTGGCGCGCCGGAGGTCGGCTTCGAGATCGAGACGCTCGAGCGCGGCCGCGTGCATTTGTGGCTCGAACAGCACATAGCAGCCCTTGCCGCGCGTTTTTGCGATGTACATCGCGACGTCGGCGTTACGCACGAGTTCATCCGATGTGGCGCCGTCTTCCGTGCGCGCAATGCCTATGGACGCGCTCACGAAGACTTCCTTGCCGCTCAACACAAACGCACGTCCCAATGCAGCGACAATACGGTCGGCCATGTTCAGCACCTCGTCTACCGAGTCGGTGCTCTCGATGAGCACGGCGAACTCGTCGCCGCCCAGTCGCGCAATCAGATCGCTGTCGCGCACGCACGCCGACAATCGGCGCGCCGCCTCCACAAGCAGGCGATCACCGGCGGCGTGGCCGAGCGAGTCGTTGACGTTATTGAAGTTTTCGAGATCGAGGAACACCATGGTGACCGGCTCCACCTGACGCACCCCGCCCGCGAGCGCGTGTCCCACCAGATACAGGAACAGCGAGCGGTTGGCGAGATCGGTCACCCGGTCGTGAAATG
>JBBQNT010000441.1:0-2103 GCA_038330215.1 Gemmatimonadales bacterium
TCGCGCTCGGGCCTCGGGCGATGCAGCACGATCCCGCGCCCGGTTGCTGCGCGCGCTGCTCACGGGCTACGGCATTGTCTGGGCGCCGTGGATTCTGGCTGCGCTGCTTGTCGCGGTCCCGATCGGAGGACTGATCGCGCGCATTATCGCGTTGGCGTCAACGTGGGTCGTTGCGACAGTCGGCATCGGCGCCGTGATTCGTTCACGTGGCGGGATGCGTGTGCCGGAGGCGCCGGTGGGAAGCCCCAAGCTCGGCGCGCCAGCGAAACAGCCTGACTGGTCGACGCCTACGCCAGTGGCGGGTGTGGTGGCAGCGCGCAGGCCGACGCCGGCGTCGTCGGCGAGTGTGGAGTAGGGAGCGCGCTGGTCTCAGGTTTCGCGCGCACGTCGCCGCATCGGATTCGAGTGGCGGCTCACCCAGCGCAAGCCAGCATGAGTTGGGCATGCGCCCTTATCGCGCGGGATGCCATAGTACCACAGTCCCTCGGTGCAACTGCAATACCTGCGCTGCATCACCATCACGCACCGCCACTTCGAGCAACCCGCTCGATCCCACCACGCCGACGCACGCTCCTGACTCAACCTCCGCGTAGGTGCGCACCACCGGCAACTTGCTCGACCCTACTTCGAGCCAACCCTCGCCGCGCACATAGAGATTTGTGATTGCGTTGCCGAAGCGATCGATCGTGATCACTTCGCCTTCCACCGCGCCATCCCCACGCTTGCGCGGCTCCGGTGTCCTGCGATGCATCGCCGAGTGCCACGGCTCACCCAACTCGTGCACGGATACGCCAGTCGCGAGTTGCGCCGCAGCGGGCGCAAACACATCGCGTCCGTGGAACGTCGCCGCTGCAGATGGCGGCACGGGCAGCGAGACCACCTGCGCGTCGAGCGCGAAGAGGGCTGGTGACAACACACCATTGTCCGGCCCGACAAGAAACCGGTCGCCGCTCTGCACCGCCAGCGCCGCACGCGCCGATCCGACGCCGGGATCAACCACCACGACATGCACCGTACCGGCCGGAAACCGACGCCAGTAGCGTGCCAACGCGAGACGCGCACCGTCGATGTCCTGTGGGCGCACGTCATGTGAGATGTCGATGATGGTCGCATGGGGCGCCATGCTCGCGAGCACGCCCTTGACTTCGCCGACGTACCCGTCGGCCGAGCCAAAGTCAGTCAGCAGCGTAATGCATCGCCCGCTCATGCGTACACGACTCAGCCCGCGCCCACGCCCCAGCGCGCGTCCATGCGCGCAACCACGACCTCGGCCAGCGCACGAAGCGCCTTCGATGCCTTCGCCTCCGGCTCGGCCACCACGATCGGTCGTCCCGTGTCGCCGCCCTCCTGAATGCGCGGATCGACCGGCACCTGCGCCAGCAACGGCAAGCCGCATTCGTCGGCCAAGCGCTGTCCCCCCCCCGATCCGAACAGGGCGATGGGTTTGCCGGTTTCGGGGTTCTCGAACCACGACATGTTCTCGACGATGCCGAGCACCGGCACCGCCACGCGCTCGAACATCTTCACGCCGCGCAGCGCATCCCCAACCGCGACCTGCTGCGGCGTGGTGACGACGATCGCGCCGTGCACTGACGTGGCCTGCACCAGCGACAGCTGCGCGTCCCCAGTGCCCGGCGGCATGTCCACGAGGAAGTAATCGAGCTGTCCCCAGTTCACATCGCGCAGAAACTGCGTGATGATCTTCATGACAATCGGACCGCGCCAGATGGCCGGCTGCTGTTTCTCGATCAGGAACCCGATCGACATGACCTTGAGGCCGTGCGCCTCGAGTGGAATGATCTTTTCGTCGCGCACGGCGGGCGCGCTGTCCACGCCGAGCATGAGCGGGAGGTTGGGCCCGTACACGTCGGCGTCCATGATGCCAACGCGTGCGCCGCGCTGCGCGAGCGCGATCGCGAGATTGACGGCGATGGTGCTCTTGCCCACGCCGCCCTTGCCCGACGATACGGCAATGATGCGTCCAAGCTGCGGATAGCTGACGGGTGGTGGCGGCGCGACGTTGCGCGGCGCCGCGGGCGCCGCATCCATCACCGGCAGTGCGCGCGAGGGCTTGGGTGCCGACGATGCACTCGACGCTGCACT
>JBBQNT010000442.1:0-2057 GCA_038330215.1 Gemmatimonadales bacterium
CGCGCGACCAGATCCAGTTCGCGTCAAGCAGCCATTCACTGGGTGCCGACCAGCGGACTGCGGTGTAGAGGCCGGCGTACGTGGACTCACCACCGCTCTCCGTCGTGGTGCGTCGGCGAAAGCCTCCAGTCACGGGCGTTACCGGGCGAAACTGGTCGCCGGTGTTCACGCTCAGGCTGATGGTGTCGTTTGGTCCGATGCCGCGCGTGCTTGCATTCAGGTCCCACGATCGCGGCAGGTTTCGCGTGTCGACGTAGACGGCGTCGATGCCGACCGCGAGGCGCGTACCGAACTGCTGCTGCCAACCGGCAGTGAACTGCCGGCTCATGGGTTGCTCGAGTCCGAGCGCGAACAGCTCACGCACTTCGCCCGGTGGCAGTTGCGAGCGATCGAGTGTGGCGGTTCGTGGGCCCTGCAGGTACGCCGGTGCGTTTGCGCCATCGAATGTAACGGTCCGGTTTCCGTCGGGTCCGAACTGAATGGCGTCGGAGTACACGGCATACGGAAATTTGCCTGCATACAGTCCCGCGCCGGCGCGCAGCACCGAGCTCGGCCCGACGAGCCAGTTGATGGACGCGCGTGGCTGCCAGTTGTCGAGGTCGGGATTGCTCGCGCCACGCGACGTGAGATCGTCGTAGTCCCAGCGCAGTCCGAGTGTCAACGCAAGCGCGGGCGACAGCCGCCAGACGTCTTCGACGAACACGCCGACGAGCGTCTGTGAGAGATCGACCTGCTTCTGCGCTGCGTCGACCGTGTAGCTCAGCACGCGCACATCGTTTGGCACATCGGCGAACGCATAGCGGTTGCCGCGCTGCGGGATGTTGCCTTCGTCGAGCACCACATACGAGCCTGACGGATTGGTCTGTGAGCCGGCCAGTTTGAAGTTCGAGCGCCACGCATCGCCGCCGATGCGAAGCTGGTGCCGGTCACCGATGAACGTCTCAAACACGTTTCGCACCTGCAGCTGCGTTTCGCGTTCGTCGAAGACGAAGTTGCTCGATCCCACCACGCCCACCGATACCGTGTCGATTCCCTGCACGCGGCGGATGGTGACCTGCGGAATATCGAAGCTGCTTTGCGCCGGCGGGAAGTTCCACCGGAAGGTGCCGAGCTGTACGGCCAGTTCGTTGCTCGCGCGTGATTCATTCAGCACCGAGCGATGCACGAGTGCCGACGCGGAACCGATGCGCTGCGTGACGATGTCCGCCTCCGGCGCAACGATGCCGCTGCCGCGACCTTCGCGATTGACGCTGCTGGCCGCGATGCGGAGTGTGGTGGTTTGCGTGGGCGACCAGCCGTGATCAACGCGGCCGAATCCCTTGATCGTGCTGCGCACTTCGCGTCCCGTAAACGTGGTGTTCGCGGTGGACGCGATGCGGTCTTCGTTCTCGTTGGTGTACTCCAGGGCGCCGAAGACGAACGTCTGGTTGGCACGCAGCGGGCCGCCGCCGGCCAATCCTACCTGCGAGCGGCGAAAGCCTTCCTGCGCCTGGCGGAAATCATCCGGGTCCTGTCCGGAAGGCACGACTGCCGTGCGCGCGTCCACGGGCAATCCTGGGCGGTTGTACACGAACGCCTCGCCGTGCCACGTTTGCCCGCCGGCGCGCGACTCCATGTTCACGACCCCATTCGAGCTGCGACCGAACTCGGCGCCATATGTATTGGCGAGCACGCTGAATCGTTGCAGAGCAGAAAGCGGGACTTCCACGCGAGCGCCGCCAAGGAAACCCTCGTTGTTTTCGAGCCCGTCGAGCGAGTACTGGGTGTACAGCGCATTCGAACCGTTGATGGACAGTCGCGGCGCGTCGCCGAAAAAACCGGTACCGGCAGTGACGCCGGGAATCGTGTACGCGAGCGCGATCGGATCACGCGCATCGGTGGGCAGCCGTTCGAGTTCGACTCGCTCCACGGTGCCACCCGTGGCGGCATTCGCGGTGTTGAGCAGCGGACGCGGACGCGGCGCGATCACCGAGATCACGCCAAGCGACGCGAGCGGACGAAGTGTGAGTGCGACGCGGCGCGTGCCCTGCGCCGAGACACGAACGGAATCCGGAACG
>JBBQNT010000443.1:0-2056 GCA_038330215.1 Gemmatimonadales bacterium
ACGCGGCACGGATGCGGTAGAACGCATTGAGCTCGGGATACACGAGCGACGAGATGTGCACGAAGTTCAGCAGATCATCGAAGAGCAGAAACATTCCTGCTCCTTCCTCGAGCAGTGCCTCCGGAAACGGCACGTGTTCCGGGTGAAAATCGATGTGGTCCGCGCGCACGCTGTCGATCACACGAATGAGTTCGCGCAACGTCATGGTACCGTTCGATGTGGGCGGCTCGCACGTGAATGTGCTGCCATGCTCGTCCACCATGCGCATTGCGCGTGCCACGTTCTTCGCATGCATCGTGGAGCGGCGTGATGGATGCCGCGCGTGTTGCGGGCGGTCGGACCGCGCACGCAGGCTGTACACCACGGGAGGTGTCGTGCCGAGCACGATGCGGGCGATCTCCAGCTCGCCGGGCAGGTACGGCGGCAGGTATTCACCGGCGATGCGCCGCAGGGGATCGGCAGCGATGTGCGTCTCACGGGTATCGGAGAGCAGCACATCCTGCAGCAGACTGTCACGCCGCGGTGACTGCAGCGCCGAGTTGCTCGGGAGGGTGAGCAGGCGCCTGCGACGCCATTCGCCGGTCACGTTCTGCACGCTCGCGGCAGTGCAGCACCAGTCGGCGACGTAGGTGTGGGGCCGGAACCGAAGGTTCACGACAGTCTTGAACGGAAACGAACTGCTCATAGCCACGGGCATTGCCGTCCTCCAGAAGAAAACGCCGGTGACCCAGATGATTGGTCGCCGGCGTTCGCCTCTGCGACTTAGACGGAAAGCACGGAGCATGGCTCCGGTGTGCGGCCCGTCAAGCCTGGGAAATCGCCGCACAGCTGAACCTTACGCATTTGATGCCGCATGCGCCAGCTCAAAACGTCGCTTCCGCGCAAGTCAGGTTCTCCGACCCACGCGCTGTCAGACCCCCCTCCTAATCTTTCCTGCGTTCACCAGACATGCTGCATTCCTTCCTTCCCATCCATTCATGCTGCTTCGTCATCATGCTCGTCGCTTGTTTACGGCGACCGTCATCGCCTCGGCCACGCTCTTCATCGGCTCCCAGCTTTCGGCGCAGAGCAAGCCACAGGTTCGTGAAGGATTCTGGATCACCGCAGGACTGGGCGGCGGAAGCTTCGGCTGCGATCTGTGTGACTCGCGCGAAACCGGAGCCACTGCGCAGATCGCCCTCGGCGGTACGCTCTCACCGCGTTTGCAACTCGGTGCCTCATCGAACGTCTGGTCGAAGGAGGTCGATGGCGTCACGGTCACGCAGAGCGCACTGATGGCGCTCGTCAAGTTCTATCCGTCCGCGACCGGCGGCTTCTTCCTGCAAGGCGGACTCGGCGTTGGCCGTCTCGAGCTGGGCGCTGGAAACGTGCGCGTTTCCGAGGACGGTACCTCCGCATTGTTCGGTCTCGGATATGACTGGCGCGTGGGCACCAACTTCAGCGTCACGCCATTCCTCAACGGTGTTGCGGGATCGTTCGACGGTGAAGGCGCAAACTTCAACCAGCTCGGCATCTCGCTGACCTGGCACTAGTCGCAGGCCGCGCCTCGGATCAACTGTTGGGGAGCAATCGCTCGCCTCACCACTCGCCGCGTGATATTCTCCCGCGCATGAGCACTCCCCAACACCTCGTCACCGTCTGGAACCCGCGCTACGCGGCCGACGCGATGGAAGCACATCTGCGTGTGCTGCTCGACTGGGACGCCCGCTCCACGAGCGATGGCACCGACGGCGAAGAGGCATACGTGTGGTGGGGCAAGGTGCGCTCGAACCAGCGCCAGCAGCCCATGCCGCATCTCGACGACATCGTGCAGCTTGGGCGCGACTCGGCCGATGTCGACCACGCGCGCGAAACGCATCTGTATCTCCCGGACTTTCAGTCGCTCTACGTCGCGGATGTCACGGATATCGTCACACACGACCCGCGTGATTCTGCCCCGGCTCATGTGCCGGCGTACTACACGCAGCAATCACTCAACTGCGACTGCTGGTTCGAGATTGCCGATATCCGTTTGCTGGTGAAGGACGACCTGCCGGGTGTTGTCGCCGAGCTCGCG
>JBBQNT010000444.1:0-1968 GCA_038330215.1 Gemmatimonadales bacterium
GCGCCAAGGCGCCGTTTCATGTCGCCGACAGTCTGCTGGCGCGCAGTGGCTCGTTGCTCTCAGGCACCAACACGGAATCGGACTCATGACAAGCATCCCGGACATGGAAGACGTCGTGCGCCAGCAGCAGGAAGAGCTGGCGCAGCTGCGCGCCGAAGTCGCCGAGTGGCGCAATCGCTACGAGAGCGCGCGCACGCGCGACGTCGCATATACCAACTCCGCCGGCGATGTCGCGCCGCTCTACACGGCGCTCGACCTCGAAGGCTCCGCCGGAACGGCGTTCGAAACGCCGGGCACCTGGCCGTTCACGCGCGGCATTCACGCCACGGGGTACAGAGGCAAGCTGTGGACGATGCGCCAGTTCGCGGGCTTCGGCACGGCGCGTGAAACGAACCAGCGATTCAAGTACCTGCTGGCGCAGGGACAGACAGGCCTTTCCGTGGCCTTCGACTTCCCGACGCTCATGGGCTACGACGCCGACCACGTGCGCTCGGAAGGCGAAGTTGGAAAGTGTGGCGTGTCGATCTCGTCGCTCGCCGACATGGAGACGCTCTTCGCCGGCATTCCGCTCGATCGCGTCACCACGTCCATGACGATCAACGGACCGGCGATCATTCTGTTCTGTTTCTACGTCGCCGCAGCGGAGAAACAGGGCGTGCCGCTGGAGAAGGTGGCGGGCACCGTCCAGAATGACATTCTCAAGGAGTACATGGCGCAGCATGCCTGGTGCTTCCCGATCGAGCCGGCGCTGCGATTGATCGTCGACATGTTCGAGTGGTGCTCCAGGCATACGCCGTCATGGAACACCATTTCCATCTCCGGCTACCACATTCGCGAGGCCGGCTCGACGGCAGCGCAGGAGCTGGCGTTCACGCTCGCCGATGGTTTCACCTACGTGGAACGCGGCATCGAGCGCGGGCTCGACGTTGATGACTTCGCGCCGCGGCTCTCGTTCTTCTGGGACATCCACAACGATTTCTTCGAGGAGATCGCGAAGCTTCGCGCGGCAAGGCGCATCTGGGCGCGTCACCTGCGCGATCGCTACGGCGCGAAGAATCCGCGCTCGTGGATCATGCGTTTTCACTCGCAGACCGCCGGTGTCACGCTCACCGCGCAGCAGCCCATCAATAATGTCGTGCGCGTTGCGTACCAGGGCCTTGCGGCAGTGCTCGGCGGTACGCAGTCCCTGCACACGAACAGCATGGACGAAACGCTGGCGCTGCCAAGTGAAGAGGCGGTGCAGGTGGCGCTGCGTACGCAGCAGGTGCTCGCGTACGAAACCGGTGTTCCCAACGTCGCTGACCCGCTTGGCGGCTCCTACTACGTCGAATCACTGACCGACAAACTCGAGGCCGAGGCCGAGGCGCTCTTCGAACAGATCGACGAAGCCGGCGGCGTCGTGCGTGGGCTCGAGGACGGCTGGTTCCAGAAGCGCATCGCCGAAGCCGCTGCGCGGCAGCAGTGGGAGATCGAACAGCGTCGAAAGCTCGTGGTCGGCGTTAACGAGTTCGTTACCGACGAACCCGAGCTGACCATTCCACTGCTCAAGGTTGGCGCCGAAGCGGAGATCGAGCAGCGCGAACTCATGGCAAAGTTGCGCAGCACGCGCGATCAGGAGCGCGTCACGCAGCGCCTCGATGCACTGCGCGAAGCCGCGCGCGGAAGCGACAACGTGGTACCATACATTCTCGAGTGCGCCCGCGCCTATTGCACGCTGTACGAGATTCGCGCTGCGCTGGAAGATGTATTCGGTGCGTATCGCGAGCCGGTGTTCTTCTGAGGTCGGCACCCAGCACCGCACCGTGGTGGACCACCCACTTCGACGCGCAATACCTGCACGAGTACGAGCCGCTGTTTACCGCCACGCGAGACCGCGAGGAGGTGGCACGGCTCGTGGAACTGCTCGGCGAGCTACCCTCGGGCGCGCGCGTGCTGGATTGTCCGTGCGGCCAAGGCCGTCACGCACAC
>JBBQNT010000445.1:0-1934 GCA_038330215.1 Gemmatimonadales bacterium
CGTCGCCTGCTGTTGGTTGACGACGAAGCTGCCATTCGCATGGCGCTCGAGCGATTCCTCACTCGTCGCGGCTGGCGGGTGGACGCCTGCGCGTCGGGACTGGAGGCGCGCGACCTGCTCATGGCCGACGGCGACGACACCGGGTTCGACGCGGTGGTGTGCGATCTCAAGATGCCCGGCATGACGGGCATCGAGCTCTATCGCTACCTGAGCGAGCATCGGCCGCGATACATCAGCCGTCTCATCCTCGCCACCGGCGACGTGGCGTCGCAGGAAGTGGCCGCGTTCCTTGACGGCGTGCATTGCCCGGTGCTCGAGAAGCCCTTCGCGCTCGCGCGGCTCTCCGAACTGCTCGATGCGATCGTGCCCACGACTGGGGCTGAGCCCACTGTGCCTGTGGCGTAAGGCGCCGGGCGGGGCGGCGATCGGTAAGCGGCGCCGTGCCATGCGTGATCGCTAGAGCACAAGCCACTGCGATCGGTGAGCGGCGCCGTGCCCTGGTGATCGCTAAGGCGCCAGCCACTCGTCACGCCGCTCCGCCACCCAGTCGTCGTCGGTGAGTGACGGATGGCGGCGCAACACCTGCTCGATCACCTCCGACTGGCCTGCGCTCAGCCGCTCGTGCGGCTCGAGCGTCCAGCTTCCGCGCAC
Source organism: Gemmatimonadales bacterium (assembly GCA_038330215.1). GTDB lineage: Bacteria > Gemmatimonadota > Gemmatimonadetes > Gemmatimonadales > Gemmatimonadaceae > JAABRT01. The sequence continues at coordinate 652 of JBBQNT010000445.1, forward strand.
AAGTCCCTGCCGGCGCAATACATCGAGAATGCCCGGCACGCACCCGGCGAATCCATTCGCTGCATCGAAGATGGCGGCGTTGGCCTCGGTGAGCGCGGCGCCCAGCGTCAGCAACTCGCGCGGAATATCGCGCTGCTGCGCGCGCAGCGCTTTCACAGTGTCGAGCAGTTCCACGGCGCGACGTGTCCACACGGCCCACTGTCCCAGCAATCCGCCGGCGAATGTGGTGAGCGAAGGCGCGCCGCCCACCTGCACGGGAAACTCCGTGACAAGATCGCTCACGATTGCATCGTCGTTGCCGGTGTAGAGCGCGATGTCGGCGCGGCCGCTCGCCGCCACCGCCTGCACCACATCGAGCGTCGCGTAACGATCGAAGGGCGCAACCTTGATGGCCACAACGCCCGGAATCTCGGCGAACTCGCGCCAGAAGCGATACGAAAGCGCGCGTCCGCCAACCGCGGGCTGCAGGTAGAACCCGAACAGCGGCATTGCGTCGGCCACGCGCCGGCAGTGCGCGAGGATGGCAGCGTCGTCTGCATCGCGCCAACTCGCCAGCGACAGCAACACGCAGTGGTAGCCCAGCTCTCGGGCAACGGCCGCTTCACGCATCGCCTGATCAGTATTTCCCACGAGTCCGGCCACGCGAACGAATGGGCGCGGATTGCGCGCGAGCCAGTTGTCGGCTGTCTCCGCCGCCAGCGCGAGCACGGGCCGATACAGTCCCACATCCGCGTCGTGAATGCGGAACCCTGTCGTGTGTACGCCAACCGCCATGCCACCGGCGCCCGCGTCCACGTAGTAGCGTGTGAGCGCGCGCTGATGCCGCTCGTCGAGCGTGCGATGGGGCGTGAGCGCCAGCGGATGCGCCGGAATGACCTGACCCGCGAGCAGGTGTGAATGCATGCTCAATAGCTCCCGCTGCGCACTTCGAACTTCGTCGGCTTGCCGAGCAACCGGCCGCCCTGCGACACCCACGCGGCGGTCCAGTTGAGCAGTGTGTCCAGCGGCATCGCGTCGTACGGCAGCGCTGCAGCGAGCGCGTCGGTGTTCACCACGAGCGCGTCGACTGCTTCCTCGCCCTCGAACGACACCGCGGTGCGCAGCCGCTCGGCCAATCGCGTCGCCACTTCGCGCACCGATACGATCGGCCCTGACACGTTGAGCGCCGGCGCGTCTGGAGATGCCACCGTCAGCGCGCGCAGTGCCAGCGCGTTCGCGTCGCCCTGCCAGATCACATTCGCGTACCCCCTTCCGAGTGGCACTGGCTCGCCCGCGTGCACGCG
>JBBQNT010000446.1:0-1928 GCA_038330215.1 Gemmatimonadales bacterium
GCGCGGGTGCACCCGCTGCACCTCGCGTCGCTCACGCTGTCGAGCGGCGCGGTGCTGCTCTTTGCGGTTGGTTGGCCGTCAATCCGCACACTGGATTTCTCGGCCATCACCGCCACGGAGTGGGGAGCGATGGTATACGCCGGCATCGGCGCGTTGGTGATCGCCTACCTGCTCTTCTATCGTGGCGTTCGCGTGCTTGGGCCCACCCGCACCGCAATGTACGGGAACCTCCAGCCGATCATCGCGCTGCTTGTGGCGTGGGTCGTTCTGAGCGAGCAACCAACGATGTGGCAGGTCGTGGGTGGCGCCATCGTCATGGCGGGCCTGCTGCTGTCCCGCACGGCGCGCATGCAACCGGCGGGACCCGCGCCGCACGTCACCAACGCCGCATCGGAACAGCGTGCTGCGTAGCGCCAGAGGATCGCGATGCACGCGCAGTGCACGCTCGATGTGTTCATCAAACCATGCTATCTCGCCCGAATGAATCCATGAAACTCATCCTCTTCGATATCGACGGTACGCTGCTTTGGACCGACGGTGCGGGACGCAAGTCCATGGAAGCCGCGCTGACTTCCGTGTTCGGGGCGCCCGGCGATCCCGCGTATCGCTACGACGGCAAGACGGATCGCCAGATCGTGCGCGAGCAGATGCGCGCGGCGCTGGTCAACGACGTTGACATCGATGCACGAATGGACGAGGTGCTCGAGACCTACCTGTCGAACATCGAGACACATCTTGAGCGCGAGCCGCTGTCTGCCAACCTGTACGACGGCGTCGAGACGCTGCTCGATGCCGTTGAATCACGTGACGACGTGATCATGGGCCTGCTCACGGGCAACGTTCGCGGTGGCGCAGAGGCCAAGCTGCGCGCCGTGGGACTGGACTTCACGCGATTCCGGGTGAACGCCTTCGGGTGCGATCACGAACATCGGCCTGAACTGCCGCGCGTCGCGCAGCAGCGCGCAACGCGAATGCTGGGCCACGACCTGGCCGGCGATCGCGTGGTGATCATTGGCGATACGCCGGCCGATCTGCAGTGCGGACGCTCGATTGGCGCACGCGCCATCGGTGTGGCCACAGGTCGATACGCGGTGGACGATCTCGCGTCACATGCGCCGCACGCGGTGTTCGAGAATCTGACCGATACCGATCTGGTGTTGGAGGCGATGCTCGGGTGACGCTACACGAAACGGACTCGGGCGGCGGCGCGGAACACGCAACAGACGCGTCATCCGGCTTCGTGCCGAACGCGCACCTGGTCGGACTCTGGCGAGGACGCGAGATTGACGAGCCGGTTGCCCTGCGCGCCGACGAGCAGGCGCTGCTGGCGGATCGCGCGGCCGCTCCATCGTTGCGAGTAGCCTTCGCCGTGCTCGATGGCGTGCACCTGAATGGGGAGAGGGCGCACCTGTACCTGCACGACGGCGACGTGCTCGAGCTGACGCTGCATGATGAGAGCGCGCGCGCGCTCGTGCGTCGTGCGATTGACGCCGCGTTCGTGGTGCCCGAACTCACGCGCAGTCTGCGCGCGTTCGGCGGCGCCTACGGCGAATCTGAGACTGCGCATGACCGCTGGTTCGCGCCGCTGCTCGCCGCGCGTCGACAGGTCGTGGGCATCAGCGATCCGATGCGACAGCTCGCGCTATTCGACATCGATCGTGTGGGCGCAGAGCTGTCGCGAGCGCTGACCGAACTGGCGGTGCAACGCACTGGTGGCGACGCACGTCGTGCGCGTGCGCTCGAAGCCATTCTGGAAGAAAACACGGCAACGGTGCGTGAGGCGCTCGCCCGCGTGGACCTCGCGGCTATGACACTCGACGGCAGTGCGCCGGACAGCCAGCTCGGCGATTGGCGCCGCTGGGTTTCGGCATTGCGAGGGCTCTACTCGGCGGCCGACGCGGCCTGGCCCGATATCGCCACAAGCCTTC
>JBBQNT010000447.1:0-1909 GCA_038330215.1 Gemmatimonadales bacterium
GGTGCTCGTCGCATCGGAAGATCGCGTGGACGCACCGTGTGTGCACTTCACGCGCGACAACTGTGGCGGGTGTCAGTGGCAGCACCTCGCAATGCGCACGCAGCGCTCGGCCAAGGCGCAGTTGGTGAGCGACGCCTTCGAACGCATCGCACATCGATCCATCGCGATGCCCGATGTGATCGGTGATGAAGACGTGTTCGGTTATCGTCGTACCATCAGCCTCACCGTGCGCGGCAACGGCGCGAAGCGGGTTGGCGGGTTTCACGCCTCGCAGGATCCCGACGTGATCGTGCCGATCACGCAATGCCTCATCGCGCACGCGGACGTACAGGCCGCATGGGACGTGCTTCGCCGCAACCTTGCGCGGCTCCCGGTCGTTCGCACCTCCGAGGCGGTGGCGCGGCCCGGCGATCGTGGCAACAAGCGCGGCGCAGCAGCGCGTCGTCGGGGCGGTCGTGAGGCAGCGAACGACAGCGTGCGTGGCGCGGTTCGCGATGACCTGCGACTTTCGGTACGACGGCTTGATTTGGGCGACATCGCATTGGTGGTGCAAGGTGGGATTCGCTGGCACGGCGACGATGTCGCGGCGCTCGCGACCCGCGTACCAGGCTGCTGCGCGGTATGGTGGGAGCCAGCAGGTCGCGCACCTCGTCTGGTGTGGGATCGTGATGCGGGCGCCGTCGAGGGATGCCCGCGTGACGAGCCGCGTGACGAGGCGCTTGCGATCGCGACGAGTTTTCTGCAGGTGAACCAAAGCGTCGCGGATTTGCTGCACGCGCACGTCGAAGCGCTGGTGCTGCGTGAGTCGCCCGCGACCGTGGTGGATGCCTATGCAGGCACCGGTCGACTTGCGCGCTCACTCGCGGCGCAAGGTGTTCGCGTTACCGCAATCGAGTACGACGAGCGAGCCGTGGCGTTCACAGCAGCGCGGCTTCCTCAGCACTCGCGCGCGCTGGCCGGAACGGTCGAGTCCCTCATCGTCGATGCCATGCCTGCCGATGTGGTGGTGCTCAACCCGCCGCGATCGGGGGTGGCACCGGAGGTGGCGGAGGCGCTCTCCGCGCAACGACTCGTGTCCAACGCCCCGCGGATGCTCGTGTATGTGAGCTGCGATCCCGCGACCCTGGCCCGTGACGTTTCCCGCCTGGCGGGATGGCGCGTGGAATCCGTGACCTGCGTCGACATGTTCCCGCAGACGGCTCACGTGGAAACCGTGTGCCTGCTTCGTCCGGAGGAAGTGTGAAGTACATCGTGGATGTGGCCGGGGAGCGCATCGTTGTCGAAATCGATGGCGCCCACGTGCTGGTGGGCGGCGAGCGCGTGACCGCCTCGCTCGAGACGATCGAAGGCACGCCGGTCCGTTTGCTTCGCGTCGGCGACGCGGTGCACCGCGTCATCGCGCGCCGAGATGGAGCACGCGGCCGCTATGCGGTGGACGTGGACGGGTGGCAGTTCTCGGCCGAGGCGCTGAACGAGCGCATGCGGGCGATCCGTGACCTTGCCGCGCAGTCCGCGGCCAGTTCGGGGCCGGCGCCCCTCGTCGCGCCAATGCCTGGCATGGTGGTGCGCGTGCTGGTGGCTATTGGCGACGAGGTGGCCGCCGGTCAGGGGCTTGTGGTGATTGAGGCGATGAAGATGGAGAATGAGCTGCGAGCGTCGGTCGGGGGCCGAGTCACGGCCGTTCGCGCGGTGACTGGAACGGCCGTGGACAAGGGGTCCGTGCTGGTGGAACTCGAGTCCCTCTGAGCTCGCAAGTCGAACCTCAGGTGAGTGGCGGCGCCACGGCCTCCTCGCGGCGGCGCATGCGGTTCATCCACTTGACGACCATAAACAGTACGAGCGCCACGATGGTGAAGTCCACGATATTCTGCAGAAAGGCGCCATAGTTGAGCGTTCCGACGCCCGCCGC
>JBBQNT010000448.1:0-1886 GCA_038330215.1 Gemmatimonadales bacterium
GCTTTGAGCCGAGCCGCCCGCGCGGCTGCCATGCGCGACGGCAGCCCTGGCGCCGTGTCTTCTGTGCCGAAGTACATCTCGTCGGGTGTCGGTCCGCGGAACGCCGCGTGCGGAATCACGCGGTTGTGCTCGTCAACGTAGAAGGCCACCAGGCGGCGCACCGTCGCGACGCTGTCCAGGGGGTGCAGGAAGAGCCACTGGTGCTTGAGGGAGCGCCACCATGCCTCGATCAGCGAGTTCGAGTGCGCGCACTCGGTCAGCGCCAGCAGTCGGCGGACGATGCCCGCCTGCACCAACGCATCGACCTGCGCGTTAACGTTCTCGACGCCGCCATCGGCCAAGACGTCCGGTGTGCCCTCCGGCGCTGTGGCCTGCCCACTCGCCACGAGGAGCACCGCCACGCTGTTGGCAGCGGTCGAGCGATCCGCCACGCGCCACGCCAGAATGCGGCGCGAGTAGTTGTCGATGACGGCGTGCAGGTACGCGCGCGTGCCATCGAGCAGCCGAATCACGGTGGTGTCGATGTGCCAGAGTTCGTCCGGGCGACTGGCACGCACGCCCACGCTAGGCGTGCTCGGATGGACACGGTGTCGCGGCCGTCGCCACCGATGGCGCCGCACGAGGCTGTACCACGTCGAGGGCGACGCACACTCGGTGCCGAGCCGCTGCGCGAGTATCGCCAACCTGCCCGTCGGCACATGCCGATACGCTCGCGCAGTCGCCATGTCACCGATGGCTTGTACCTCGGTGTGCGTCAATCGCTGCGGCGAGGTGCGTGGACACGATGATCGGTCGCCGAGCGTGCACGCCTGCTGCCGCCGTCGCCACGCCTGTACGCGCCTCGCTGAGATTCCCAGGAAGCGGAGTACGCCCCGCAGGGGCATATGCGTGCGGGCCTGTTCGACGGCCCGAAGCATCCGGGCTTTCGCGAGCCCGTCAGGCAGCCGGGTACGTGCCAGGGTGAACCCGGACGCGTGCTGCAACGCCAGCGCGAGTCGAAGCAGTGCGGCGAGCTTGCCGACCCGACGACGAAGCATCATCACGTCACGCCGCAGTTCGGCCTCAGTGCGCGTGAGTTCGCTGAGCCCCACCACCTCTGCGGGTTGCCGCCCTATCCAGCCACGCGCGGTGGACGTCGGCACGCCGCAGGCGGCGGCAAACCGAAGGTCCCCGGTGTGCTGGACGAGGTTCCGGAGGCGATGGTCGTAGCGTTGCTGCGCACGGATCGATGGCATCCCTCATGATCCGCGACCGCGACCACCGGACGCCCTGATGGTGGGCGCCTTATCTCCCGCGCGACGGCTTGAAGGCACGCGACTCGGCCACCAGTGCGTCCCAGTCGTCGGGTGGGTGGCCTCGCTCGAGCATCTTGCGGAAGGTGCGGTAGGCGTCGTGCTGGCTCTCGTACGCGCGGCGCGAGTCTTCGTCATTGACCCACGCATAGACGATGACGTGACTCGGGGCGTGGTACCGGAAGAACAGGCGGTACTGCTGGAAGAACTTCGCGCGACACCAGTGCGCGTGTGCACTGCCGAGCGTGTGCCCTTGCCGATACTCCGCGCGCGACGGGTCGGCTGGGATCACCTCGAGCGCGAGGCGCTCAATGGCGGCGAGGCGCTTGGTGGCATTCCGCCGAACGTACCCGTCCGGGTCCCTTCGCTTCAGCGCCTCAACGTCGGTGGCCAGCGCGTCGACCTGGCTCAGGAAGAGCGGGTGTGCAAACAACGTCCAACCGTTGACCACGGCCGGCGCTGCCGCGGCACTCACGCCTCCTCGTCCGGCAGCGGTGCGTCGAGGTCGACGTCGATGTCGGCCACGAGTTCCTTGATGCGGTTCACGAACGCCGCGTCCAGCGCCTGCACGCGTTCCGGGTGTGCCGCGAGGTC
>JBBQNT010000449.1:0-1873 GCA_038330215.1 Gemmatimonadales bacterium
GGCTGTACGGACTGCACAACTTCGGCGGCGCCGACAAGTTGAAGTGGCGCGGAAGGAGCGAGCTGCTCGCCGAGTTCGTCAAGCACTGCGGCGGCGGAGGTGGCACCATGTTATACGGCGTCTGTTTCGCGACGGGAGCCAACAGCCGCGGTTACATGTCCTTTAATCCAGCAAAGGTGGGCTGGCTGGCGGAACTGGCAGCCTTCGCCGAAAAGTTGAAGTACACGGGGCCCATCTCGGGATATGATCTTGCCAATCAAGCGCTGCCGCCGTCGGTGACGGTGCGATTCAACCGGGTCGGCGCAACCAGTGTGATTCAAGTCAAGGCGTACAAGAAGAGCGACGACACGACGGGTGCCATCACATCGCTCACCGAGCACGTGCAGATGAAGCTCCGACCGGGCGAAAACGCCAACAGCGAGACAGCGAAATACATGACCGCCGCCGTTTTTGGCAACGTGACGCTGAGTACGCCGGACGCAGGCTGGAAAACGGTTTACCCCGAGCTGCTTCGCGGCTAGGGGCGACTGGGGGCACTGGCGCAATCTCGGTGTCGGCGCTCGGCCCCGCTGTAGGTCTGTATCGTCGTGAACTGAGCCGCCGCTCAGGACAGCCCGCGCACCTGCCCGTCAGCGTTCATGCTCATGCGATCGGCCGCGGGCGTCTTCGGCAGCCCCGGCATGGTCATTATGTCTCCGCATCGCGCCACGACAAAGCCTGCACCGAAGCTCCCGGTTACTTCGGTGACGGTAATGCGAAAGCCACGCGGCCGTCCCAGTCGTTCCGGATTGTCGGTGAGCGAGTACTGCGTCTTGGCCATGCACACCGGCGAGTGCGCCATCCCGTTCGCTTCCAGCCAGGCAAGCTGTCGTTCGGCCGACGACGTGAAATCCACTCCGTCGCCGCCGTACACACGCTGCACGATGGTTTCAATCTTCTCACGTATGGGCCGCGCGATATCGTAGAGCGGACGAAACTCGTGCCCGCGCGCGTCGAGCAACGCGAGCACTTCGCGGGCGAGTTCCTCGCCGCCTTCACCACCGCGCGCGAACACGTCCGTGAACGCAACGCGCACATCACGTTCCGCGCAGTACGCGAGCACGCGATCAAGCTCGGCTTGCGTATCGGTGCTGCGGCGGTTGAGCGCGACCACCACGGGCACGCCGAACTGCCGCACATTGCCCACGTGATGATCGAGGTGCGGGAGCCCGCGCTCGAGTGCGTCCAGGTCTTCAACATCGAGTGCGGTTTTCGCCGCGCCACCCTGCATCTTGAGTGAGCGTACCGTGGCCACGAGCACCGCCGCCTCCGGGTTGAGCTCGCCGGTGCGGCACACGATGTCGAAAAACTTCTCCGCGCCCAGATCCGATCCAAACCCTGCTTCGGTGACAACCACATCGCCGAGCGCAAGCGCGGTGCGCGTGGCGATGAGACTGTTGCAGCCGTGGGCGATGTTGCCAAAGGGACCGGCGTGCACGATGGCGGGTCCGCCTTCGAGGGTCTGTACGAGATTGGGACGCAGCGCGTGCTTGAGCAGCACGCTCATCGCTTGCGCGGCACCCAGGTCACCTGCGCGCACGGGTTCGCGCGCGGCGCCGGATCGCGTGCCCACAACAATGCGTGCCAGTCGTTCCTGCAGATCGCTGTAGTCGCTGGCCAGCGCGACGATGGCCATGACTTCGCTCGCGGGCACGATTACCCAGCGTTCTTCACGCGGGATGCCGTGCGCGGCACCGCCGAGTCCGAGCACGGCGTGTCGCAGTGCGCGGTCGTTCATGTCGATGGTGCGCGGCCAGGTGATGCGACGCGTGTCGATCTGCAGCGCATTGCCTTGCGCGAGATGATTGTCGAGCAGCGCACTGAGCAGGTTGTG
>JBBQNT010000450.1:0-1863 GCA_038330215.1 Gemmatimonadales bacterium
GTCCGACAATGCGTCGGGCAATCTGTTCACGAAGTTGTGCGCGCGCTTCAGCCAGACGGGTAAGCAGCGCCAGGTCGTCGGCGCCAGGATCGGTTGCAGGACGGCTCGGAGAGGTCATCGTCGAGAGGAGGGAAGCGAAGCGAGGGTCGCTGTACCGGGCGGACCGGTGCACGCGCGCGCACATGACAGAACGCGTAAAGCTACGCGCGCGTTGTGTGTTGTGCCTTGTGCGTGGTGCGTCGCTGCGTTCGGATCGCGCGCTACTGCACGCTGAAATCGACGCGCTTTTCGACGGGGTGCGTATCGCTGTGCAACACGGCAACAAGCGTGTAGCGCCCACTGCTCGGCGGTGCCGGCCAACGCTCGTCGTACGTCACCACATCGCGCGCTTCGAGCAGCCGGTTCTGCATGAGTTGCGTGAACATGCGCCCATCACTCCAGCGCCATACTTCGCGTCCTGTCACGTCGAGCACAACGAAGTCGTGCGTTTGTCCCGACGGAAAGTTGAGTTCGACGCGACGACTTGTACCGTTGGTCACACTCAACGCAAATCGCACCGTGCGTGCACCGGGTGCCGCATCGACACGAACCACCGCCGACACGACAGTGTCCGCGACGGCGGGACGAGCCGCCACCAGGTCGTTCTCGCCACGCGAGCCCCAGAAAAAGATGAGGACGGCAGCTGCGATGAGTGGAAAGGTGATGCGCGCGAGCATCAGTCTTCAGTTGAATGTGTCGGAGCGCACAGTGCACTCCTGCAATGACTTGGACGATTCGGCGTCACATTTCGCAACGTGGTGCCGTTATCAACGGACAGGTGAGGTATCAAGTCAACAGTAGCGGGCTAAGTATTGCACTGGGGCCAACTTCGCACAATAGCGCCTCGCCAGTCGGCGTTTGTTCGGGCCGCAGCCGGATTGCTTGCGAAAAATTTCACAAGCTCCTAGCTTCCCGATCTCATGCGCGACGTCAAACGATCGTCGACCCCTAAAACACCCGATTCGGACGTCAGTCCGTGGTCGCTTGCGGGACTCGGTGTACAGTTCGCGGTCGCGCTCGTCTTGTTCGGTTACCTGGGACAATGGCTCGACCAGCGCTTCGGAACGGCGCCCTTGTTCCTGCTAACCGGCGTTCTGGCTGGAGCGGGTGGCACATTCTTCCTGAGCTATCGGCGCATCATCGCGCCCAAGACGTCGGTAGCGCAGCGGCAGACGCCCCCGTCGGGCGAGACGGACACGTCGGAACAGGATCCATCCGACCGGACGACGCCGTGACGGTATCGCAGGGAACGGCAGCATCAGGCATGCTGCGCGCGGTCGGTTTGTTTGCCGCCGCGCAGGTGGTGGTACTGGCAGTGGTCGGTGCAGGGCTGAGTTGGTTCTTTGGGGTGCCGGGTGACCTGTCCGCGATCATGGCGGCGGCATGGGTGGCCTTTGGTGTGCAACTCCTCACGTTTGCCATCGTTCGGCTGGTGGCGCGCGAGCAGGTGATCGCGGCGTGGGGGTTGGGTGTGCTGGTGCGATTTGCCGTTGTCGCGCTGTGGGCGTTCGTGCTGATTCCGGCGTTGCAGTTGGCCGCCACGCCGGCGCTCATTTCGCTGGTGGCGTTCCTGTTCGTCTCGACGGTGATCGAGCCGCTTTTCTTGAACATTTGACCCCGATGTCCGGGATGCTTCGACGTCTACTTTTCACCGCGTTGCTGCTCGCGCCGCTGTCGCTCTCAGCGCAGGCCGAGTCCGCTCCGTTGTCCGCCGGCACGACTCCGATCGTGACCGCGTCCTTGTCCACCACATCGTCAGCCGCAGTCGCTGCCGCGCTCGCGCAGCAGACGCCCGGCTCCGAGTCCACGACCGATGTCGCAGCG
>JBBQNT010000451.1:0-1854 GCA_038330215.1 Gemmatimonadales bacterium
ACCATGCAGATCGTGAATGACAGCATTTCGTTCAACAGCTTCGAAGGTTCCGGACCGCGAACCGACCGCAAGACGATTACCCTCGGCGCCAATGCCACGCAGGCCACGGCATTGCTGACCGGATTCAACGCGGCGTTCTCGCCGAGTGAAGGCGATCACCATCTCGGCAACCTGGATGTGCGACTCTCGGTGCGTTTCCTGACGCCCACGCCGTCCACGAGTCTCGAGGTGACGGCGACGTTCGGCCTGCGCGACTGGTCTGGCGAGTGGGATGACAAGTATGAGGGTGTGGTACGGTTCGCGGTGGTGGCGGAGTGAGGTGAGGCGTTGACAGAATAGTCTATAACAGGCGAAACTGAATAGCCTATAAATCATATGACAGAAAACACTATAACTGACACGCCGAAATAGGCTATACTTCGTCTGGCGCACAGTTCATAGGATTCACAGACCAACCCATTGGCCACCCCAACCAGCCCCGCCCAGCGACGCTTGACAAAGGCGCTGCGAAGCCTCAAGGCGCTTCAGGAGCGCGGGCACGTGGTCGTGCAATCGGTCAACATCGAGCGTCGGCAGCGTGAAGCCTTGCTCGAAGCGGGCTTCCTCCGGCGCGTCGTGAAGGGATGGTACGTGATCGCGCGCCCCGGGGACGCTTCCGGAGACACCACGTGGTTTGGGAGCAGGCGAGATTTTGTGGCTGGCTATTGCACCGCCCGGTTGGGCGACGCGTGGCACGTTTCACCTGCACTCTCGATCATGGTGCACGCGGGCGCCACGGCGCTTCCCAGACAGGTGATCGTCCACAGCCCGGGCGGGTCGAACAAGAGCGTGGAGCTCCCGGGTAACTGCTCCCTGCTGCTCTACAAGACCGAAGTCCCGCCTGCCCACTCGATTGAGTCGCGTGGCGGCCTCCGTGTGCTGGCGCTCCATGTCGCGCTCACCAGGGTCCCCGAGCACTTCTTCGGGACGTACCCGACCGATGCGCAGATTGCGCTCGCGAGCCTGCGGGATGCGTCGGACCTCAACCGGGAGCTTCTCGCGGGCCGTCACAGCGTCGTCGCAGGACGGCTTGCTGCAGCGCTACGCGCCGTCGGACGCCATGAGATCGCTGACGACGTACTCGGCGCGATGCGCGCGGCCGGGTACACGGTGCAGGAATCCAACCCCTTCGTCGTCGATCCCCCCGTGCTCACGGTGGCCCGCACCACGTCGCCCTACGTGCATCGCCTGCAGCTCATGTGGTCCAGCATGCGCGAACAAGTGCTGCCGCATTTCCCCAGCGCGCCTGGACTCCCTGCAGACATAGGCGCATACCTGAGCGACGTCCGTGAGCAATATCTGGCCGACGCGTATCACTCACTTTCAATCGAGGGATACCGTGTCACGGATGAACTGATCGAACGCGTCGCGTCGGGCACGTGGGACCCGGAGCGGCATGTCGAGGACAAGGACGCACGGAGCGCCATGGCTGCGCACGGCTATTGGCGCGCGTTCGAGGCCGTCCAGCGGTCGCTGCGCCGGATTCTCGCGGGCGAGAACCCGGGCGACGTCGCGCGAGCGGAGCATGGCGTTTGGTATCGTGATCTCTTCAGCCCAAGCGTTGCCGCCGGCATCCTCTCCGACACCGATCTCGCCGGCTACCGCAACGCGCCCGTGTACATCAAGAACGCTGCGCACGTGCCGCCGCCGCGAGAGGCCGTTCGCGAGATGATGCCCGCGCTCTTTGACCTGATCGCTGAAGAGCCGAGTGCGGCCGTCCGCGCCGTGCTGGGCCACTTCTGCTTCGTGTTCATCCACCCCTACATCGACGGCAACGGCCGCGTGGGGCGCTTTCTGATGAACGCCATGCTGGCC
>JBBQNT010000452.1:0-1848 GCA_038330215.1 Gemmatimonadales bacterium
TTCGAGTAGACCACGCGCGTCGCCTTCGGCACGTCCGATCAGGTCAGGCACGACGGCCAGACTGTCGCGACTGGCCGACGAACCGCCGCCCACCATGGTTGCTTCGCTGCCCTGTCGCCGCATACCGTCGGCACGCGGTCCACTGTAGGTGCGGCGCGGTGCCGGTGCGACCGGTTCGGGCGCCACTTCGGGAATCGGCGTGGATGGTGCGTCACCACGCAAAACGCGAAGTCCCAGAAAGCCACCACCGACGCCCACAATCAGACCGGCGAACAGTGCAGCGCCGGCGCGTGTCCACCACGTGCGCGAGCTGCTGCCGCGCCGCGAACTCAGATCGGATCGCTTGCTCATGCGCGCTCCACGCGGCGCAAGCGCGCGGCGAAGGCGCCGTCCACGCCGTGCTTGTGTGGCAGCACCCGTAACCGGCCCTGGTCGAGCACCGTCTCGGGCACGGTGCCCGCCGGCGGCGGCTCGAGCACAAAGTCGGGATGTTCAGCGAGAAATGCGTCCACGGGGGCGTCGTTCTCTTCGGGCTCGAGGGAGCACGTGGAGTAAATGAGCAAACCGCCCGGGCGCACTGCACTCGCGGCCGTTCGCAGGATGTCACGCTGTACCGTGGACATGACCGCAAGATCCGAGGTCTTGATACGCCAGCGTGCATCGGGGTGCCGACGGAACGTTCCCGTGCCGGTGCAGGGCACATCGAGCAGCACGGCGTCCATGTTGTGCACCGCCGGTTCGCGCGCGTCGCCAACGTAGGCCACGATGTTCTCGGCATCGAGTCTTCCAAGCCCAACCAGTAGCCGCTCAAGTCGGCCGGGGACACGATCCGCAGCAACCACTGTCCGTGCAGTGCGCGAGAGTTCGAGCGCCTTGCCGCCAGGCGCCGCGCACAAGTCGGCGACCACACTGCCCGGCGCGATCGCCGCGTAGCGAGTCACAAGCGTGGCGGCCGGGTCCTGCACGAACAGCAGTCCCTGCTTGAACGCGCCGAGTTCGGTGAGCTGCACGCCGGGGCCAAGCACGAGCGAGTCGGCCACGAGCGGCGCGTCGTGCACGGTGACACCGGCGCCTTCGAGCATTGCTTCGAGCTGTTCGCGCACCACACCGAACGGACGAAGCACGATCGGTGCCTCGTGGTTGTTGGCCTCGAGCAGTCGCGCAGTATCTTCGAGCCCGAAGCGCGCGACCCAGCGCGACACCAGCCAGCGTGGATGCGAGAGTCGAAGCGCGAGCGCGTCGATGGGATCGCCTGGCGTCACCGGCTCGAGGGCGTCACGCTCCCGGTCCACGCGGCGCAGCACGGCGTTCACAAGCTTGCTCGCACCAATTCCGTGACGCTGCTTGGCCAACTCGACGGTCTGCGCGATCGCGGCGTAGGGCGGCACGCTGCCCATGAAAAGCAACTGATACCCGCCAAGTCGCAGCAGATCGGCGACGTCGCCATCGAGTCGCGCCAGACCGCCGCGCACGCGAGAGCCGATCACCGCGTCAAACCAGCCGCGACGCCGCAGTGTGCCCCACACCAGCTCCTGCACCCAGCGGCGATCACGGGCGTCCAGCGGGCCGGCGTGTCGCTCAAAGGCGGGGTCGAGCAGCTGACCGCTTCGGACCTCCGCAAGTATCGCGGCGGCGGCGATGCGCGAGTCGGTAATGGACGCGGTCTTGCCGCGCGGTCCTCGGTATGGCGCGCGCGGCGCTCCGCCAGCGTCACCACCATTGGGTTCACGCACACGCACATCGGGGCCGAAGTCCCCGTCAGGTCCCTCCAGCGGCGTCATGCGATGAAACATAGCCAGTTCCCTCGGCGTCGTCGAAGCGGTCCCCCACTTGCACGCCTCGTCCGCG
>JBBQNT010000453.1:0-1832 GCA_038330215.1 Gemmatimonadales bacterium
GATACGTTCGGCTGGTCGAATCGGCCGAGTTGGGATGGCGGCATCATCTACCTGCAGGGCCCCGAGGGAACGAGCACGGCGTACCTGCGCGTGGTGCCCAACTGGGTCGCGCACGTCAAGGCGGCTGTCGATGCGGCGAACTAGTGCGACGGACCGACGCTAGGCGCCTCTTGCGACGGCTTGCCCCACGATGATCGTGATATTGTCCGTGCCGCCGCCGTCCAGCGCGTCCTGAAGCAGCGTCTCGCACACCTGGCGCGCTGACGTCATCGTCGCCAGCCGCTCGCGGATCTGCTCGTCCGCCACGTGCTTGGTCAGTCCATCGCTGCACAGCAGATGCACGAGTGACCAGTCGTTTTCCAGCCGCATGATGGTCGGTGTGCTCGTGGAACCGCCCAGCGCGCTCGAAAGCACATTACTCCACCGCGTGTTTTTCGCTTTCTCCGGCGTGAGCACACCTTGGTCGATCAGCTCCTGCGCGACCGTCTGATCGCGTGAGATCTGCTTCAGTTCGCCCGCGCGATACTGGTAGTAACGGCTGTCACCGACCTGCAACAGGTATACGCGAGGCCACACGCCCAGGAACACCGTGAGTGTCGTCGCCATACCCCGCGCGTCACGGTCTTCGACGCCGCGGTTCACAATCTCGTTGTGCGTCTGCTGTGCAGCCTGCTCCAGAGCGAGAAGCAGGCCGGCATCATCGCTGTGCGCGGTCGCGTAGTACGCGTGCATACTGCGCGCGACATACAGACTGACTGCTTCCACGGCGAAGCGGCTCGCCTCCGCGCCCTGCGCAGCGCCGCCCACACCGTCGGCGACCATCGCCAGAAAGCCGGCCCGGTCCGACTCCGGCATCGACGTGAGCACGTCGAACTCCGGCACGTTCGGCAGGCTCGTCTGCAACGGTGTGAGCCGCGAGCCGAGCACCGCGATCAGGAAATGGTCCTGATTCTCGGCGCGTACGTGGCCGGTGTGCGTGATACCGTACGCGTCGATCTCGTCGTTGCGCGGCTTATGCATCGTTGCCCTGGAAACGTCGGCGGGTCGGCTCATCGTTCGCCCCGCAGCATCACCCACGCAACCAGGGCTGCGACGCCCGCGATCGCAACGAGCGCACCCCACACCAGCAGCTTCATGCGGCTCGACTGCGGCTCCGAGCGTGTGCGCTCGACGCGGCCACGCCGGATATCGTAGACCCACGACAGCACCAGCACGAACGGAAAGCCGATGAGCACGGTCGCGACAAGACGGCTGTAATTCTCGTTGGACAGCAACCCGGCACCGTTGGCACCGTCCGACAGACCCAGCACGGCAAGCGCGGCCGCACCGTAGGCGACGACGACCTGGTATACGCGGCGTCGCTTCAGCTCGTGCATGAACAGGTCGAGTGTCGAACGTTGCTCCTCAGTCCGGTCGGTCCGGTCGGACTGATCCGGTGTCCGCGTTGCGACCAGCTTGGCCGCTACATCACGGGCGAGCGGCCGCCGGTTCGGATCGCGGGCGAGGCAACTGTCGATCACTGCCGCCAGGATAGCGTCCACGTCGGGCCGCACCTCGCGCACTTTGCGTGGTTCCTGCTGAAGGTGTGCCGCCATGAGCTGCGCGTCGCCTTTGGCCGTGAACGGCCCGGCGCCGGTCAGCAGTTCGAACGCAAGGATACCGAAGGCGTAGACGTCGCTCTGCTCCACGATCGGTTCGCCCTTGATCTGTTCCGGGCTCATGTAGCGCGCATCGCCGAGGCGCACGCCCACCGCGGTCAGACGTGCATTTGAGGACGCGCCCGACTCCAGCAGCGCGGCAATGCCGAAGTCACCGAGTACGGCGCGGCCGGC
>JBBQNT010000454.1:0-1824 GCA_038330215.1 Gemmatimonadales bacterium
CTGGTGATTCGGCTCGTCGGTCATCATGATCTGCGGGCCGGCTGTAGCGCCGCGCGCCAGATATGCGCCCTGAATCGTGGCGCCGGCCGAGCTGCCGCCGATCGCGCCGCCGCGGGCGAGCACGGCGTGGAACGCGTCATATGTCCGCGTACCTGCGTACGAATCCACGATGTTCCACTGCCGACCGCCATTGAACCACACGCCGCCCGCGTCGCGCAGCACGCTGGCAAACGAGTCGGTGTCGGCAATGTTGCGGTCATGCGTGTGCAGCATGTGTACGTTGGTGAGCCCTCGCGCCTTCCAGCTCGCCAGCACGCGCTCGGCGTCGTACGGAATGAGCGAGCCGTCCTCGCGCCGATTGCCACCGGCCGTGGGAACGATCACGATCTTCGCCTTGGGTCCGCCGGAGAGCTCGATGAAGCGTTCGGTGATGCCTGTTCCCGCCAGCTGTCCGCCTCCTGCAATTACCAGCGCGCCGTTCGGCGGACCGTACTCCGGTGACTGTTGCGCGCTCAGTGTTCGCGATGCGAACGTCGACAGGACTATCAACTCGAACACCGCGACGGCGACCGTCGAGCCAATGCGTGCGATGCGGCCGGGCAGGTGGGAAGCGCGCGCAGGAGTCATGACGGTTCCGATCGTAGGAGGAGTCGGGTGAAACGGCGAGTGCGACCAGACGGACGCGGTCACGCGGATGCAATCAGGTGAGCGCGATCCACTGGTCAGCTATCGTGGCGGCGCCACCAATTCTACGAGAAACACCAGCACACTGTTGGGCGGAATGTTTGGCCGTCGCGCCGAACCATAGCCAAGCGACGGTGGCACGACAATCTGACGCTGACCGCCGGGGCGCATGCCCGGCAGCCCGCGCTCCCAGCCCGGGATCACGGTCTCAAGCCCAAGGCGGAACGTCAACGGCGCCTTCGGAGGTACGTTGGCATCGAACTGCGTGCCGTCGGCGAGCCAGCCGGCGTAGTGCAGGGAGATCTGGTCCTCGCCGCCGATCGCTGTGCCCTCGCCTGCGATGACATCGCGGATGTACACCCCTGACGGCAACCGCTGCATCGCCGACAAATCAACGTTGAGCGCGGGAGCGAACGTCGTGGTCTCCGGTCGCACGCGCGGCGCCGAGGCACAGCTGCCAGCCATGAGCGTGAACACGATGATCGTCACGAGCCGCATCGCGCTCACCATAGTTTGTAACCCAACCCCAGTCGCCATTCGCGCAGCGATTTGCTGCCGCAGTAGGGTGCGTGCGCCCGCATGTCGGTAGAGCAACCGTTCATCGACACGCGATGCAGGTCCACGCTCGCATCTACGAACACGGGAAGACGTTGCAGCGGCCGAGCGCGCACCGTCGCACGACCGAGCACGCCCGCCTGTGCCGACTTCCCATACACGAGGAACGAAGGTCGTCCAGAAGTGGTGCGTTCACTCGCCGTAATTTCATTCAGACTCAGGCCACCTCCGACCTCGAGCTCGACGATTTTTCCCACTGGCACCAGCAGGGACGCCACCACGGACGCGCCCCGAAGCGCGGACGCATTGCGGATGTGTTCGATGTCGCACTTGAAACCGAGGGTGTAATTATTGCACACCAATCCCTCGCGCTCGATCGCGTCTGCCGCATGCCGGTACAGATTGGCTCGCAGTGAGAAAAACCGACGTGGTGCCACGCGGAAGTAGCCGCCGTAGCCCTGTAGCGCACCCAGCTCGCGAAGCTCGGTCCGCCCCGCAGCGCCATACACACCAACTTCCTGTGCCAACAGAGGCGACGCGGAGGGCACCGCTCCGCACAACAGCACGCTTGCCGCGCAGGTGATG
>JBBQNT010000455.1:0-1822 GCA_038330215.1 Gemmatimonadales bacterium
GAATCCATGGTGGGCGACGGCTCGAGCAGGCTGCGTGCGAGCTTGCCCTGCGGCTGGGCCAGGTCCACGACATACGCGCCGGCGTCGAACTGCCTGGTGCTCACCGCATCGTCGGCGTAGGCGTGCGAGCGCGGTGCGGAGAACGACGATGTCGTGCGCTGCACCTCGATGTTCGCGCGCAGCAACGCCGCCGCCAGCTCCGCCGCGCGTGCCGGATCCTTTCCCGGCACGAAGACCACGCGGCGAAAGCGATCAGTGCGTCCGTCCTCGATGGCGCCGCGTCGTGCAGCGAGATAGTCGCGCACACGCTCGGTGTGCCGCGCGCCGGTGGCTTCGAGCGTCGCCATGGCCGTCACGAAGTGCTTGGCCACGCCATCGCGGTGCGAGAGCAGCGTGCCGTCCTCACGACGCCACAGCAGCCCCTTCCATCCACCCCCGTCCGTTTCGAATGTCATGCCGGTGGCGCCGTTGAGCGACGGCCACGTGTCGAAATAACCGGGATAGTACAAGTCGAAATCACTGCGCACGAAGTACATCCAACCGTACTCATCGAACGCATTGGCGTTCGCCTGACCGATCACCTCGAGCCACTTGCGCGCTTCGGGACGCATCTGGTCGTTGATCGGACGGGCGGCTGGCGGGAAGAAATAATTGACGGTGTGTCCGTGCTGATCCACCGCAATCATGGGATGCCAGCGCAGCATCGCGCGCGTCATCGCCTGCGTCTCACGCTGCGTGATGGCCATGAGGTCGCGATTCATATCGAAGCGGTAGTGATTGAAACGGCCCTGCACGCTCCATGGCTCCGAATGCTCATACGCGCCATTGTCCGGATTGGCCATCGCGAGCGAGTGATACCACACGGTGAAGCGCTCATGTCCGTCGGGATTCGCGGACGGATTGAGCACCAGCAGCGTGTTGCGCAGCATGGCGACCGTTGCCGGCTCTTCGCTCGCCGCAAGCTGGTACAAGAGCGCCATCGCGCTCTCGAATCCGGGCGACTCGTTGCCGTGAATGCTCTCGGAGATCCAGACCACCGCCGGCACGCGCGACGTGGCGGCGTCAAGCTCAGCCGCACTCGCACCGCGCGGGTCGGCAATGCGATCCAGATCGCGGCGAATCTCGTCCAGACGCGCGATGTTCTCCGGCGACGAGACCAGCAGTACCTGCATGCGACGGCCTTCAGCCGTGACACCGATGGGCTCGGCGCGCACACGATCGGGCGCCGCCTGCGCGATGGCGTTGATCACACGCTGCTGGTCGGCGTATTGCGTGTTGCGTGCGCCCATCTCGTAGCCGAGCAACGACGCCGGCGTTGGCACCGACGCGCGATACGGCCCGCGTGCAGTGAACGAGAAGTTGCGGTCGTCGCGCAGTGTGTCGCCGGCGAGCAGACGCTGTAGCGGGAGCAGGTCTTGCGCGCCCGCGAAGCGAACGGCGGAGGCCGACAGCACGAGGGCCGCGCACATGGCGACCAGGAGAGGCCGGAGCGCGCCGCGGCGCAACGACCCGCAATTAAACAAACGCAATGACATCTAGGGCGGGTCGACGGGGGAAAGTCTGACGTGCGCTCCGACTGATGGTCGGGCTCGCTTTCCCTCAATCTCCCTCGGCTCGCCTGCTGGATCAATGGCCCGCAACCACGATCTCGCGACCAAAATGCCCTAGGTCGTGTGTGTTTAGCCGTGCGCCGTCGCCTCGGCGCCCAAACGGCAGCCTCAGAACTCGATCTGCGTGCCCAGCTCGACCACACGATTGGAGGGCAACCCGAAGAACTCCGTGGCGCTTCGCGCATTGCGCGACATGAACACGAACAGCCGCT
>JBBQNT010000456.1:0-1788 GCA_038330215.1 Gemmatimonadales bacterium
GCTGCTCAAGATCGTGCTGAGCGCGAGCAACATCACATTGCAAGCGGTGGATGTCACGGCCGACACGCTGAACGATGCGCTGGAACGCGTGGTCGCCATGACCACGCTCGATGCCTCGGCGCTGAACGCGATGCGCGGACAGACACTGGGTGAGACCATCAAAAATCTGCCGGGCGTGTCGGTGATCCAGCTCGGGCCGAGCATTGCCAAGCCGGTAATTCGTGGCCTCAACTCGCAGCGCGTGCTGGTGCTGAATGCAGGTTTGCGTCAGGAAGACCAGCAGTGGGGAACGGAGCACGCGCCCAACATCGACAGCTTCGATGCTGATGCGGTGACGGTGGTGCGCGGCGCCGCAACCGTACTGTATGGCGCCGATGCACTCGGCGGCGTGGTTCGCATAGATCACGCGGTGGTGCCCGATTCCGGACCCACGCGTGGCGAAGTATCCATGAATGCATTCTCCAACAGCCGGCAGGGCGCCGTGTCACTCGGCGTGCAGGGCGGCGGACTTGAACTGCCGGGCATCGGTCGCACCGGATATCGCCTGCGACTGACGACACGCGTGGCCGGCAATGGCGCTGCGCCGGACTACTACCTGTCGAATACTGGATTCCGCGAACTCAACGGAAGCGCCACGTTTGGTGTGCAGCGGGACTGGGGCACGAGCGAACTGCTGGTGAGTCGCTTTGCCACCGAGCTTGGCGTACTGAGTCAGGCGCACGCGGGCAACTTCGACGATCTGCAGCGCGCGATGACCTCGCCGCCCACGGATTCCGCGTTTTCGTATGACATCGGCAGTCCGAACCAGCGTGTGTCGCACACCACCGCACGCTGGCGTAGCACCTTCGCCCGGCCAGGCGGCGGCGAGCTCGACGCAGTGTACGGCTTTCAATACAATCATCGTCGCGAGTACGACGGACATGGTCCGCTGCGCTTCGAAAACGTGCCGGCGTTCAACCTCAAGCTGTTCACCAACTCGCTCGACGTGCGTTTCCGGCACGCGACCTGGAACGGTTTGTACGGCACGATCGGCGCGAGTGCACAGGTGCAGGGCAATCAGACTTTGGGCAAGGCGTTCCTGATTCCGGGTTTTGATCTCAGGCAGGGCGCGTTGTATGCGCAGGAAGAGTGGAGCACGGGACGACTCTCGGTGACCGGCGGTCTGCGCGGCGACATCATTTCGCAAACCACCCTCGCGTTCGCTGACGCCGGCATCAGGAGCCCCGCCGCCACGCAATCATGGGGTGGTCTGTCCGGCTCACTTGGGGCGGCATTTCGCGTGGGCGATGCGTGGAACGCGTCGCTGCGTTTGGCACGTGCGTGGCGTCCGCCAACGGTGAACGAGCGATACGCGCAGGGTGTGCATCATGGCACAGCGCAATACGAGCTTGGCGATGCCGATCTCGTGGCCGAGCGATCGCTCGGCATCGAGGGCGGATTGCGATTTGCCGGTGAGCGCGTGTCGCTGGATCTCGCGGCCTACAACAACGTGATCAGTGATTTCATCTACCTGCAGCCGAGAGAACCGATCTTCACGTTGCGCGGCGCGTTTCCGGCATACACCTACGCGCAGACCGACGCTCGGCTGCGAGGTGTGGAGCTTGCTGGTGTATGGACCGTGCGATCGTGGCTCGAACTGCGCGGGACGGCCAATGCCGTTCGGGGTACGAACCGGGAGAACGCGCAGCCGCTGTATGACATGCCGGCAGACCGCGCACTGCTTCAGGCGCGCATCGTGGGGCTGGGCGCGCGGCTGGGTGCGTGGCATGTGGGCGCGGGTGCGACGCT
>JBBQNT010000457.1:0-1780 GCA_038330215.1 Gemmatimonadales bacterium
GTGCTCGACGGCGAGGGGTGCGGCACCACGCTCAACGGCCTCACCATGCTCGACGGCGAGCAGCATGGCGATGTGCAAACGCGCATCGAACACGCCAAGCCGCAGTGCTTCAGCCGTCAGATCTACAAGAGCATTCTCGACGACAGGTCGCACGGCGTGTTCAACGGCAAGGTGTTCGTGCAGAGCATCGCGCAACAGACCGATGGCAAGCAGACCAACAACACGCTGCTGCTATCGAAGACCGCGCAGGTAGATGCCAAGCCGCAGCTCGAGATCTTTGCCGACGACGTCAAGTGCACACACGGCGCGACGGTTGGCCAGATCGACCGCAACTCGCTGTTCTACATGAAGAGCCGTGGCATCGACGAAGACACGTCGCGTCAGTTGCTCACGTACGCGTTCGCGGCCGACGTACTGGAAACGATCGAGAACGAGACGATCCGCGACGAGCTCGAACTCGTCAGCCGTCGCCGGTTCACGTCCTCGGCCGACTTCGCGTAGCATGTCGGACCTGCAGGAGCTGTACCAGTCGGTCATCCTCGACCACAACCGCAAGCCGCGCAACTTCGGCCCGCTCGACGGGGCCACGGGCACGGCGGAGGGCAAGAATCCGCTCTGCGGCGACCAGGTGGAAGTCGCGGTGCGCGTGGATGGCGACATTGTCACGCAGGTGCAGTTCACAGGACACGGCTGCGCGATTTCCAAGGCGTCAGCGTCGCTCATGACGTCGGCGGTGCAAGGCAAGTCGCGCGCCGAGGTGGATGCGCTGTTCGAGAAATTTCACGCGCTCGTGACAGGGCGTGCTGCAGAGGCAGATATCACGCGCGAGGCGCTTGGGCAACTCGTGGTGTTCTCGAGCGTGTCGCGATTCCCGATTCGTGTGAAGTGTGCGTCGCTGGCGTGGCACACCCTGCGAGCGGCGCTCGGCAACGATGCAGCCGGCGTGCCGGTGTCCACGGAGTAACCGTGACCACACCTGCCGTACCCCAGGAAGCGGTTTTCATTCGGGCGGGACGACTGGACGATCTGGAAGACGGCCTGCCGCATGGTGTTGTGCTGAGCAATGGCGAACGCGTGTGCGTGATTCGTCGCGGCGAACAGGTGTGGGCAGTGCATGATGTGTGTCCGCACCGCGGCTTTGGACTTTCGGGCGGTGATTGCGTCGAGATGGCCGATGGCACGCCAGTGATCGAATGTCCGTGGCACGGCGCGCGGTTCTCATGCGTGAATGGTGCGGTGCTGCGCGGCCCGTCTACCGATGCGATCGCGACGTATGAAGTGCATGTGCGCGACGGTGATGTGTTCATTGGCGCGCGGCGCACCCTACCGGAGGCAGAATGAGTACGACGACCATGCACCACAACGCATCGGCGGCGGCGACATCACTCGCATCGCTCGCGCCGCGCGCGGACTTTCCGCTGCTCGCCGCACAGCCATCGCTGCACTATCTCGATTCGGCCGCCACATCGCAAAAGCCGCAGGCGGTGCTCGACGCGATCACGGGCTTTTACAGCACGGCAAACGCGAATCCGCATCGCGGTGCGTACGCGCTCGCGGCGGCAGCCACTGACGCGTACCATGACGCACGCGCCACGATCGCGCGGTTCCTCGGCGCGGCCGACACCGATACGCTCGTGTTCACGCGTGGCACCACGGAGAGCATGAATCTCGTGGCCAATGCGTGGGGACGGGCGCATGTGCAGCCGGATGACGAGATCGTGATCACGGCGCTCGAACATCATGCGAACTTCGTGCCGTGGCAGCAGCTCGCGCTCGCGAC
>JBBQNT010000458.1:0-1768 GCA_038330215.1 Gemmatimonadales bacterium
GTCCAGCGCGCGTACGCGATCACGTCGTGCGCGGGTGGCACGGCCGCTTCGTCGCCGTAGGCGGTATACATGCGCCAGCGCACGTAGCGCATGGATGGCAGTGGCAGGAACGGAAACCGATGCCCCCATCCGCGCACACGAAACCGCCATGCGACGCGCAGCAGGTCGATGGCGAGCGAGGGATTGAAGGCCGCGCGAGTGCCCAGCGCAACCACGAGCTTGATCCACGGCATGGTTGAAGTGTAGCGCCCGGCGAGCCCTTACGGCACAGGTCGGCAGCTCAACTCCTCCTATGCGTCAGCGTGTGACGCCGGACAAGCAGCACAAGTCGTTGCGATCCGTCCCATGCCGCTGGCCACCTATCACAATTCGCGTGTAATCCTCTTGCCGATCGCAAAGCACGACGCGAATATGGCGACGCAACGGATCTGTCACGAGTAGGAGCGGCGCGGGCGACGTGACGAGGTCACGCGCCCGCCCGCGCTTTCGCGCAACGGAGCCGTCCTCGATGCACCGAATCACCATTCCTCGACAAGGAGAACTCGTGCGCTCACGCGTGCAGTGGCGGGCTGGAATAGGCACCCTGATTGCCCTCTTGATGGTGCCCGCGATGCTGGCCGCTCAGGGTCGGAGCATCTCGGGACTGGTCACCCGAAGCGGAACGGATATCCCGGTCCCGTTCGCGGTCGTGACGGTCGTTGGTGCGCCGGTTGCTTCCCAGGTTCGAACCGACGAGGACGGACGATACAACATCCGCAACGCGCCGACCGGCGAAGTTCGGATCTCCGTGCGGGCGCTCGGCTACGCACGGACGGAAGTCACCGTGGCGGCGACGAGCAATACCGCCAACATCTCGATTCAGCAGGACGTCTTCAACCTGAGCGAAGTCGTCGTCACCGGTCAGGCCACCACGATTGAGCGACGAAGCGCGCCCACATCCATCGCGTTCGTCTCGGGCGAAGACTTGTCCAGAGTGTCGTCGCCCACCGTGCTCAATGCGTTGGCCGGCAAGATTACGGGCGTCAATCTGCAGACAAACTCCGGCGCACCCGGTGGCGGCATCCAGATGCAGATCCGCGGCAATACCACGATCCTGGGCGGGTTCGACCCGCTCTACGTGGTGGACGGCGTGATCTACTCCAACGCCAGCATCCCCAGCGGGCGCGGCTTGGCGAACAACGCAGCCAGCGCCACCCTGGAAGCCGATGCGGTCAACCGCCTTGCGGACCTCAATCCCAACGACATCGCGTCCATTGAAGTGCTCAAGGGTGCGGCCGCGTCGTCGATCTATGGCTCCAAGGCGTCCAACGGCGTCGTGGTGATTACGACCACACGCGGCCAGGCCGGCGCGGCTCGCGTCAATGTGACGCAGCGAGTTGGCGTGTTCACGCCGCTCAACCTGCTGGACGAGCGCCGCTGGACGGCCGACTCGGCCATCGCACGATTCGGGCAGGCGGCGGCGCCGTTCTTCGAGGGAAACTCCAATCCCTACTTCAATCAAATGGAGCAGGTGTACGCACAGCGTGATCTCTCGTACGAGACGATCGCGGACCTGAGCGGCGGCACAGCCACCACGCGCTACTTCATCTCCGCGAGCAACAAGCGCGATGAAGGTATCGAACGCAACACCGGCGCCGGTCGCCAGACGCTGCGTGTGAACGTGGACCAGGACTTGGGCGATAAATTCGACGTGCGTGTGTCGAGCGTATACTCGCGCAATGAAAACGAGCGCGGCTGGAACAACAACTGCAACAACTTCGGCTGCCAC
>JBBQNT010000459.1:0-1768 GCA_038330215.1 Gemmatimonadales bacterium
TCGCGCACCTCCAGAGGTGCGACAATACTAACCGTTTAAACGTTACAGTCCACTAGTTGCAGTCAGCGTGGGCAGGACGAATCGGTCCTGAGTGCCGGTGGCGGAAGTCGGTATCGCCTTGCCGCAGGATGAGGCTTCACCCGGAGGCAAGGCGATACCGACATCCGCCGCGACGCGATCGATGCCCAACCTGGGTTCAAATCGAAAACGGGAATCGCGCGCGACTTTGCAATGAATGGTGGGTCGTGCTGGATTCGAACCAGCGACCTACGGATTAAAAGTCCGCAGCTCTACCACTGAGCTAACGACCCATTCGAGCTGCGATGCCACTAGCCCGCGCTGCGGGGCCGACAAGTTTAGGCAGTGCGGTCTCGAGGGACAACCGCCGCCGCTGCAGCGTAGCGCGTGGGGTCGGGCACGCCGGCAGCCGCGAACCCCTCACTGCGCAGCACGCACGCGTCGCATCGACCGCAGGCGAGCCCTTTTGGGTTCGGCTGATAGCACGTCACAGTGATCGCGAAGTCGACTCCGAGCCGCACGCCTTCCGCCACGATCTCCGACTTGGAAAGCAGCTGGAGCGGCGCTTCGATGGCGATTCCGTGCCCTTCCACGCCAGCGCGCGTAGCGAGATGTGCCATCCGCTCGAAGGCCTCGATGAACTGGGGGCGGCAATCCGGATAGCCCGAATAGTCCACCGCGTTGACGCCGACGAATATCGCGCGCGCGCCGAGCACCTCCGCCCAGCCGAGCGCGAGCGCGAGCATGATGGTGTTGCGGGCCGGCACGTAGGTCACCGGGATGTGTTCCTCGTGGGGCGCGCCTGCAGATGTGTGTATCCAATCGGGATGCCCCCCCGGCGCTTCAGCGCCCAGCGGACCCGGCTCTGCGGCCGCGTGGTCCGGAACGGCGATATCCGCGGTCAACGCCGAGCCGCCGAAGGCGCGCAGGTCGAGCTTCAGAACCTTGTGCTCCAG
Source organism: Gemmatimonadales bacterium (assembly GCA_038330215.1). Classification (GTDB taxonomy): domain Bacteria; phylum Gemmatimonadota; class Gemmatimonadetes; order Gemmatimonadales; family Gemmatimonadaceae; genus JAABRT01. Next base: position 975 of record JBBQNT010000459.1, read on the forward strand.
GGCGCCGAGACGCAAGGCCACCTCGCGCGCCGCGTCAAGTTCAACGGCGTGCCGCTGCCCATAGTCCAGGCTCAGCGCATGGCAGGCGTAGCCGCGTTGGCGTGCGATCGCGAGCGTCACCGCCGAATCCATGCCCCCGGACAGGAGCACCACGGCGCAGTGAAGTGGTGAGGCAGCGACACCCGGCTCGAACGCATCGACATTGACTGCCGTGCCAGGACTCATCGACCGGAAACCTCGCCCCACAGCTGCTTGTGCAGTTGCGTCTGGAACCGCACGTCGAGGCGGTCATCGAGTATCCACTGCGCGAGTTCCGCAGGTGCGAGCTGCCCGTAACTCGGCGAAAACAACACCTCGCAGCGCCTCGCCAGCGCGTGGGTGACAACGATGTCGCGTGCCCATTCATAGTCCCCGCGATCGCAGAGGACGAACTTCACCTGGTCCTGTGCGCGCAACAGTGGGAGGTTCTCCCACCGGTTGCTCGCGCACTCGCCGGACGCGGGCGTCTTGAGATCGACCACCCGCACGACGCGCGAATCGACGGAGGCGATGTCGTGGGCGCCGCCGGTCTCCAGCGACACCTCGAATCCTTCGTCGCAAAGAACGCGAAGCAACTCGGTGCAGCGCTTTTGCGCAAGCGGCTCGCCACCGGTCACGCACACGCGTCGCGTGGCGAAGGCACGCACCTGCGCGACGATTTCCTCGAACGTGCGCCACTCGCCGCCGTGGAACGCATACGCGGTGTCGCAATACGTGCAGCGGAGCGGGCAGCCCGTCAGCCGGACGAACACGGT
>JBBQNT010000460.1:0-1767 GCA_038330215.1 Gemmatimonadales bacterium
CTTTGGCGCGAAAAAACAGTGTGTTCCGGCATGATGTGACGATACTCCGAAAGAGGTCAGGCCGCGACGGAGTCCGTTCGCGCGGCCGTTGCTCAATTACTTGAATCTTCGCCACCCGGTTCCCCTGCACGCGGGCCGGCAACTCTTCGCATGGCATATTCGTCTCCGCCACTTCCACCAACCGCCCAGGACGTCTGCCTCGCCCGGCAGCCGATCTTCGATTTGGGCAACCGGTGCGTGGCGTACGAACTGTTGTTCCGTGCGACAAGCATCTCCACCTCGGCTGGTGGCTTTTCGGTGGACGCGATGTGCAGCGACACGGCGCTGCATGCCATCGTTTCCATCGGCATGGACCGGCTCACGGCCGGCGCGCCGGCGTGGGTCAATCTCGGTCACGAGCATCTCGTCGCCGATTTGTATCGTGTGTTCGATCCCAGGGAGGTTGTACTCGAGTTGCTCGAGACGATCCGTCCGGACGAGACGGTGATCGATGCGTGCAGGCGCGCTGTGCGTGAAGGCTACACCCTGGCGCTCGACGATTTCGAAGGCAAGGCGTCGTGGGCGCCGCTGCTCGAGATTGCGCACATCGTCAAGGTGGACGTGCTCGGCCACGACGCCGAAAGCCTGTCCACGTTCATTGCACCGCTGCGCCGCTATCCGCATCTCAAGCTGCTCGCGGAGCGCGTGGAGACGGGTGCGATGCGCACACTGTGCGCGAAGCTCGGCTTCAGCCTGTTTCAGGGCTACTACTTCAGCCGTCCCGAAACACTTGGCGGACGCGCGCTGTCGCTGCAGCAGGTCACGATTGCGAATCTGCTGCAGCTGCTGAGCGATCCCGAGGTGAGTGAGCGAGCACTCGACGAAGCATTCGGCTCACATCCGTCGCTCTCGTACGCGTTGCTGCGCATCGTGAACTCGGCGAGCCTTGGCTTTCGCAACGTCGAGTCTATTCCATACGCGGTGCAACTGCTTGGCCGTGCGGCGCTGTCGCGCTGGTTGTTGATTCTGCTTGTGTCGGGCGTCGCGTCGCGCAATCCCATCGCCGCGGAGGCGGTGAAACATGCGCTGGTGCGCGCGCGATTCTGCGAGTTGGTGACGGCTGCAACAGGAACCGGCGATCCGTCGGCGCGATTTCTGGTTGGACTGCTTTCTCGCTTTGACGTGCTACTTGGTTTGCCCATGTCCGATGTGCTCGACCGGTTGCCGGTGAGCGCCGATGTGCGTGACGCGTTGCTGCACGGAGTCGGTCCGCACGCGCTCGTGCTGTCGCTGGTGGAAGCGTACGAGCACGCCGCGTGGGACGCGGTCACCGAGATGAGCGCCGAGTCATCGGCGCCGCTGGGCGAGGCGTACGTGCAGGCGGTGACGTGGGCGGAATCGCGGTTGACGGTGTCGCCGACGCCGTAGGGCCATGATCGACAGCGACGGCGGCCTTCACTCAGCGCAGCGGCAGATACACGTCGGTCACCATCTCATCTTCCGTGACGTGCGGACCAACGTTGACGTAGTGAAAGAACATCGGGAATGCGCCCGCTTGCTCGCCACTCGCTGGAAGCCACTGCTCCACCAGGTGCAGGGCAGCCGACACATGGGCCCGTGATCCGACATGCCGAGTGACGGCACAGCGACAGGCCGGGATCAGCTTGGCGACCACGCCTTCGGCATTCGGTGCCACCTCCCCGTCGAACGCGACACACAAATCGACGCGGTGCTCGGCGGGCGGCGTCGAGCGCGGGTCGGTATGATGGACACCGTAGGTCGCATGCC
>JBBQNT010000461.1:0-1765 GCA_038330215.1 Gemmatimonadales bacterium
CCACTGCGCCGCAAAGCGCGTGGAGAGCGCTTCCGCGCGCGGATCGGCGAGCATACGCTTCACTTCCGCCTGCAGCGTAGCGGGCTTTGAGAGCTGACCCTTCTCGGCCAGCGACTGCAGGCGCGTGTCGGGAATCGTGCCCCACAGGAAGAACGAAAGACGTGATGCGAGTTCGCTGTCACCGATGGCGACATCCGAACCCACCATCGCGTTCTCCGGCATGCCCTCGAAACGGAAAATGAAGTGCGGACTGGCCAGCAGTGCCTGCAGCGCGGTGCGCACGCCGTCGTCAAAGCCGTGCGTCGGGTCGGTGGCCGCGTTGTCGTAGAACGACATCAGGCTCGTGCGATCGTGCTCGGTAAGCGGGCGACGATAAGCGCGCGTGGCGAGGCCAGTGAGAATCTTCTCCGCGCACGCACGCTGCGCCTTGCGTTCAGTCGGCCGGCACGTGAACAGCTTCTCGCGACTCGGCGACTCCGATACGCCCGTGACCTTATACGGACCGGCGATAAGCACCTCCATGAGCGGCGGCGGTTCGGTGGTACCCGGCGCACCCGTTCCGCCCGATGCACGCGACCAGTCCGTGGGACGAATGAGGTCTTCGTACGGACCATCATTGCGGCGCACGAACGCAACGGACACCATGCGCTGTCCCGCCTTCACCTTGATGGGCGCGCTGCGCACGTAGTCAGCACCAGCGGGCGCGTCGGCGGAGAGACCGTTCCGCGCAATGCCCTTGTCGTAGTGCAGCAGCGTCACCTGCTCGCCATCGATGGAGATGTCGAGATCCTCGATGTGCATGCCAACACCGCCACCCACGTTCATGCGGAACTCGTACTCCCCGTCGGCGGGAAACGTGTGACGCACCACGAGGCCACCGCGTGATCCGTACGGCGTGCCTTCTACATGATCCCACGGATGCTGAGACGCAAACGGCGACGTGCGATACGTGGTTTGCGAGGGCGTCGCCTTGCGATCACCAACGGCCGTGCGACTCACTGCCGCGGCCGCATTCAGATAGGAATCAAGCAGAGTGGTGGAGAGCGCCTGTGCGTCGGAGATGTTGTCGAAGTTCGCGCTCTTGGTATCGAGCGGCAGGTAGTCGGCCGCGTTGATGTGCACGCCCAGCAGGTCGGACACAACGCGCTCATATTCGGGCCGGTTGAGCCGCTGAAAGACACGCGATCCCGGATTGATGGGCCCGGCGTTGTCGATCATGGACTCCATCGTCTCCACCAGCGCGAGCAGCGTATCGCCCTTGGGACGACGCGAGCCCGGCGGCGGCATCATGTCGGCGCGCAGCTTGCGGATCATCTTCTCCGACAGCGCGAGGTTGGACATGATTGTGTCGAGCGAATAGCCGCGCAGCACGAGGTTGCCGCGCTTCATCGTCGGATTGTGGCACTGCCCGCAGTAGCGATTGATCACCGCATCGAGCGCGTCGATCTCGATGCCGCGTGCGCCCAGTGCCCGCGTGGGTGCCATGCTCGCCGTGCGCGTGAACGACGTCCTCGAGAGCGTGGTGGGCACGCGCGTGAGCGTGGGCGTGAGAAGAGCGCGCTCAACAGCCGGTGAGGGCGCGACAGCGAACGGGTCATCGAACCAGCGTACGTCATCGGCCGGGCGGCCATTGCTGACGGACACCATCGTGACGATGAGCGTGGTGGCGACAGCGACACCAGCGGCGAGCACCTTCATACAGTCAGTCTCCGACAGGTCGGGTGGGATCCCTCTAACCTTCCTTCCAGCGCAGGGAGCGCAAGAG
>JBBQNT010000462.1:0-1762 GCA_038330215.1 Gemmatimonadales bacterium
AATGCGCCATAATAGGCGATGGACCGTCGACGCTTCGTTTCCGCCCTGTCCGGTGCGACACTCGCCCCGGTCGCCCTGCCGGGCTTCCTCCCCGACGCAATCCGGCGACTCGCCGATGCGTCCGTCGTGCGTGCCTCGCGCGGCATTCCCGACGCGCCTTTCGGCGCGCATGATCCCGACGCGCTGCGATTGGCCAGCGACGAGGATTTCTGGGAGCCGATCCAGCGCGCCTTCGACGTGAACCGGACGGTCACCAATCTCAACAACGGCGGGGTGTCTCCGACGCCGACGCACGTGATCGAGGCGATGATCCGCGACCTGCGTTTCTCCAACGAGCTGCCGGTGCGGAACATGTGGCAGGTGCTCGAGCCGCGCGTCGAGACGGCGCGGCGCGAGTTGGCGCGCGAGTTCGGGTGCGATACGGAGGAGATGGCCATCACGCGCAACGCATCGGAGAGCATGGAGACGCTGATTTTCGGGCTCGATCTCAGGCGCGGCGACGAAGTGATCGTGAGTAACCAGAATTATCCGCGCATGCTCACGTCGTGGGGACAGCGCGAGCGTCGCGACGGTATTGTGGTCAAGTCGATCAGTTTTCCGGTGCCGCCGCCATCTGCGCAGGTGATCGTGGACGCGGTGGCCGCCGCGATCACGCCGCGCACGCGCGCCATCGAGTTGCCGCACATCACCAACCTCACCGGCCAGATCCTGCCGATTCGCGCGATCGTGGACCTGGCGCGTCCGCGAGACATCGCTGTGCTGGTGGACGGCGCGCACGCGTTCGCGCACTTCCCGTTCACGCGCGACGAACTCGGATGCGATTACTACGGCACGAGCCTGCACAAATGGCTCTATGCGCCGATCGGCACGGGATTCCTGTATGTGCGCAAGGACCGGCAGCGCAGGATGTGGCCGCTCATGGCCGCGGGTCCGGAAATGGACGAGAACATCCGCAAGTACGAAGAGATTGGCACGCACCCGGCCGCGAATCACAACGCGATTCCGCTTGCAATCGCGTTTCACCGCGGCATCGGTGCGGCGCGCAAGATCGCGCGTCTTCGTTATCTGCGGGATCGCTGGGCCAAGGCGGCGATCGCCGAAGGCGGTGGTCGCATTCGCGTGCTCACGCCGCTCGATTCGCCGGAGGCCGGCGGCATCGGACTCGTGACCATCGACGGCATCAAGGAAACCGAACTCGTGAGCTGGTTCTACACCCGGCAGCACACGGTAGTGACGCAGATTACACATCCCGAGTTCGCGGGCGTGCGCGTGACCCCCAACGTGTACAGCACGCTCGACGAGGTGGATCGATTCGCGGAACAGCTGGTGCACGTGGCGAGACACGGGCTGACCTGAGCAGCAGGCGCCTTCGAGCAACTGCCGCTATCGGGGCCATGAAACCTCCGCCGCGGCGCGCCGTTAGGGGAAGCAGACGGAGGTCAACATGATTGGATTCTTATTGTCGTTCGCGATCGCGATGATTCTGGCGATCTCGGTACACGGGGCCACGCGGCGGTTCGTACGGGACCGGCTGCGTTACGTAGAAGCGGTGCGCAAAACGATCGCACCGTGGCTGGCGGGAGGTGCGGCACTGCTCGTGTCCGCGCCGATCATGGGGCTGCTGCCGATCGTCGGCATCGGTACAGCACTGACGGTCGGGCTCGCAGTCGGCATGGGTGTGGCGAACGGTGCAAAAGACATCAAGCGCGGCACGTCTCCGGTGGTATACGGACCGTAGTTCTACGGAAGTTGTACATACGCG
>JBBQNT010000463.1:0-1760 GCA_038330215.1 Gemmatimonadales bacterium
GTCGCATCGGATCGCTGATTCCCACGACGTGCCGACGCGCGGCGAGCAGCGGCGCGAACCAGCGGTCATGCGCAGTCTCGGATTCGCCGTAGGCGCCTCCAAACGCGCGAAGACTGCGCGTGAGTTCGGGCATGACGAACGCGGCGTCGATCGCGCGACGCAGCAGCGCGCGAGAGCTTTCCTCGTGCAGCGTCAGCTCGAGCACGTCGCCATCGTGCAGGTACAGGTGCGCTTTCTCCCCATGCATGTGCACGCCATCGAGCACGGCGAAGGCCACTCGCATCGACGGCGCGGCCGCGCGATCCGCGAGTAGCGCCTGCTCGTCGGCGCGCAGCGCGACGGGCTCGTCGATCTCGCGTCCTCGCCAGAGTCCGATCAGACGCGCGTTCGGCACAAAGTCGGATGACGCGTCTATCACGCGTTGCGCGTGCGGCGCCGAGTTCGTCTCGTTTTCCGTCACCCGAGAAGCGCCTCCAGCACCAGATCGGTGTCGGTGAGGTTTTCGAACACGGCGTACGGCGCATGTGACGCAAGATCGTCCACCGCGTAGCGACCTGTAGCCACACCGATGGCGCGTGCGCCAATCGAACGTCCGCACTGCAGGTCGGCCGGCGTATCGCCAATGATCACCACGCGATCGCCGGCCAGATCGTGGCCCAGCATTCGCGTTGCGCGCTGCTGCGCCACGCGCGGCAGTTCGGGGCGATGCTCGTGGTCGCACCCGAAGGCATTCGCCCGGAATCGCGTGAAGTCGATGCCGACGGCGCGCAGCTTGGCCAGCGCGCCACCGCGAACGTTGCCCGTGAGCAGGCCCATGATCACGTCGTCACGCGATTCCACGGCATCGAGCAGCGTCTCGACGCCGTCGTACAGGTTGGCAGACAGCGGCTCGCGCTCAAGATGTGTCTCGATGTTCGACAGGTATGTCTCGAGCACCTCGTCCATTCGTGCATCGATGTCAACGTCGTTGATCAGCGCCGCGCGCATCTGCTCGCGCACAATCTGGCGATCCGTCTTGCCGTCGTAGCGATACGCAGGATCACCGGGCGCCCCGAACACGGAGTTCAGCGCGGCTTCCATGGACTTGCGTCCCGCGCCGTCGGTCCAGAGCAGCGTACCATCGATATCGAACAGGATCAGCTTCACGGATTCATTCGGGCGAGATAGGATGACTTGATGAACACTTCGCGCGTGCACTGCGCGTGCATCGCGGTCCTCTGGCGTTACGCAGCACGCTGTTCCGATGCGGCGCTGGTGACGTGCGGCGCGGGTCCCGCAGGTTGCATGCGCGCCGTGCGGGACAGCAGCAGGCCCGCCATGACGATGGCGCCGCCCACCACCTGCCACATCGTTGGTTGCTCGCTCAGAACGACCCACGCGACAAGCAGCGCGATGATCGGCTGGAGGTTCCCGTACATTGCGGTGCGGGTGGGCCCAAGCACGCGAACGCCACGATAGAAGAGCAGGTAGGCGATCACCAACGCGCCTATGCCGGCGTATACCATCGCTCCCCACTCCGTGGCGGTGATGGCCGAGAAATCCAGTGTGCGGATTGACGGCCAACCAACCGCAAAGAGCAGCACCGCGCCGCTCGACAGCGTGAGCGACGCGAGGTGCAACGGGTGCACCCGCGCGGTGTACGGCTGCAGCAGAATCGTGAACAGCGCCCAGACGATGCTGCCGGTCATGATGAACGCCGCGCCGAGCAGTGCGCCGCTGTCCGTCTCGAGCAGTCCGGCGCTCGCGACTACGCAGACCAT
>JBBQNT010000464.1:0-1745 GCA_038330215.1 Gemmatimonadales bacterium
CCGCGCCCCACGGGCATGGGCGCCATGCCTTCACTGCCGATGCCGATGGCGTAGATACGAATGCCGAAGGCCGCCGATGCCTGCGCCGCCGTGCGCGGATCGATCGCACCACGATTGTTCTCTCCGTCCGTGAGCAGCAGCATCACACGCGAGCGTCCGTCCGCGCTACGCAGTCGATTGGCCGACGTGGCAATGGCCGTGCCGATCGCCGTGCCATCCTCCAACTGACCGGGCTGCAGGTTCTCGATCGCGGCAAGCACCACCGGATAGTCGGTCGTGAGCGGAACCTGTGTAAGCGCTTCGCCGGAGAAGGCGATCACACCAATGCGATCCGTGCTGCGGCCCGTCACGAACGCCTTGGCCTTGTCCTTGGCGACTTCCATGCGATTCTGCGGCTGGAAGTCCTCCGCCAGCATGGAGCTCGAGATGTCGATCACGAGCGCGATGTCGATGCCATCGCGCGTGACGTTCTGTGTGCGCGCGCCCGAGCGTGGCTGCGCGAGCGCGACGATCACGCCCGCGATCGACAGCCATCGAAGCCACGGCGCAACGCGTGCCCAACCTGTGCCCCCATGAGGACCCTTCGCGAGCAGCGAAGCGCGCGAAAAGACCAGGGCAGGCGGACGATTGCGTCGCTGCCACCAAAGCCAGACTGGAATCAACAGCAGCAACAGCAACACCCATGGGCGTGCGAACTCCATATTCGCGAACGTCGGCATTGGCGACTGCCACCAGGCGCGCAACCAGTCGATCATGCAACCCCCGACGGTTCACGCTTGTCGGCCGCCGATTCGGCGTACGCCGCTTCCTGCGCGCGTGCGAGGGCCGCGGCGTGCTCACGACGCGCCTGCTCGACGGCCTCGATGCCATCCACGACCGCGCGCGCCTCGGACGTGATCGCGCGCGTTTCCGACGCGCTGAGCCGACGACGCGCGAACTTGACCGCATCGGAAACAACCAGCAACTGGATCAACCTCGGCAGCGGCACACGCGTGTCATCTCCCACGACCGCGAGCAGCTCGGCACTCGTCTGCGCGCGCGTGGTGGCGGGCAATCGCGCCGAGAGGTAGCCGCGCAGCACATCCATGGCGAGCGTCGTCGCGCGACCATACTCGCCCGCGTCGGTGAGCGCGAGGCGGTCGAGTCGGTCGAACGCGTGCATTGCATGTTCGTAGGGACTCAGTCGCGGCGACTGTGCAACTCGAACTACCGGTCGTCGCTTGCGACGCCAGAGCACGTAGGCGAGCACGGCGAGTGCCGCGAGCAGCAGCAGTGCGGGCCACCACCGTTCCCACCACGCAAGTTCGCGCTCGAAAGGCGGCTTGGCCGGCTTGGGTACATGCTGCAGTGTGTCCGCGCTCAGCACGCTCCGCACAAAGATGCTCGCGTCAGCGAGCGCCACCGACACCGTGTCCTCATCGATGATGACGAGTGCTGCGGGCCAGCCAGTGGACACCTGGCCCGTATCCCATGCGGCGACTTCGAACTCGGCGAACTCTTCACGGCCCGTGACATCCGATGGTCCGTCGCGACGTACTATCGGGGCGCGCAAGGAGATCGCGGCCGTCGTGTCGTCGAGCGTTGGCCACACAACGCGCGCCTGCGACGGCATGCGCACGCGGACCACAATGCTGAACGGATCGCCCACCGTCACGGTGTCCGGCCGGACTACGATTCCCGCCTGCACGCTGGCCCGCGCGGCGGCGGACGGCTGCGCGTGCGCTGCGTTCGATGGCACAGCGGCA
>JBBQNT010000465.1:0-1709 GCA_038330215.1 Gemmatimonadales bacterium
GAGCGCTTCGGGAAAGCCTGGAAAGTTCTCGATGTCCGTGGTGAACATGAGCTGTCCACCGGGCACCATCTCACGCGAGATCTCGCCCTCGTACACGACGGGATCGAGATTGGCGCGCGACGCGTACACAGCGGCGGTCCACGCGGCGGGGCCGCTCCCGATGATGACGACGGATTCCAGAGTTTCAGACATGGGCAGACAAATGAGAAAAGGCGTAAGTGGGCGGCGTGTGCCGCTCACGCAACGTGCAGCACGCCGAGCGCGCCGTGGCAGTGCGACACCGTACCGATCAGCACGCGCGCCTCACGTTCATTACCCGCCTGGGCAACGATTTGATCGGCGGCAGCAATCGCATCGGCGTCGATCATGCCGACGCCCCACGTCCGGTGCAGACAGTGAAAGATAATCGGTCCGTCGAGCGGCTGGCCCGCCGCGCGCTCGCTCTCGACGTATGCGGTGAGCGCCGGCGGCATGGACCAATCACGCGGGCCCCGAGTGGCCGGGCAGCGCGCCGGCTCGATGCAGTTCACCGGGCACATCCAGTCGGCAAAGCTCACGTAGTGCCGTCCGTCCGGCGCGGCGCGCTGCCACGGCATGGCCGGCGCCACTCGCAGCGGATCGACGGAAACCGCGCGGCCCGGCCACCGCTGCTGCGCGCGCTGCACCAGCCAGTCGAGCAGCAGGTGCGGCATGAGCGGCGAGGGGACCAGCGCGTCGCCGCGACGCTGCTCGGGTGCCACATCATCAAGCCAGGACGCCAGCCAGGGAGACCAGTCGCTCGTGACGAGTTCGAGCGGCAGCGCGCCGAAGGCGTCGCGCGAAATTTCCTGTGATATCTGGCACTGCGGATCGCGATCAATGACCGTGACACGCGCTACCTCGAGCGCGCCGCGTTCGAATGCGCGCGACAACTGCTGCGTGTACCACCGGCCGTAACATCCGCCGCCAATCACGGCCACATGACCGAATCGCACCACGGACGCCGTCATCGCGCGACGCCGCGACCGCCGTCGACGGGAACGATCGCACCGGTGACGTAGCTCGCGTCGATGAGCCACGCGACGGCGTGCGCGACATCATCCATACTGCCGATCCGCGCGAGCGGCACCGCGCGCAGGAAGCGCGTGACATCCTCGTCCGTCCAGTCGGGCGGAGCGGCCACGAGCCCCGGCACCACGGCGTTGACCCGGATCTTCGGCGCCAGCGCACGCGCCAGGGTGCGGGTGACGTGTACGAGTGCACTCTTCGCCGACGCGTGCGCCACCATCGCGGGCATGGTTTCGAACGCGAGATGATCGGCGATATTGATCACCACGCCACCATGGGTCATGTGCCGCGCCGCCGCCTGCGCCGCAAAGAACGGCGCGCGCACATTGACTGCGTACGCAGCATCCCACTGCGCGGGCGTGATGTCCATCAGCTCGGCCTGCACAAAACTCGCTGCGGAGTTCACCAGCACATCGAGTCGTCCGAACACTGCCGCCGCCTGCTCGATGAGCGCGGCCGGCGCATCGGGTTCGCAAAGGTCGGCCGCGACTACGGCGACATGCGTACCCATCATGCGCAGCTCGCTCGCCAGCATCTCGGCTTCTTCGACCGAGCTCGACGCGTGAATGATCATGCGGTCGCCGCGCGCCGCGCACGCTCGCACGATCGCCGCGCCCACCCGCCGTGCGCCTCCCGTCACGAGCGTGACGCGCGAGGACTCT
>JBBQNT010000466.1:0-1706 GCA_038330215.1 Gemmatimonadales bacterium
GACCCGTTTCCACGGCGGCACTAGGTAAACAGAAAGACTGGTGTTGGGCGCGAGACCGGTAACAGCTGAACCACCAAGTTGGGATGAGAAAGGCCTTCCCCCGGCAGGTCGCGGCGTAGCACATCTACGTGCTCACCCAGATGACCATTTGTCGGACCGAAGTTCTTCGACCGGAGGTCGGCCATGTCTCAGTCGCTCAGTACGTCTGCTGCTATTCCGTCAGTTACAATCGGGTTGGATCTCGGTGATCGCAAGAGTCACTACTGCGCACTCGATGCCGCTGGGGTGATCGCGGAGGTGGGCACGGTGGCGACCACCGAGCGCGCCGTGCGCGAGTCCTTCAGCGAGCGGGCGCCGTGCCGCGTGATCATCGAAGTCAGCACGCATTCGCCGTGGATTGCGCGCCTGCTGCAGGAATTGGGTCACGAGGTGATCGTCGCTAATCCGGGCGCGATGTATGGCGCCCGTCGTCGTCGAAAGCGAAACGATCGCATGGACGCCGAGTTTCTGGCGCGGCAGGGGCGGGCGGATGTGCGATTGTTGCATCCGATTCGCCATCGCGGCGTGGACGCCCAGCAGCATCTCGAGCTGTTGCGAGCGCGGGATCAGTTCGTGCGCGCGCGGACGCAGCTGGTGAATCATGTGCGGGGGACGGTGAAAAGCCTGGGGGGACGGTTACCAAAATGCTCCACCGCCAGCTTTGCGCCGACGGTGCGCGATCACATTCCGCCCGTGCTGCAATCGACCCTGGCGCCACTGCTCGAGATGATCACCATGCATACCACCGTGATTCGACAGTACGACGTGCAGATTGAGGAGCGCATTGCGACGGCGTATCCGGACGCGCAGCGGCTGCAGCAGATTCCGGGCGTCGGCCCGCTGACGGCGCTGGCGTTTGTGTTATTGATCGATGATCCGACGCGATTCGCGAAGAGCCGCGATGTCGGGGCGTACTTCGGGCTGGTGCCCGCGTTGGATGAAAGCAGCACGATCCGTCCGCAACTCGGCATCACGAAAACTGGCGATCCCTTCGGGCGTCGACTGCTCGTGAGCGCCGCGCACTATATCCTCGGCCCGTTTGGCCCCGACTGCGATCTGCGACGGCACGGCGAAGCGCTGATGGTGCGCGGTGGCCCCAATGCCAAGAAGCGCGCCGTCATTGCCGTCGCCCGGAAACTGGCCGTCTTGCTGCATCACTTGTGGATGCATCCGCATCCGTACGATCCCAATTACCGTCTGCTGCATCACGCCGCCTGATTGTGAAGCCGACCGCTGTCCTTCAACATCGGAGTACATCGACATCCTGCCGTCGTTGACAACGTCTCGTTCCCACTCCGCGTCTGCGGTGACTGCGATTGGTGCCTTGCACTTCGAGTGCGCCACCAAGTTGGCAGCGCCCACGTGGCTCAGTGTCGGACCCCCATATGCACTTCGAGTGCGGATAGAAGAGTGGTCAGGGGGAACAGACGGGTACTACCACTTCACACGGCCACCACGGTGGCCTTGACAACTATGCCTTTCTCATAGAAGGCACCAAGGCACCAAGGAAACGCAATGGTTGAATGCCCTCGACGAAGGGCCTGAACCATTCGTCGAGGATATTCAACCCTGCTGTTCAATCGCGCTCAATCGATCACCACGTAGCGCCACAACCGCGCGACTTCCTTCTCGTTCACGTATTTCCCGATCTCGCGCTTGAATTGTTG
>JBBQNT010000467.1:0-1675 GCA_038330215.1 Gemmatimonadales bacterium
CGAGGAGCAGTCTGAGCCGGCGGGATATTTCATCCATGCCGCTGCGCTCCGCGGACTGTCGGCGATCCGGTTCGACCCGAGCCGACCCACAATCAAAGGCACCCCACCGCCGTGGCGCTCGACCCGCATTCCGACGGGGACGTGGCACCGTGCTTCGTCACGCGTTTTGGTTCGCTCATGTATGGTACTGGCGCACATGTCGAGTCGTGAGTGCTGGTCAGCGAGCCGAAGGGCGACATAGACACGTTGCCCCGGACCTCGTCGACGTCGCCGCGATCCGGAGGCGACCCGCATCGTGCGATATCGTCTTCCAGTCCTCCGTTTTCCAGATCGCCCCTCCGATCAGGCCAACCACTCCACCGATCACGCCGAAGTACACCCCGAGGACCAGCGCCTGCTCACCCCGGGTGTCGATGATGAAACCGTTCTTGTCCGGCGTGATAGCGAAGCCCAGCACCGCGCCTGCCGCGCTACCGGTCAGCAGTCCACGTCCCAAGCCCGTTCCAGGATGGGCGCGCAATCCTCGGCTCACCTGTATCCGTTGGACGTGCGTCATTGGAAGAACGATGCTGGTGTCGCTGTTGTCCGGTCGTATCACGAGACTGTCACCACGCGAACGCTGCAGCGTGCCGATCAAGTATTTCATTGCGGACTGCTACTCGTTGATGCGAACCCGTGCACCGAGCTTTGGGACGGAAGTCATCTGCTCGGAGAGCGTGGCGGCCGAGAGGCACAGCGCGGTCACGATGTGCATGGTTCGGAGTGACATGAGATGGTCCGGTGGAGTACGGCGAGTCGAGCGCGTTCAGCGGAAAGCGGAGCGGCGACGCTGACCTCGCGAGTCTAGGACTCCCATCGCCGGCAAGGCCGTCCGCCCGAGTGCCGTGATCGCGAAGTCCACATGCAGTACGATGCCGTCTTCGTGACCGGCGGCCAGTCGCCGATGGTGACGTTTCGTGGCAATGGCGCGTTGCAAGCACTCGTTGCGCGCTTCTACGAGGCCGGTCGAATCACGGCACTCGTCTGTCACAGCACGTGCCTGCTACTCGAGACGCGCCTCAGCACCGTGAACTCCTGGCGTCGGGCAAGACGAAGCGCGGCGGATCGAGGGGACGAACTTCGTGGTCGATCAACGCTTTCGTGAATTTGCCGTTCGTGATGGCCGACTGATCACGGGACAGCAACAGTATTCCGGCGCCGCGGCCGCGCGCCTCGTGCTCGACACGCTTCGCCGGTGAGTTGCTCCGCAGTTTCCTTTCATTCCTATTCCGCTTCGGTGTGACATGCGCATTGCTATTCTCGGTGCCGGCACGGTCGGCACGACCCTTGGCCGTCGCTTTATGGGCGCCGGTCACACCATCGTGTACGGCGCGCGTCATCCCGGCGACCCAAAACATGAGGCGCTGCGCACGCAGGTCGATTCCATCGCGAACGCCGTCGCTCAGGCGGAAGTCGTCTTTTTCACCACGAGCTGGACGGGCGCACACGACGCGATTCTCGCTGCGGGTGATCTTGCCGGAAAGCTCCTCGTCGACGCGACCAATCCGATCGGACCCGGCATGGTCCGGACGCACGGTACGACGGACAGCGGCGCGGAACAGGTGGCGCGTTGGGCAGAAGGAGCGCGCGTCGTGAAGGCGTTCAACAGCATCGGCATGGAAGTCATGGCCAATCC
>JBBQNT010000468.1:0-1632 GCA_038330215.1 Gemmatimonadales bacterium
CGCGAGGCGAGAAAGGCTTTGAACACGTGGCGTTGCGCCAGAAGCTCTCCCATCACACCAGCTGAGTTGGGATGTGACATTAATCCCAACTTAGGAAGTTTTCCGTCGTCAGTAAAGCGGCTTTTGCACCTGGAGAGGCGCATAAGCCGCTGGATTCATTGCGCAGCAATGCTGTCGCTGGGTGCAATGGTCCATCCGCCGCCGAGCGCCTGGTAGACGGCAACGACGGCGAGGTTCCGCTCCGTTTCCGCGTCGACCACATCGCGCGCCGCAGCGAGTGCGGTGCGTTGGGCGTCGAGGCGCACAAGTGGGTCGGCGCGACCCGCGTCATACTGCTGCACGGCCAGATCTCGGGCGCGCTCAGCGGCGCGCTCTCTCGCCCGCAGCGATTCGGTTCGCGTCACGGCGGCGCCGTAGCGGACGAACGCGTTTTCCGTTTCTTCGAGCGCGCGGAGCACGGTCTGTTCGTAGGCGGCCAACGCGCCATCCGTCCGGGCGCGACTGGCCGTGAGCTGCGCATGCAGCCGTCCATAGTCGAGCAGGCGCCAGCGGATCGACGGAGCGACGGCCCAGCTTCGCGAGCCGGCGTCGCCCAACTCACCCCGGGAGAGGCCAATGAAGCCGAGAAAACCTTGAACGCTGACCTCCGGGAAAAACGCGGCCGTGCTGACGCCAATGTGCGCCGTGGCTGCGGCGAGCGCACGCTCGGCGCGTTGAATGTCCGGGCGGCGCCGCAGGAGGTCCGCCGGTTGACCGATGCGGACTGCCCGATCGTGCAGGGGCGAAACCGTCGCAGCACTCCACGGCAGTTCGCCGGGATTCAGGCCCACCAGAACCGCCAGACGGTGCCGATGCTCAGCCGCCGTGCGCACCAATCCCGGGCTCAATGATTCAGTCTCGCGGAGCAGGGCTTCAGTCCGCGCCGTGTCGAGTTCCGTGCCGCGGCCCGCCGCCAGGCGGCTCTCAGCCAACCCGTGACTTTCGCGCAAGGTCGCGAGCTGGCCATCGACGAGCCGAATCGCCTGCTCGGTGCTTCGCAGTGAGAAGTAGTTCGCGGCGACTTCACCGAGCAAAGCGACTTGGACATCGCGCAGCGTGGCATCTGCCATGGCGAGTTCGGCCGAGGCCGCTTCGGCGCGCCGACGGGTGCGACCGAAGACGTCGATCTCCCAGGCAGCGTCGAAACCCGTCGCCCACGTTTCGATCAGCGCGGGTGAGTGCGGCGCGGCTTCGGCTTCGCTCGGCTGTCCGCGCTGCACCGAGGCGTTGGCGGCACCGGACGGCGCAAACGCCCAGATGGCGTTGCGGCGAGCGGCGCGAGCCTCGGCGAGCGTGGCCTGCGCGATGCGCAGTGAATGGTTTCGATTCAGAGCCTCGGCAATCAAAGCGTCGAGTGCTGGGTCGCGGAAGTTCGCCCACCAGAGGGCGTCCGGCGCCGCGTCAGAAAACAGAGTCTCCGGCGCGGTGTGGAAAGTGCCGGCCACCGTTGGGCGCGGCTGCTTGTAATTGGGACCGACGACGCATCCGGATAGAACCGCTGATGCGAGGAGGAGTGACATTGGCTTAAGCATGACTGGGGGTCTCCGAGATAAGTTGAGTATTGCCGGCGCGGTTCGCCCGCCAGAGGACGAG
>JBBQNT010000469.1:0-1624 GCA_038330215.1 Gemmatimonadales bacterium
CGGCAGTGACCTGCTGCTGCTGCAACTCGGCACGGCCACGATGCTCAACGTGGGCAACGTGAACGAGTTCGAGTTCGATCACAGCGGTCGCTGGCTCGCCTTCACCATCGACGCCACCAACAAGCTCGGCAACGGCGTGCAACTGCGCGACATGCAGTCGGGTGCCGTACGCGGCATCGACGCGGCCGAACGCGCGAGCTATCGCCGGCTCGCCTGGGCCGACACGATGCCGGCGTTCAGCGTGCTGCGCACCACGATCGATACATCGGGCAAGGACACGACAATCACCGTGGTCGGCCTCTCGCGCGTCGGAAGCGCGCAGGAACGCACCGTGTCCATCTCGCCGCTAGGACGCACCGACTTTCCCGCCAATCACCGCATCAGCAGCAATCGCGCACCGCGCTGGTCGCAGGATCTCGATGGTCTCTTCTTCGGACTCGAAGCCATTGCGCCGGCCGTGCCCAAGGACGAGGCGCTCGAGGATGACGACAAGCCCTCGCTGCGCCTTTGGCACGAGAAGGACACACGCCTCCAGTCGCAGCAGGACGTGCAGGCCACGGCCGACCGCACGTTCTCCTATCTCGCCGCGTACTGGCCCAGCAGTGACAAGGTGGTTCGTCTCACCGACGAATCTGCGCGCACCGGTTCGACCACCGATCTCGATCGCTGGGTAGTCGCCACGGACGTCTCGCCGTATCAGCGTCAGGCCAGCGTGGACGGCATCAACAAGCGCGATGTGTACGTGCTCGATCCACGCACGGGCGAGAAGCGTCTGGCCGTGCAGGGACTCCGCGGCAGCAGCAGCACGTCGCCCGACGGTCGCCGCATGGCGTTCTTCGATGACGGCGAGTGGCATGTGATGGAACTTGCCACGCTCGCGCGCAAGCAGGTCACCACCAACGGCCGCTTCGTCAACGTCGAAGACGACCACAACGTGGATCGCCCGGGCTATCCGCTGTTTGGCTGGGCGAGCGATGGCAGCGCATTTCTCGCGAGTGATGGCTGGGATGTGTATCGCGTGAACGTGAGCGGCGGCGAGCCCGTCAACCTCACGCGGGACGGCAAGGCGAAAGGCATTCGTTACGGCCGTCCGCTCATCACCGATCCGCGTCAACGCGGCGTGAACATGAGCGAGCCGTTTATCATCACCGCGCGCGACGAGCGCACGAAGAAGGAAGGCATCCTTCGCATTGATCCGAAGGCTAATCGCATCACCGCGCTCGACTGGCGTGACGCACGCGTCAATCCCATGAAGGCACGCAAGGCGGACGTGTGGGTGGCCAGTATCTCCACCGCAGCGCGTTATCCGGACTACTGGAAGATTTCGTGGAGTGGCGACTCGCTGCGCCTCACCGATGGCGCGCCCGATATGAACGGCCTCGCATGGAGCGCCGGTGCGCGTCTGGTCAACTACGTGAGTGACAAGGGCGATACCCTGCAGGGTGCACTGTTCCTGCCCGCGGGCTATGAAGAAGGCAAGAAGTATCCCACCGTCACGTACATCTACGAAAAGATGTCGGACAACCTGCACAACTTCTATGCTCCGTCGTTCAGCAGCTCGTACACGCCGAGCATCTACACGAGTCGCGGATACGCCGTGTACATGCCGGACATCCGCTACACG
>JBBQNT010000470.1:0-1622 GCA_038330215.1 Gemmatimonadales bacterium
GGGCTCGTCGTGTTCAGGATCGTGTAATCATTGCCGCGGCGCAGCTCGAGCGTGACTTCGCCCGTAACTGCGCGCGCGACCCAGCGCTGCGCGGAATCGCGCAACATCATCGCCTGTGAGTCGAGCCAGCGCCCCTGATACAGCAAGCGTCCGAGCCGACGACCGTTCAGGTGGTACTGCTCGATCGTGTCTTCGTTGTGAATGCCGGTGATCAGGCGCTCGTACGCGATGAACAGCAGCGCCATGCCGGGCGCTTCGTAAATGCCGCGGCTCTTCGCTTCAATGATGCGATTCTCGATCTGATCGCTCATGCCGAGCCCGTGACGTCCGCCGATCACATTGGCCTCGAGGAAGAGGTCGAGCAGCGAGTCGAACGACGTGCCGTTGAGCGCGACCGGGGTGCCCTCCTCAAAGCGCACGCTCACTGTCTCGCGTTTGACGTCCACATCATCGCGCCAGAAGGGCACGCCCATGATCGGCTGCACGATCGGCACGCCACGATCCAGGAACTCGAGGTCCTTGGCTTCATGCGTCGCGCCGAGCAGGTTCGAATCGGTGGAGTAGGCCTTCTCGCCGCTCATCTTGTAGGCGAACCCGTGTTGCACGAGATACTCCGACATCTCCTTGCGTCCACCGAGTTCATCGATGAACGATTGGTCGAGCCACGGCTTGTAGACGCGCAGCCCGGGATTCGTGAGCAATCCGTAGCGATAGAAGCGCTCGATGTCGTTGCCCTTGAACGTGCTGCCGTCGCCCCAGATATGCACATCGTCTTCGCGCATCGCGGCCACGAGCATCGTGCCGGTGACGGCACGGCCGAGCGGCGTCGTGTTGAAGTACGTGATACCGGCCGTGGTCACGTGGAACGCGCCGCTCTGGATGGCCGCGATACCCTCGGCCACCAACTGATCACGGCAATCGATGAGGCGCGCCTGCTCAGCGCCGTATTCCATGGCCTTGCGCGGGATCTCGTCGTAGTCCGTCTCGTCCGGCTGACCCAGATTGGCCGTGTACGCGTACGGGACGGCGCCTTTGGCGCGCATCCAGTGCAGCGCGGCGCTCGTATCGAGGCCGCCGGAAAACGCGATGCCGACTTTTTCGCCGACGGGAAGAGATTGCAGGATCGTGGCCACGGGTAGTCTCCGGAGGAACAGATATTCGAAGCCCCAAACCTAGTCGAATCCGGGCGGTGGCGTCCGAAGGCGACACAATCGCACGCTTGACGCCCAGCCTGCACCCGGTGAGCGTTCAGGGGTGACTACGCCGTCTGCTCCCGTCGTGCGCGCCTTGCCCGAGCGCGATCGTATCGCTCTGCGTCGCTGGCTGTTCGCGTCGATCGTGGCGGTCTTCCTGGCCGTGGCGGTGGGCGGCATTACGCGACTCACAGAGAGCGGTCTCTCGATCACCGAATGGAAACCGGTGTCGGGCGTGCTGCCGCCCATGACCGATGCGGCGTGGGCGGACGCGTTCGCCGAGTTCCGGAAGATTCCGCAGGCGCAGACCACGCACCGGGACATCTCGCTCAGCGGCTTCAAGCTGATTTATTGGTGGGAGTGGTTTCACCGCATCGTGGCGCGGGGCGTGGGGCTCGTGTTCGCCATTCCGTACCTGTGGTTCATGGT
>JBBQNT010000471.1:0-1615 GCA_038330215.1 Gemmatimonadales bacterium
GGTGGAGGTGCAAAGCACCATCGTCTCCGGTGGCGCTGGCGTTGAGGGCGGCACATTCGTCGTGCAACTCGATGGCGCCGAGCTCGCGCGCACCGTGGTGCAGCCCATGGATGCGTTCGCGTCACGCCGCGTGTCGGTGCGTGTGCCGTTGCCACGCGGTTCGGGCGAGCGCCTGCTCTCCGCGATCACCACAGTGTCGAACGACATCGAACCGCGCAACGACACGCTCTCCACCACCATCGACATCACGGATCGTCCGCGCGTCGTCTTCGTCACGACCGTGCCCGATCTCGATGTGCGCGAAGTGCTGCGCGTACTGCGCGGCACGGTGATGCTGCCGGCGCGCGCCTACCTGCGCGTAGCACCTGGCGTGTGGCGCGAGGAAGGCACGCTCGCGCCGATCACCGAGGCCGAAGTACAGCGCAGGGCACGTGAAGCCGGCCTGCTCGTGCTGCACGGCGACACGGCCTGGAGCGGCATCGCCGCGCAGCGACGTGGTGCGATGGTGCTGTGGACGCCCGCGCCGCCGCGTCCGCCGCTTCGTGCGGGTGAGATGAATACGCGTACGGAATGGTTCGTGAGCGGCGCGCCACCGTCACCGATCTCCGCTGTGCTCGACGGGTTGCCTCTCGATTCACTCGCGCCGCTCGACCTCGGACCTGCGCTGGGCCCCGGCGGCATCCCGCTGCTTGAAGCACGCGCCGGACGCACCGGCACGCCACGCGCTATCGCGTCGCTCAACACACGCGGCGGCGCTCGCCAGCTTCGCATTTCGGGGTCCGGATTTGCGTCGTGGACCGTTCGCAGTGGACGCGGCGCGGATGCGTTTTCGGCGTTCTGGGGCGCTATATTCGACTGGATGGCGGCGGCTGAAGGTGACGGCGCTGGCGTGACGCTGAGCAATCGCCTGGTGCGTGCTGGAGAATCGCTCGCCTGGCGTCGCGGGAACACCGACAGTATCGCCACGGTTGTCCTTCGCTCCACCCGTGGCGGCGTGGACTCGCTGCAGATTCGCTTCGCGGGCGACGAGGACGTGGCGCGCACATCCGCGCTGCCGGAAGGGGTGTATGAGGTGCAGGTTGGCGCCAGCACGCGCCGACTGGTCGTGAATCCGTCGCGAGAGTGGGTGCCGCGCGCGCCGGTATCGGTGCCGACGATCAGTTCCGCCGAGCCACTCGATGCGGTGCCGCGTCCGCTGCTCGAGCGCAGTTGGCCGTTCGTGCTGGCGCTGCTGTTGCTGTGCGCGGAGTGGTTGCTGCGACGCGCGGCTGGACTTCGCTAACGTCCCTGTTTGTGAGATGACATGAAACGATTGTTCAAGCGCGAGGGTGACACACCCAAGCGCTCCTTGTGGGACAAGGTCAAGGATTTCGCGCTAACCGATGTCGGCGTGCTCATGCGCGGCGGTGTCAATCCGGGATCGCTCGAAGCGCTCGAGTCGCTGTTGCTCGAGGCGGACTTTGGCGTGCCCACTACGCTGCGTCTCGTGGAGGAAGTCGAACGGCTGGCCAAGCGCGGTGCAATCAAGACCGAAGACGAGTTTCGCGAGGCACTGCGTACCGGCATTCGTGATGTGCTGACGGCAGGGAACAGTGATGCGTCGCTGCATATCGCG
>JBBQNT010000472.1:0-1614 GCA_038330215.1 Gemmatimonadales bacterium
AACGTTCGGGTGCTAGATCTGTTCGCGATCCCGATGACCCGGCGGCGCGCTGGGTGGATTGATATCCGCTACCTGCGACCGATTCGGCGGCGGCGGATTCTTTGGTACCTGCTCGGCTACGTCACTGGGAGCGTGGGTTGGTTTCTGCTTCTCGGATTTTTCTGAATCACGTTGCTTGTCCGTCATGATTGCCTCCTTGAGGTGAGATGGTATCCTCTCGACGATTGCGACGCTTGCGCCTGCCTCAACCCTCCGGGGCCTTGCTCGGACCGTGCTTCTTCGCACGCTCGAGCAGTCGCGCGACGTGCGACGCGTCCTCGCTCGACTCCTCTTCTTCCCCGAACGCGCCGCTCACGTGTTCATCACCCGTGCCGGCCACCGCGTCGGCCTTGATGTCGCGCCCCTCGAGCGTGGTCTCGTCTCCTTCACTGCGTCCCTGGTGCTGCTTCTGGCGTTCGGTCATGTGATCTCTCCGGTGGGTGACGTGTTCGTGTCACGAGGTGATGCGAAGCAACATGCGGGACAGAGTGCGCGTCTCCGCAGCAACTCAGACTGATGTGTAGAACTCCAGTAGAGCCCGCATGGATCACGTGCGCGCAATCGGCGTATGTGATGTGATCCCGTCTCTGATCAATAGCGCGCCAACTCGGGCAATGCCATCGCACCTGAGTCATAGTCCCTGCGTGGAAATCACTTTGCCGATGCCAACTCACCTCAGCCGAATCTGCGGAAGGAAGCGCCGCTCCGGTGCGCCTGGAGCGAAAGCCATCGGGATTCACTCCACGCACGGCACCGTCGAAATCGGAAGGGCGGGCGACGGACGAGTCATTTCCTCATGGTGCGTCGCGCCGACGGATCGCGTGCGGGGGTGATGGTGGTGGTGGAAAACTGGACGGAAGAGCCGCTGGCAGCGGCTCGCGATCAATAGAGAAGCGTGCGACCACGTCTCAACCGCTCGTTCCAAACTGTCGCGTGAACTTCACGAATACCGTGCGCTGCTGCGGACGCTGCCAGTCGAAGGCGCTTTCCGCGACGCGTCCGTCATTGAAGACGATGAACAGTCCCGTGCCCGCCGTGTTGAGCCATCCCACGCGCACGTTTGCGCTGGCAAATCGCTGCTGGTTGTTGTACTGGGTGAGCGTCTGCACGAACAGGCGCGGCGTAAAGAAGTAGTTGAGCCGCAGCGCCGAGAGCGATCGCACAAAGTTGCCTTCAGGCAAACGAACGTCGGTGTAGTCGAGCAGTATGGAGCCCGAAAACGTGGCGCCGCGCCGCACAGTGACAGTACCGCTTCCGCCGCGCCGAGTGCCTGTCCAAAACTCTCCCACGTCGAAGCGTCCAGTGGCCCACAAATCGGCGCTGGGGTTGGTGGTGTAATCGAAGCCGAGTGTGTTCCACTGGTATTGACCCGGCTGCAGCACAACGCCCGGCGAGATTTCGAACGGCGACTGCAGTCCTTCCTGCGAGATGTTCAGCTCCGGACCGAACCGCGTGCCGCTGGCGAGCTCGATCTCGGTGACATCGAGGTGGTAGTAGCCCGTCTGCCGGAAGTTGTCGCTCAGGCTGCGGAACTCGCGCCAGCTCACGTGCGGGTTCCAGTGCCGGAACCAGGCC
>JBBQNT010000473.1:0-1585 GCA_038330215.1 Gemmatimonadales bacterium
CGTCTTCGGATCGCTGCTCGGCACGCCCATCGTGCCGGTGGGCACCACCGCGATTCTCGGACTTGGCGCCATCGAGAAGCGGCCCAAGGTCATCACCGGCACCGACGGTGAAGACACGATCGCCATTCGTACGTGCGCGTATTTCTCGCTCTCGTTCGATCATCGCGTGGTCGACGGTGCGGATGCTGACAAGTTCATGGCCGACCTCAAGGCGTCGCTCGAGAACGTGGGCGAGTCGGTCGAATGAGTGAACGCCGCGCCCTGCTCGTCACAGAGCGTCGTGTATCGTCAGCGGAGCGCGAAGCCTACGTGGCATCGCTTCGCGACATTCGCGATCGCTGCGTGAGTGCAGGCGTGCAGTTCTGGGCGTTCGAGCAGGGCGATGACGCGTCGCGCTTTCTGGAATTCGCGGAGGCGAAAGATGCGTCGTCGTTTGAGGCCCTCGGCCTCGGACGGCCGCCCGCCGTGCTGTGGCATTCGGTGGAGCTGCGCTGATGCCCAGTCGCGAGATCGTCGTTGGTGGCCGCGCATGGCGTGTGTATCCGAGCGGTTTTCTCACGTCATCGGTGGGAGACGAGTTCTCGCTCATCTTCGTGGCCGGTGATGCGGACGATCGTGAAGTGCGCCTCACGCGCTACGCACCGCAGCACACGCGTGCACGCGAGCAGGCGCTCGCGGAGATGACGGACGACGAGCTGACACGACTGTTTCACATGTCGCAGTCGAGCGCGCGCGCACCGGAAGCCGGTTACCGCGCGTGACAGAGCACGGTCCGGCGCCTTCACCCGAACAAGTGCTTGTCACCGCGACCCTGCCAACGCCGCGTTTTGTGGACCTGCAGGTGCACACGACCGCCAGCGACGGTGTGCTTTCGCCAACAGCAGTCGTCGAAGCCGCCTCGCGCGCGAAGTTGGCGGCCATCTCGATCACGGATCACGATTCGGTCAGCGGACTCGCGGAAGCGGAGGTGGCTGGTGAGCGGTTGGGCGTGCGCATCGTGCCCGGCGTTGAACTCGCCGCGCATTTCGATGGCGATGAGTTTCACCTGCTCGGGCTCCATCTGGCGAACCGCGAAGCGATCGAGGCCGATTTGCGGGCGTTTCGCACCGAACGAATCCAGCGCGCCGAGTCGATGGTGCGCGCGCTCAATTCGTTTGCCATTCCCGTGACGATGGAATCAGTGCTGCGCGAGGCGGGGGTGGGCGCGGTGGGTCGTCCGCATCTCGCGCGCGCGCTCATTGCAGGCGGATGGGTGCGCGACTTTCGCGAAGCGTTCGACAAGTGGTTGGGCTGGGGCAAACCGGCGTACGTGGAGAAGGGGCAGATGACGGTGCCCGAGGCGTGCGCGCTCATCCATCGCGCGGGCGGCATCGCGGTGTGGGCGCACCCTGCAGACCTCGCAACCGAGACGCGACTGCGCAAGCTGCACGCCGTGGGACTCGACGCTGTGGAAGTGCTGCATCCCAGTCATCCGCAGGCACTCGCGGAACGTATCTATGATCGCGCCGAACGCGTTGGCCTTCTGCCCAGCGGCGGCTCGGACTGGCACGGCTCCGCTGATGGTCCCCGGCAGCTCGGCGGGCAA
>JBBQNT010000474.1:0-1577 GCA_038330215.1 Gemmatimonadales bacterium
CTGCGGCTCGGGAACGACCGGGGCGGGCTTCTTCTTGCAGGCCGACACGGCCAGCGGGAGCGCGATCAGCAGTACGGCCAAACGATTCATTCGGGTCATCAGAGACGTCTCCTGTGAACGGAATCAGAGGTTAGTGAAGGAAAATCACGAGACAAGAACTTGGTACGTCGGCACTTCCACTACGGGGTGCTCGTCAGGCGCGGCGACCAGTCGGCGAATCGTGCTCGGCTGCCGCGCGTCAACTGGCGCATGCGGCCGCTTTCAATGTCGACAATCCACAATTGCTCCGATCCGCCGCGAGTCGAGGCAAACGCCACATGGCGTCCGTCCGGTGCCCATGCGGGCGTCTGGTTGCGACCATCGCTGGTGAGTCGCGCCACCGAACGGTCACGAAGATTGAGGGTGAGGATTTGCTGCGTCCCGCCCACTTCCGACGAAAACGCCACGAAGCGGCCGTCCGGTGACCAGCGCGGGTCGGCGCGCACGTTCCGCTCGCCATACGCATCCGCCGACAGCACGGACACATTCGTTCCGTCAGCATCAGCAATATATATCTCATTGCGCCCGCTGCGGTCTGAACTGAACGTCAGGCGGCGGCTATCCGGGCTCCAACTCGGCGCCAGATTGATGCTGCCCCGCGCCACCGAGATGCGCGTCGGGCGTCCCCCGTCGAACGGCATGACGAACAGATCCGTTTGCCCCGCCGTGGCTTCCACGCTGCGGCTGAATGCGACGGAGCGACCGTCCGGCGCGATCGCGGGCGTCAGATCATTCGCGCCTTTCTCATTGGTAAGCGACCGCTGCGCACCCGTGATGACGTCGGTGACGTACAGTCGAATGCGGTCCTCGTCGAAGGAGTGGTAGACCACATAGCGTCCAGACGGATGCCACTTGGGAGACAGCCCGCGCGGCGTGACCGGACGCGGGTTGGCACCGTCGCTGTCCACCACCCACACGCGCTCGTCGCGCGTGAAGGCGATGCGCGTGGCGGCGATGCCCGGCTGGCTGGTGATCCACTGCTCGATCTGGTCCGAGATGCGGTGCACGCCCATGCGCCAGTTGTCGGTGTTCACCGAGGTCGGTAGCGGGAAGTCGTTCTGCTGAATGACCTTCTTGCTGGCGACATCGTGCAGCAACACGCGCAACCAGCCCGACGACAGCAGCTGTCCCTGCACCACACCAGCCGCGCCGGCCGCGGCGGCCAGTGCATAGTTCACCGGTTGACCGGGCGCCGGTGACGAAACCGACGGCACGTGCTGGAAACGGTCGCTGAAATCGAGATCGCGCTCGAGAATGGTCTTGATCGAGTCGCCGCCTGCGCCATTGATCGAAAGCACCATGAGCGCGATCTTGCGGCCGGGCTCGTACTCGAGGCTCAGGCTCACGCCGGCCGGACGATCCTGCGCGAACGCAGGCGTGGCGAACGGCGACAGCAACGTAGCGATCACGGCGACGGCGACAGCAGCACGCACCGCAGCACGCACCGCAGCGCGCCGAACGAACGAATGAGGACGCGCGTGCATCACGCTAGCGCCCTCCTCTGGGAGTAAAGGTGAAATAGACCCGCAAAACATCAT
>JBBQNT010000475.1:0-1555 GCA_038330215.1 Gemmatimonadales bacterium
GGGCTCACCCGCATCGCGTTGCTGATGCGCGGACGCATACCAGTTCCAGCACTTCTGCGGATGTGCGTTGACGGTTTGCTCAGGCGCCAGTACGAGAATGCCCGCGCGTTCCGCGTGCTGTCTGATTTGCGTGCCGCGCAGCGCGTCATCGGCATCCTGCGTGCAGCCATGCAGGAACACGAGCATCGGGCGCGAGTCGGTAGCCGGACTCGACGGCACATACAGGCGGTAGGCGCGAGATTCTGCACCAAACGTGTGCGTGCCGCTAAGCGTCTGTCCGGGCAGGGTATCCATCGTCGCGTCACTCCCAAGCGGGACCGGCACCACGTCGCGAGCCACCGTCGGGGAAGTCCCGGCGGTGCACGCCACCAACGCAATCAGGCCGAAAGTCCGCATGAAATCAAAGATCGAACCGGATCCCGAGGAATGCCATGGATCCGATCGCCGGCATGTTGAGCAGTTCGATATGCTCGCGGCCAAAGCCACACTCCCATCCGTTGGTGAAGGTCGCTGGCGACGCACCGGCGAGGAAGGCCGGCGGCGCGGTCGTGCCGCTCGTGCAGACAAACGCATTCTGCACCGACAGGTTGATCTGCGCGCGCTGCGAAGGGAGCCGGTAGCCGAGATTGAAGTCGAGTCCCAGCAGCCCGGGGATCTGGCCATTGTGCACGCCGGAGCGGAACTGGTAGTCCTTGACGAAGCGCAGCGTGAACCCGCCGAACGAGCTGAACGGCAGCGCCGATGATTCCATGCCAACCGTGAACTTGGACGTCGGGCTATTGAGCGCGGTCGCCTCGATCGGATCGCCCACCTCGCGGGCGATGGAATCGAGCTTCATGAACGACATCGTACCGCTTGTGGTTAGCGTTGGCGTAATCAGATAGCGCCAGCCGGCGTCGACGCCCGAGAGGGTGGCTTTGCCGAGGTTGAAGTACGTGAGCGCGATCTGATCGCCGCCGGCGGCGTTGGTGTACTTCGTTCCCGTTCGTGCATTGTATGCGAAGCTTCTGGCGGCACCGGCGAACGGATTGGCCACGACCACCAGCGGGCTCAGGAACGCTTCGTAGCGGGACATCCAGCCGGCGACCTCGAGGAAGAGCTTGTCCTGAATGACGCCCTTGTATCCCAGCTCGAACGTATTGTTGAGCTCCGGTTGTACGGCGTCGAGCGTGCGCACCACGTCGCCGGCGGCATTGCGCACTTCGAAACCATCGCGATTGCCGAACACGCCGACGAACGGCTGGAAGTCGCGATAGTAGAAGCTCGTCTGGAGAATCGTGGGCGACTTGAACGCGCGATTGTAGGTGAGCCGGAAGGTGTTGTTCTCGGTAGGCGAAACGAGCAGCGCCGCCTTCGGCGAGAACTGGTTGTCATAGAACTCGGGCGCGTCATAGCGTGCGCCGAGCACCACCTTCACATACTCATTGACCGGCGTCTCCGTCTGCGCATACACACCTACCTGTTGCAGCGTGATATCTTCGCCCGTGAGCGCATCTTCCAGCCACACGCGGCGTGACGAGACCACGTCGCGACGAAGCTGCCCGCCGTACACGAT
>JBBQNT010000476.1:0-1532 GCA_038330215.1 Gemmatimonadales bacterium
CATGCAGACGTTCTTCCGCAATCCGCCGCCGATCAGCATTGGCGGCGTGCGCTCGAGCAGTTCCTACCAGATCACGCTGCAGGCCACGGAGATCGCCGAGCTGTACACGGCCGCGCGCGCATTCGAGGCGAAGATGCGCGAGATCCCGCTCATCGAGGCGGTCACGAGCGACCTGCAAATCGGCAATCCGCAGGTGTCGGTAAACATCGATCGCGAGCGCGCGTCGGTGCTGGGCGTGACGGCGGGCCAGATCGAGCGCGCGCTGTACAACGCGTACGGTTCGCGTCAGGTCTCCACGATCTTTACCCAGGCGAATCAGTACTGGGTGATCATGGAACTCAAGCCGCAGTATCAGCGCGACGTGGAAGCGCTCAAGCAACTCTTCGTGCGTTCGGACAACGGCTCGCTCGTGCCACTGGGCGCGGTGGCGAGTTTCTCGCGTGGGCTCGGACCACTCTCGGTGCAACGTGTCGGACAGCTTCCCGCCGTCACCATCTCGTACAATCTGCGTCCGGGTGTTGCACTGGGCACTGCCGTCGAGGCGGTCGAATCGCTGGCCGCGGCCGAGTTGCCGGCCGACATCACGACCAGTCTCACCGGCGACACGAAGGCGTTTGCCGATGCGCAGGACGGACTGCTGCTGCTGCTCGTGGTCGCGATCTTCGTGATTTATGTGGTGCTGGGCGTGCTGTACGAGAGCTACATCCATCCCATCACGATTTTGTCAGGATTGCCGTTCGCGGCCGTGGGCGCGCTGCTCACGCTGCTGATCTTCGACAAGGACCTGAGCGTCTATGCGTTCGTGGGCGTGGTGCTGCTGGTGGGATTGGTGAAGAAGAACGCGATCATGATGCTCGACTTCGCGATCGAAGCGGAGCGCGAGCGTGGCCTCGATGCCACGACGGCGATTCTGGAGGCGGCGCGTGTGCGTTTTCGTCCAATCATGATGACGACGTTCGCGGCGCTGATGGGCACGATGCCGATCGCGGTGGGCTACGGCGCCGGTGCGGAGTCGCGGCAACCGCTGGGCCTCGCGGTCGTTGGCGGCATGGCGTTCTCTCAGCTTGTCACGCTGTACGTGACGCCGGTGATCTACACCTACTTCGACCAGCTCGTGAAGTGGCGGGCGGCGCGCAAAGTCTCCTCGCCGCGTGTGCAGCCGGCGCCGGTGGAGGCGCTGCCGTCGTAGCGGCCGGCTCGGCGCGACCGGGGCGGCCGCCCGCGGCGACGCTCGGGCCCCACACCGACGCAGCTAACGCGCCACGTCAGGCCTCGCCGAGAACTTTGCGGGCCGCGTTGTCCAGCTCCTCCGCCCGGAACGGCTTCTGCAGGAACGCCGCGAGCCCGCGGCCCACGAACTGACGCGTCACTTCCTGCTCGTTGTAGCCGCTCATCAGGATCACCTTGAGCAGAGGCGCGACGCTTCGAAGCTCGCGAAAGGTCTCGTCGCCGCCCATGTCCGGCATGGTGAGGTCGAGCAGTACCAGGCGAAAGCGTCCTGGATCGGCGCGCACCATTTCCAGGGCCTCGCG
>JBBQNT010000477.1:0-1521 GCA_038330215.1 Gemmatimonadales bacterium
TGGGGCATGTCGCTCGACATGGTGGGTGAAGACACCGAAAAGACCGGCGGCACGTTTCTCATCGAGAAAATGCCCGATCCGTCGGCGATCTGGACGCGCGGCAAGGACAAACACAGCGAGTGGGGCGGTCGTCCGCTCACGAAAGCCGATCTCAAGCCGCACTACTTCAACGACTACGTGCTCGCGCGCGCACTCGCTCACGCGGCCACGAACAACTGGGTGGTGAATAGCAATCCGTTCGAAGGCGGCAGCGATCACACGCCCTTTCTTCGCGCGAACAAGCCGGGCTTGTTGCTCTGGCATTTTACCGACCAGTTCTACCACACGGATGGTGACCGTCTGGACAAGGTGTCGGCCAACACGTTGCGGAACGTCGCCATCACGGCGCTCACCAGCGCGCTTCCGCTGATCGGCGGCGATCATGCGACGGCGCTCAGGATCGTATTCGAGGCGCGCAGTGCAGCGTTGGCGCGACTGGCTGACGAAGCGGCGCTCGCCACCACCAACATCGCCAACGCGTCCGGGTCATCACGCGACTCCGTGCTCGTACATGAACGCGATATCATCGACACCTGGACGCAGTACTACGTGGATGTGCTCGCGACGGTGCGCGACGTGGAACGGGATAGCCTGTCTCCCGCTACACGCTCCGCGATCACGCAGGCGCAGCGCGACGTTCGATCCGCGGGCAACGAACACCGCTCGGCGCTTGGCAGACACGCCAGCGCATCCGCACCCGCAAGGTCGGTCTCCGGTCGAACCACAGCGTCCGCATCGGCAACATCGGTCTCCGGTCGAACCACAGCGTCCGCATCGGCAACATCGGCCTCCGGTCCACGCACAGCGTCCGCATCCGCAACGGCGGTCAGCACCACAGTCCCGTCCGAACTCTCGATCGTGTCGTACAACATCCGCCACGGTGCCGGCACTGACAATGCCGTCGACCTGCCGCGCACTGCCAACGCATTGCGCGCGCTCGACGCCGATGTCATCGCGCTGCAGGAAGTCGACCAACGCGTCACGCGCAGTGGCGGCGCAGCGCAGGCCGATTCACTCGGCGCGCTGCTGGGCATGCACGCGGGGTTCGGCGCATTCATGCCGTATCAGGGCGGCGAGTACGGACTCGCGCTGTTGTCTCGGCACCCGATCGTACGCTCTCAGGCGATTCGTCTGCCCGACGGCAATGAGCCACGTGTCGCGCTGCTCGTGGAAATCGCGCTTCCGGGCAACGACACCATCGCAGTGATCAACGTGCACTTCGACTGGGTGGGCAACGACACGCTGCGCTATGCCCAGGCCGAAGCGCTCACCCGTGTGCTCGATACTCTGTCGCGGCCATACGTGGTGCTTGGCGACTTCAACGACGAGCCGGGCTCGCGTACGATCGCGCTGTTCAGGGAGCGCGCAATGGAAGCGGTCAAGAATGGCGAACGCTTCACCTTCCCATCCGACACGCCCGTCAAGGAAATCGACTTCGTGTTCGCTGCGCCGAAACGCGCATGGAGGGGCGCGACGTCACGA
>JBBQNT010000478.1:0-1517 GCA_038330215.1 Gemmatimonadales bacterium
CGCCCTCACGGTCGACCACGGCGCCGTGCAGGTCGCGAGCGATCGCGTCGGCGCTGGTACCCTGCACCAGCTCCACGCGTAGCCGGAGATCCGACGGCGCCGGCCCGCCCGAGCCGCGCAGCACGTCCCGCTCTTCGAGGCGGGCGGCCACGATTGCGCCAAGTACAGCAGCATCGCGCGCCTTCGCGTGCAGCATCATATGCGCCAGCCGCGGGTGCACAGGCAGTGCCGCCATCTCACGACCACGCGGTGTGATGCGCGCATCCGCGTCGAGCGCGCCGAGCATGATGAGTAGTTCGCGCGCCTGCGTGAGTGCGGCGACGCCCGGCGCATCGAGCCAGCGCAAGGCAGCTGCATCGTCGATGCCCGCATCGGCCAGTTCAAGCGCGAGCGGCGTGAGGTCGGCATCGAGAATCTCGGGTCGGGTGCGCGGCGGCAGCATGGCGTCTTCGTGCGCGTCCCAAAGCCGGTAACAGTGTCCGGGTGCTACGCGACCGGCGCGGCCTCGGCGCTGGTCGGCAGCGGCGCGACTCACGCGAACGGTGGTGAGACGCGACAGACCGACACGCACATCATAGCGAGGCAGCCGGGCACGACCAGCGTCCACCACAATGCGCACGCCCTCGATTGTGAGGCTGGTCTCCGCGATCGACGTCGCCAGCACGATCTTGCGAGCGCCCGGTGGCGCAGCAGCAATGGCCGCGTCCTGCGCTGCAAGCGGCATCATGCCGAAGAGTTCGTGGATGTTGACGCGTGGTTCGCGGCGTTCGGCGACGTGTGTGGCGAGCAGCGATGCGGTACGCCGTATTTCTCGCGCGCCGGGCAGGAAGACAAGCACGTCGCCGTCATGGGCATCCAGCACGTCGTGTACAACACGGGCCGCGTGCGATTCAAGTGAGTCGGCCGGGCGCGGCGGACGATAGCACGTGGTCACAGGAAACATGCGTCCGATGCTGCGGATCACGGGCGCGTCTCCGTGCGCATCGGCGAGCAGCGTTGCAACCGCGGCGCCATCCAGGGTTGCGGACATCACCAGCACGCGCAGTTCGTTTCGCAGCAACGACTGTGTGTGCAGTGTGAGCGCGAGCCCGAGATCAGCGTTCAGCGAGCGTTCATGGAACTCGTCGAAGATCACAAGGCCGACACCATCGAGCGTTGGATCGCTGGCGAGCATGCGCGTCAGCACCCCTTCGGTGACGACTGTGATGCGTGTGCGGGCACTGGTGCGGGAATCGCCTCGCACGCGATAGCCCACCGTATTGCCAACTGTCTCGCCGAGCAGGCGCGACATGTACTGCGCCGCAGCGCGTGCCGCGAGCCGACGCGGTTCGAGCATGAGGATGCGCGCCCCGCGCAGCCACGGCGCATCGAGCAGACTGAGTGGCACTCGCGTGGTCTTGCCCGCACCGGGCGGCGCCTCGAGCACGGCTACCGATCGTTCGAGCAACGCGGCATGTAGCGGCGGCAGCGCGTCGTCGATCGGCAGCGCGCTGTTGCTGGAGGCGCTGTGGGACGCG
>JBBQNT010000479.1:0-1507 GCA_038330215.1 Gemmatimonadales bacterium
GATCGACCGTTACGGCGCCGACGCGTTCCGGTACGTACTGCTGCGCGAAGTCCCGTTCGACGGCGACGGCAACTTCTCGTGGGAACGTTTCGAGGAACGCTACACCTCCGATCTCGCCAACGCCCTCGGCAATCTGGGCAGTCGCGCCGTGGCGATGGTGGAGAAGTATCGCGACGGCGTCGTGCCCAATGCCTCCCCCGATGATGATGAAGCCCTGGATCTCGAGGATGTTGCGCAATACCACGCTGCGCTCGACGGGTCACGGGGGTGGTTGCTGCACGAAGCGTTGGCCGCCGTTGCCCGCCAGGTCTCGCGCGCGAACGAGTTCACGCAGGCCATGCAGCCCTGGCAGCTCGCCAAGAACCTAGATGCCGCTACGGACCTTGATCGCGTGCTCGCGTCACTCATTCGCCGACTCGCGCGTCATGCCGTGCAGCTTTCGCCTTTCATGCCCGAGCGCAGCCAGATCCTGTGGGAGTCGCTTGGCGGCGCGTCACAGGTGTCGGAAGTCGCCATGGCGGACCTTCCGACCCTTGATGTCACGGGCTGGCGAGTGACCAAGGGCGCACCGCTCTTTCCACGTCCAGTCGCCGAGACACCCGGGGCGTAGTAGACGCGGTGCTCGCGACGCGCGCGAAGCGGTTCGCGTGCGGTCGCCGGTGTTTGGCCGACCTTCCACCGCGCCCTCCGTTGCCTCCGCAACTCTGTGGTCCAGTCAGTTGCTGTCCCGCTGAACCACAGGTCGCGTGGAGCGCTACTTCCCGAAATCCACCTTCGGCGCCGTCTGGGAGCCGGCCTCGGCCTCGAAATACTCTCGCGGCTTGGCGCCGGTGACCTTGGCGGTCACTACCGCCGGAAAGCGCCGGATGTACGCGTTATACGTTTCCACCGCCGCGTTGTAGTCCGTGCGTGAAACGGCGACGCGGTTCTCCGTGCCCGTGAGTTCGTCCTGCAGACGCAGGAAGTTCTCGTTGGAGCGCAGTTCCGGATACGCCTCCACCACGACGTTGAGGCGGCCGAGTGCCGACGTCAGTCCAGCGTTCGCGGCCGCCAGCTCGGACATGTCCGCGCCACCGGTGCGATTGAGCGCACCCGTGAGGCCGGCACGTGCCTGCGTAACCTGCGTGAGCACTTCGCTCTCCTGCGCCGCGAAGCCTTTCACCGTTTCCACGAGATTCGGAATCAGGTCGGCGCGTCGCTGCAACTGCACCTCGATGTTGCGCTGCGCTCCAGCCGCCGACTCGTCGAGCGTCTGAATCTGATTGTAGCCGCAGGCGCCGAGCAGCATCGGCAGCGCGAGCAAGGCAAGCACCCCGCGCACACGGGAGAGCGTCATGCTGCGAGAGCGGGGAATGGTCATCGGAAAACTCCTCGAGAGGGACAACATGTAGACAACATCAAGTGAACACTGCGACCAACACCAGCATGTCATTCCGCAGCACGCGGCTCGGTGCGCCACGTCGCGCTGCATCTAGTCCGGATCGTTGTGGTGTGCGTCGAGCCACGC